>NZ_JAGYGF010000025.1:0-75286 GCF_019947305.1 Pseudomonas sp. BF-RE-21 | reverse complement strand
CATCACCGCGGTGGGTCGTGAACCGCGGTGATGCGATCGCCAGCAAGCCGGCTCCTACGGAGGCAGCAGTGGTGTGTTGGGTGTCAGCGCACGCGCACGTAAGTACCGGGTGCCGCCTCCATGGGTGGATAGTTCTGGTTGCCGAGGGCCATGTGGGTTTCCTTTTGCGCGCCCGAACGCTCCTGAATCCAGCTCAGCCACTGCGTCCACCAGCTGCCGTCGACTTGCTTGGCGTCGTAATACCAGGCCCGCGGATCGCTGCTCAGTTTGGTGCTTTCAATGAAGTTGGCTTTCGGGTTGGACGGCGGGTTGAGGATGCTCTGCACATGACCGCTGTTGGACAGCACGAAGCGTCGCTCGCCACCCAGCAGCAGCGTCGAGCGATACACCGCATCCCACGGCGTGATGTGGTCGTTGATGCCGGCCACGCTGAAGCTGTCGACGGTGACTTTCTGCAAGTCGATCGGCGTGCCGCACACTTCCAGGCCCCCCGGATGACTCAGCGGGTTGTGCTTGAAGAAGTCCAGCAGGTCGCCGTGAAAGGCGGCCGGCAGGCGTGTGTTGTCGTTGTTCCAGTAGAGGATGTCGAACGCCGGCGGCTCCTTGCCCAACAGGTAGTTGTTGACGAAGTAGCTCCAGATCAAATCGTTGGGGCGCATCCAGGCGAAGACCTTGGCCATGTCGCGACCGTCCAGCACACCCTTCTGATAGGACCGACGCTTGGCCGCTTCCAGGGTCTGTTCGTCGGCGAACAGGGTCGCGGGGCTCTCCATCTGGCTGTCGAGCAGGCTCACCAGATAGGTTGCGCTGGATACACGGCGCAGTTGCCGTTTCGCCTGCAAATGGCCTTGCAGCGCGGCAATGGTCAGCCCGCCGGCGCAAGCGCCCATCAGATTGACTTCCCGGGCGCCGGTGATCGCCCGGCATACATTCATCGCTTCTTCGACGGCTTCGACGTAGGTCGAAAGGCCCCATTCGCGATGGCGCACATCGGGGTTGCGCCAGCTGATCATGAAGGTTTGCAGGCCGTTTTTCAGGGCGAACTGGACGAAGCTGTTGTTCGGGCTCAGGTCGAAAATGTAGTACTTGTTGATCTGTGGCGGCACCACCAGCAGCGGTTTGGAATACTGCTTTTCGCTCATCGGCTTGTACTGGATCAGTTCCAGCAGCTCATTGCGAAACACCACGGCGCCGGTGGTGGTGGCGACCGTCTTGCCGACCTCGAAGGCCTGCTTGGTCACTTGCCTGGGCAGGCCGTCGTTGTGCAGGAAATCATCGACCAGGTGACTGATGCCACGCACCAGGCTGTTGCCGCCGGAGTTGAAGATTTCCTTGACTGCCAGCGGATTGAGCAGGGTGTTGGACGGTGACACCGCATCATTGAGCAAAGCGAACGCGAAGTGGGCGCGGGCGCGATCGTCCGGGTCCATGTTGCTCTCGTCGATCCAGCTTTTGACCTGTTTCTGCCAGCTCAGGTAGGCCTGCAAACTGCGGCGATAAAACGGGTTGAGGCTCCATGCGGGGTCGGCAAAGCGATTGTCGTTGGGGTTGGTCGGGTGCAGGGTTTCGCCCAGCAACACGCGCCCCAGTTGACCGCCCAGCTTCAACGCATGGCGGGCGCTGTGCACGGGGTTGCGCAAACCATGGGCGGCAACGCTGCGCAGGGTCGAAAACAGATCCCGACCACGCAGGCCGGTAATCGCACTCTGTGCGTTGATGAACGCTGCGGGAGTCGGTAAAGATTCCCTCGCTGGCTTGTCGCGCATGACTCAACACTCCTTCGTCTTCAGGCCAAATACAAACACACCGAACCAGAACACCATAGACGCTGTAACGGGTTGTTGCGCGGCGCGGCGTCCTGCCGACCGACGATAAGTCGGTTAGCCGCCCGATGGAGCCGGATGCGGATGCATCACGGCGCGCTGCCGTTCTTCCTCGAGAAACTTCATGATGATCGGCGCCACGGCCTCGGCGCGGGTGATCAGGAACAGGTGCCCGTCATCGATGATGTGCAACTGGGCGTTGGGAATCCGCCAGGCCAGCACGCGCATGTTGATCAACGGGATCAGCGGGTCATCGTCGCCGGCCAGCACCAGCGTTGGCTGGTGGATCTTGTGCAGCCAGTGAATGCTGGTCCAGCCGAGCCCGGCGAACAGCTGCCAGTAGTAACCGAGCTTGCCTGCCGAGCGCACCTTCGCCGCATGGCTGGCCGCCAGTGTCGGATCGCGACGGAACGAGCCGCCGTAGATCATCGGCGCAATGCGGATCACGTGCGATGGCTGGATGTAGCGCCGTGGGCTGGCCATCATCCACAGTACTTTTGGTTTGCCCGGCACCATCACCGCACCCGCCGCCGTCGCCGCCAGCACCAGTTTCTTGCAGCGCTCGGGGTAGTCGTAAGCAAACTGCTGGGCGAGGGCGCCACCCCATGACACACCGATCACGTTCACTTGCCCGTAATCGAGATAGTCGAGCATCCGCGCCGTGAGTTTGGCCAGGCCCGGAAAACGATACGGCCGGTTCGGCGTCGACGAACCGCCGACACCGGGCACGTCGAAAGCGATGACTTCGAGGTCCGGGTCCAATGCGGCGACAAACGGAAACACCAGCTCCAGGTTGGCGCCGATGCCGTTGAATATCAGCAAGGGCGTCAAGTGAGGCTTGCCGGGGCGTACTGCCGTGCGGAGGGTCTGGCCATCCAGGTCGACGGTACGAAAAATGAACGGTTGCGGCATGCTTCAAGCCCTGTGGGTTAATTATCCCGGTCCCCTGTAGGAGCGAGGCTTGCTCGCGAAGGCGTCAGATCAGTCGAAATCTACGTTGAATGAATGACCGCTTTCGCGAGCAAGCTTCGCTCCTACGGGGGGCGGGTGTGTCAGTTACCGCTCATGTACGTAAGTGCCCGGTGCTGCTTCACCTTCCGGATAAGCCTTGTTGCCCAGTTTTGTCGGGGATTTTTTCAATTCGCCCGAACGCTCGGCTTGCCAGGCCTGCCAGTGCAGCCACCAGGAATCGGTGTGCTTGGTGGAGTTTTCCTGCCACTCCTCAGCCTTCAACGGCATCTCGGTGCCCGTCATGTAGCGTGATTTCGGGTTGCCCGGCGGGTTCAGAATGCTCTGGATATGTCCGCTGCTGGACAGTACGAATTCGACCTTGCCGCCGAACAGTTGCGCCGACTTGTAGCAGGACTTCCACGGCGTGATGTGGTCGTTGGTGCCGGCCAGGGAAAAGATGTCGGCCGTGACCTGCTTCAGGTCGATTGGCGTGCCGCACACTTCCAGTGCATCCGGGCGGATCAGCGGATTGTTTTTGAACATCTCGATCAGATCGCCGTGGAACGCGGCGGGCAACCGGGTGGTGTCGTTGTTCCAGAACAGAATGTCGAACACCGGCGGCTCGTTGCCGAGCAGGTAGTTGTTGACCCAGTAGTTCCAGATCAGATCGTTGGGGCGCATCCAGGCGAACACTTTCGCCATGTCGCGGCCTTCCAGTACACCGGCCTGATAGGAATGGCGTTTGGCGGCTTCAAGCGTCTGCTCGTCGACGAACAGTGCGACGTCGCTGTCCAGGGTGGTGTCCAGCACGCTGACCAGCAGCGTCAGGGCGTTGACTTTGTTCTCGCCGATTGCTGCGTAGTGGCCCAGCAACGCGGTGCAGGTGATGCCGCCGGAGCAGGCGCCGAGCATGTTCACGTCTTTGCTGCCGGTGATCGCGGTGACCACATCAACCGCTTCCTTGAGCGCTTCGATGTAGGTCGACAGGCCCCATTCGCGCTGTTCCTTGGTCGGGTTGCGCCAGCTGACGATGAAGGTCTGCACGTGATTGCGCAGGCAGAAACGCGCCAGGCTTTTGTCCGGGCTCAGGTCGAAAACGTAGAACTTGTTGATTTGTGGCGGCACCACCAGCAATGGGCGCTCATGCACCTGCTCGGTGGTCGGCCGGTACTGGATCAGCTCCAGCACGTCGTTACGGAAAACCACCGCACCTTCGGTCACGCCCAGGCTCTTGCCGACTTCGAATGCGCCCATGTTGACCTGGCTCGGCATGCCGCCGTTGTGCACCAGATCCTTGGCCAGGTGCGAGAGGCCGTCGAGCAGGCTCTTGCCACCGGTTTCGAAGAAGCGTTTGACCGCTGCCGGGTTGGCCGCCGTGTTGGTCGGGGCCATGGCTTCGGTCATGAGGTTGATCACGAAATGCCCGCGTGCCACATCCTTGGGCCCGAGGTTACTGTCGTCGATCCAGTCGTGGAGTTCCTTGCGCCACGCCAGGTAGGTTTGCAAATAACGTTTGTAGAGCGGGTTCTGGCTCCAGGCCGGATCGGCGAAACGACGGTCATCGCTGGTCGGTAGCAGTTCGGATTTGCCGAACAGCACGTTCTTCAGTTCAAGACCGAAATGAGCGACATGCTTCGCACTGTGAATCGGTTGTTTAATGGCCTGCCTGAGCACCATTCGAGCAGAAGCCAGTAGATCCTTTCCACGCAGCCCAACGACAGGATTAAGCCCCAAGGTGTTTTCCGAGGCTTGATTCTTCAAGTCATCGTTATTCTTGTTACTCATCTACGACGCTCCATTGTCCTGAGACGAGTACCTGAGTCCAGCCGTGTAGTCACACAGCCAATGCCAGGTACTACTGCTCGGGTGACCGATAATTCTGCATCGCTGCTTTTTAGTTCAGAGAGCACTGCAGGTAACTTGCCAGCTCCATTGGTTACCCGAGTTTAATTTTTTTCGCAAGCAGGCTAATGACTGACCTCGCGGCCAAGCATTCAAACAGATGAAATTAGAAAATGCCTTCTAATGCGCAAGAGGCGCGGGTTAGAGCATCAGCTTGACGACAGATTCGTTAGGGTCGCGGGTCTTTCCGGCCGCTTTCAGTTCGGCAAGATAATCGTTCCAGAGATCCTCTTGGCGCACGCCCAACTGGTACAGATATTCCCAGGTGAACAGGCCGCTGTCGTGGCCGTCGTCGAAGGTCAATTTCAGTGCGTACTGACCGGCCGGTTCTACCTTGGTCAGGCCTACGCCGATCTTGCCAAATTGCAGGATAGGTTTGCCGTGGCCCTGGACCTCGGCGGAAGGAGAGTGCACGCGCAGGAACTCGGCGGGCAGGTGATGTTCCTCGCCGGACGCGTATTTCAGCGACAGGGTTTTCGAGGCTTTGTGCAGTTTGATGTCGGTGGGGAGTTGGGTCATGACCTGATGTCCGTCAGTGTGGAACTCTCGCGGTCCCTTGTAGGAGCCGGCTTGCCGGCGATGGCGATCTCAAGGTCCCCATCGCCGGCAAGCCGGCTCCTACACAGGTCTCACATGACCTACAGGATATAACGGGACAGGTCTTCGTTCTGCGCCAATTCGCCGAGGTGGTTGTTGACGTACTCGGCGTCGATCATGATCACCTTGTCGTCGTGAGCGCTGGCCAGGTCGCCGGCGCTGAACGACACCTCTTCGAGCAGGCGCTCAAGCAGCGTGTGCAGGCGACGGGCACCGATGTTCTCGGTTTTCTCGTTGACCTGCCAGGCGATCTCGGCGATGCGCTTGATGCCATCCGGCTGGAACTCGATGGCCAGGCCTTCGGTTTTCAGCAGTGCGCAATATTGCTCGGTGAGCGAGGCGTGCGGTTCGCTGAGGATGCGTTCGAAGTCTTCCGGCGTCAGCGCCTTCAGCTCGACACGAATCGGCAGACGCCCTTGCAGCTCAGGCACCAGATCGCTCGGCTTGCTCAAGTGGAATGCACCGGAAGCGATGAACAGGATGTGGTCGGTCTTGACCATGCCCAGTTTGGTGTTGACGGTGCAGCCTTCGATCAACGGCAGCAAGTCGCGTTGCACGCCTTCACGGGACACGTCGACGCCACCGGAGTTACCGCGCTTGGCAACCTTGTCGATTTCGTCGATGAACACGATACCGTGCTGCTCGACCGCTTCCAGCGCCTTGGCCTTCAGCTCTTCATCGTTGACCAGGCGGCTGGCTTCTTCGTCGCGGACCAGTTTCAGCGCTTCCTTGACCTTGAGCTTGCGGCTCTTGCGTTTGCCCTTGCCCATATTGGCGAACAGGCTCTGCAACTGGTTGGTCATTTCTTCCATGCCCGGTGGCGCGGAGATATCGACGCCGGACACTTCGGCGACTTCGATTTCGATCTCCTTGTCATCCAGCTGGCCTTCGCGCAGGCGCTTGCGGAACAGCTGGCGGGTGTTGGAGTCGGCCGACGGGGCGTCATCGTTGTTGAAGCCCATGCGCGCCGGTGGCAGCAGGGCGTCGAGGATGCGCTCTTCGGCGGCGTCTTCGGCGCGGTGGCGAACCTTGGTCATTTCCTGTTCGCGCAGCAGCTTGATGGCAGCATCGGCCAGGTCACGAATGATCGACTCGACGTCGCGGCCAACGTAGCCGACTTCGGTGAACTTGGTCGCTTCGACTTTGATGAACGGTGCGTTGGCCAGTTTGGCCAGGCGACGGGCGATCTCGGTTTTGCCGACACCGGTCGGGCCGATCATCAGGATGTTCTTCGGCGTTACTTCAACGCGCAGCTCTTCCGGCAGTTGCATCCGGCGCCAGCGGTTACGCAGCGCGATGGCTACGGCGCGTTTGGCATCGTCCTGGCCGATGATATGGCGGTTGAGTTCGTGGACGATTTCACGGGGAGTCATGGACATAATATTTTGACGGACCTTAAACAAGATGAGTCGTGGCGTGGGGCCGAAACAGACTTACTCGTCGCCTTTGGCGCAGTCCTGCTCCTCAATGGTCTGGGTGTGGTTGGTGAATACACAGATGTCGCCGGCAATGCCGAGGGCGGTTTCGACGATTTCCCGGGCTGACAGGTCGGTTTTCTTCAGCAGCGCACTGGCGGCGGCCTGGGCGTAGGCGCCGCCGGAACCCATGGCGATCAGGCCTTGTTCAGGCTCAACAACGTCGCCGTTGCCGGTGATGATCAGGGACGCGTCTTTGTTGGCGACCGCGAGCATGGCTTCGAGGCGGCTGAGGGTGCGGTCGGTGCGCCATTCTTTGGCGAGTTCGACGGCGGCGCGAACCAGATGGCCCTGGTGTTTCTCCAGTTGACCTTCGAAGCGCTCGAAAAGGGTAAAGGCGTCGGCCGTGGCGCCAGCAAAACCGGCGAGGACTTCGCCGTGGTAGAGGCGACGAACTTTCTTCGCGTTGCCTTTCATCACGGTATTACCGAGAGAAACCTGGCCGTCGCCGCCCATGACGACTTTGCCGTGGCGGCGAACTGAAACGATGGTGGTCAAGGGAGAGTCTCCACGCAGCGGGGCGAAAATGCCTTATGCCAACTCATATGGGGGTGGTGGAGCGTTTTTCAACTGCGGGGCGGGAGAGGGGACGAGCGGTGGCGTACACGAAGATGTGTGGTGGGAGTGCTGACGCCAATCGCGAGCAGGCTCGCTCCCACAGGGTTGGCGCAAATCCTGTGGGAGCGAGCCTGCTCGCGATGAACGATAACGCGGATCAGCGGTTCTGGCGTTGTTGTAACAACAGGTTGCTGAACCCGGCGCCGGACAGTTGTTTCTGCGCGGTGGTCAGTTGTTCGCGGTTGCTGAACGGCCCGACCAACACCCGATACCAGGTCTCGTCCTTCACCGTGCCGGACTCAACCGATACCGCTTGGCCGAGCAGGATGATCTGCGCGCGCACCTTGTCTGCATCAGCCTCCTTGCGGAACGAACCGGCCTGCAGGAAGAACTTGGTCACCGGTGCCGCCTTGGCCACGGGTGGCGGTGGCGGCGGGGTGATGCCAGCCAATGCCGCCTGAGCCCGCGCCGTGTCGATCTTCGCCGCTTCCGCCGGGGTTACCGGCGTGGTCGGTACAGCCGGCGTCGGCGGTGTTTTCTCCGGCACGGCATCCGGCGGCACGATGACTTCCGATTCCGGCAGCAAGGTGTAGAAGTCGTACTTCGGCTTCACCGGTTGCGTCGGGCTCGGCGGGGTCTTGTTGGCCTCGGCGACCTTGGTGGCTTTCTGCTGCTCGATCTTCTCGCGCTTGACGCTGTCGCTGCCCTTGCCCGGTTCCAGCTTCATCAGGAACACAATGAACGCGCCGACCGTCAGGCCGATGGCCATCCACAACCAACCCGGGATCGGTTGCTTTGCAGGAGCTTGGTAACGGCTGGCGCCACGCTTGGGTGCAGGTTTTTTCTTGGCAGCCAACTTACATACGCTCCAGAGTTTCCAGACCCAAGAGTTCCAGGCCTTGCTTGAGAGTGCGACCGGTCAGCGCGGCAAGACGCAAGCGGCTTTGCATTTGCGCCGGGGTTTCAGCACTGAGGATCGGGCAGTTCTCGTAGAAGCTGGAGAACAGGCCGGCAACGTCGTACAGGTAGGTGCAGAGGATGTGCGGCGTGCCTTTCTCGGACACGTTGTTCAGGATTTCGCCGAATTGCGCGAGTTTGGCTGCCAGCTCATGTTCATGCGCGGCTTCCAGGACGATCTGGCCTTCGACTTCGCTGAAGTCCTTGCCGAGCTTGCGGAACACGCCCGCCACGCGGGTGTAGGCGTACAGCAGGTACGGCGCGGTGTTGCCTTCGAAGTTCAGCATCAGGTCGAAGTTGAAGCTGTAGTCGCTGGTGCGGTGCTTGGACAGGTCGGCGTATTTCACTGCGCCGATGCCCACGACCTTGGCGATGTTGCGCAGCTCGTCTTCGGCCAGCTCCGGGTTTTTCTCTTTGACCAGGTTGTAGGCGCGCTCCTGGGCTTCGGTCAGCAGGTCGATCAGCTTCACGGTGCCGCCATCGCGGGTCTTGAACGGACGGCCATCGGCGCCGTTCATGGTGCCGAAACCCATGTGTTCCATTTCCATCGGGTGCGTCACGAAGCCAGCCTTGCGGGCGACAGCGAACACTTGCTGGAAGTGCAGGGCCTGGCGCTGGTCGACAAAGTACAGCGCGCGATCAGCCTTCAGCTTGCCACTGCGATAACGTACCGCCGCCAGGTCGGTGGTGGCGTAGAGGTAGCCGCCATCCGCCTTGACGATGATCACTGGCAGCGGGTCGCCGTCAGCGTTCTTGAACTCGTCGAGGAACACGCACTGCGCGCCGTTGCTCTCGACCAGCATGCCAGCGGCCTTGAGGTCGTTGACCACATTGATCAGGTCGTCGTTGTAGGCGCTTTCGCCCATCACGTCGGCCATGGTCAGTTTGACGTTCAGCAGCTCGTAGATTTTCTGGCAGTGCGACAGCGAGATGTCCTTGAACTTGGTCCACAGCGCCAGGCAATCCGGGTCGCCGGCTTGCAGCTTGACCACCAGGCCACGGGCGCGGTCGGCGAACTCTTCGGATTCGTCAAAACGGCCCTTGGCGGCGCGGTAGAAGTTTTCCAGGTCCGACAGCTCGTCGCTGGTGATCGGGTTTTCCTGCAAGTAAGCCATCAGCATGCCGAACTGGGTGCCCCAGTCGCCCACGTGGTTCTGACGGATCACTTCGTCGCCGAGGAACTCCAGAACGCGAGCCACGCCGTCGCCGATGATGGTCGAACGCAAGTGGCCGACGTGCATCTCTTTGGCGAGGTTCGGTGCCGACAGGTCGACCACGGTGCGTTGCGCCGGGCCAGCCTTGCGCACGCCGATGTGCTCGTCGGCCAGTGCGGCGTCGAGGCGGGTGGCCAGGGCGTCGGTGTTCTGGAAGAAATTCAGGAAGCCAGGACCGGCGATTTCGGTCTTGGTGATGTTTTCGTCAGCCGGCAGCGCAGCGATGATTTTCTCGGCCAGATCGCGCGGCTTCATGCCGGCCGGCTTGGCTAGCATCATGGCGATGTTGCTGGCGAAGTCGCCGTTTTTCTTGTCTCGGGAGTTTTCCACCTGGATCGCCGGCGTCAGGCCTTCAGGCAACACACCTTCGTTGACGAGTTGGGTGATGGCTTGTTGGATCAACTGGCGAATGGTGTCTTTCATGGTCTTCTCTTTCGACCGCAAGCGCGGCGGCGCTTCGATGCGCTGGTGGAAAAACTGGGCATTATCCGTTGCGAAGGCGGGCTTGCCAACTATAGCGGGCAGGTTGTGGATATGTGGTGACTATTAGGGCCTCTTCGCGGGCAAGCCTCGCTCCTACAGGGTCGAGTCGTTTGCCAATATTGTGAACGACACAAACCCGTAGGAGCGAGGCTTGCCCGCGAAGGCAATATTGAAATCAATACAAATCGACCGGGTCGACATCCAAAGACCAGCGCACCGCCCGCCCGCTCGGCATCTGCTCCAGCACCAGCAACCAACTGGCCAGCAACCGGTGCAGCGGCGCCCGGGCCGTTGCCTGCAACAATAACTGCGCGCGATAACGCCCGGCCCGACGTTCCATCGGTGCAGGCACCGGCCCGAGCAATTCGATCCCGGTCAGATTCTGTTCAGCCAGCAAACGCTCGGCCTCGCTGCACGCCTCGTCGAGAAACCCTTCAGCCTGCCCCGGTTTGTGCGCTTCGGCCCGCAGCAGCGCCAAATGCGCAAACGGCGGCAAACCGGCGGAGCGTCGTTCGCTCAGCGCCTGTTCGGCGAACGCGAAGTAGCCTTGTTCAGTCAGTTGCACCAGCAGCGGATGGTCCGCCAGATGGGTCTGGATGATCACTTTGCCCGGCTCTTCAGCCCGGCCTGCGCGACCGGCGACCTGCACGATCAGTTGCGCCATGCGTTCGCTGGCGCGGAAGTCACCGGAGAACAATCCGCCGTCGGCATCGAGAATCGACACCAGCGTCACCCGTGGGAAGTGATGCCCTTTGGCAAGCATTTGCGTGCCCACCAGAATGCATGGGTGACCCTTCTGAATGGTCGCGAACAGCTGATTCATCGCGTCCTTGCGCGACGTGCTGTCGCGGTCGACCCGCAGCACCGGAACATCCGGGAACAGAATGGCCAGGCGTTCTTCGGCGCGCTCGGTGCCGGCGCCCACCGGCCGCAAATCCACTTTGCCGCACTTCGGGCAGTGCCGGGGCACGCGTTCGACGTAGCCGCAATGGTGGCAGCGCAGTTCGCCGGAGCGTTGGTGCACGGTCATTCGCGCATCGCAGCGCTGACATTCGGACATCCAGCCGCAGTCGTGGCACAACAGCGTCGGGGCGAAACCTCGACGGTTGAGGAACACCAATACTTGCTGGCCGGCCGCGAGTGTCTGGCCGATGGCTTGGTGCATCGGCCCGGAAATGCCGCTGTCGAGTGGGCGACTTTTCACATCCAGGCGCAGGAAGCGCGGCTGCTTGGCGCCGCCAGCACGCTCATTGAGGCGTAGGAGGCCGTAGCGCCCGGTGTAGGCGTTGTGCAGGCTTTCCAGCGAAGGCGTGGCGGAACCGAGCACGATCGGGATGTTTTCCTGCCGTGCGCGGACCAATGCCAGGTCGCGGGCGTGGTAGCGCAGGCCTTCCTGCTGTTTATAAGAGCCGTCGTGCTCTTCGTCGATGATGATCAGGCCAGGGTTTTTCATCGGCGTGAACAGCGCCGAACGGGTGCCGATAATAATGTCGGCGTCGCCGTCGCGCGCGGCGAGCCAGGCTTCGAGGCGCTCGCGATCGTTGACCGCCGAGTGGATCAGCGCGATGCGTGCATTGAACCGTTGTTCGAAGCGCGCCAGGGTCTGCGGGCCGAGGTTGATTTCCGGGATCAACACCAGTGCTTGCTTGCCGGCTTCAAGGGTTTCGCGGATCAACTGCAAATAGACTTCGGTCTTGCCGCTGCCGGTGACGCCGGCCAGCAGGAACGCGTGATAACTGTCGAACCCGGCGCGAATCGCCTCATAGGCGGCGCGTTGTTCAGGGTTGAGCGGCAATTCCGGTTGCGCCAGCCAATGCTCGTGGCGGGCGCCGGGGGCGTGCTTGCGGATCTCCACTTGCACCAGATCCTTGGCCAGCAGCAGATCCAGGCTGTCCTTGCTCAGCATCAACTTGCTCAGCAACTGATGGGCGACGCCATGAGGATGCTGCGCCAGGGTTGCCAACGCCTCGCGCTGACGCGGGGCCCGGGCGATGCGCGGGTCATCGAGGCTGGCGCCAGGCGCGGCGGACCAGAAACGTTCCTGGCGCGCTTCGGCCAGTTCGCCCTGACGCAACAACACCGGCAGTGCCCAGCTCAAGGTGTCGCCGAGGCTGTGCTGATAATACTGAGAGGTCCACAGGCACAGCTTGAACAGCGCTGGCGGCAAGGGCGGCGTGGCGTCGAGCAGGGCCAGGGCCGGTTTGAGCTTTTCTGCAGGCACTTCGCTGGTGTCGGTGACCTCTACCAGAATCCCGATCATCTCCCGCCGGCCGAAAGGTACGCGCAGGCGCATGCCCGGTTGCAACTGGGCGCGCAGGACACCGGCCGGGGCACGGTAATCGAACAGGCGGCGCAGGGGCGAAGGCAGGGCGAGGCGCAAAATGGCGTCGGGCACGCGGGGGGTCTCGATCAACAAAAAATAGGGGGCGTGACATATAACCTGTAGGAGTGAGCCTGCTCGCGATAGCAATCTTGCAGTCAACATTGCGGCGACTGGCAGACCGTTATCGCGAGCAGGCTCACTCCTACAGGGGATCGCGTATTGGGTCGGGAGCCTAGCAGACGGTCGGTCTCAGCGACAGCTTGCGTGATTGAGATTGTCTGGTAGAATCCGCGGCCTAATTACGTGCGGTATTCAACAATAGTGTTGGGTGGCGGCACGCAGCCTGAGGAAGACACCATGAAAGCTGATATCCATCCAGAATACCCAGCCATCGCTGTTACCTGCAGCTGTGGCAACAAGTTCGAAACCCGTTCGACCTTCGGCAAAGCCCTGGCGATCGACGTTTGCAACGAATGCCACCCGTTCTACACCGGTAAGCAAAAGACTCTGGACACTGGCGGCCGCGTTCAGCGCTTCGCAGACCGTTTCGGTGCTTTCGGCGCGAAAAAGGCCTAAGGCCAATCATTTTGGAAGGTCGTTCCGGCTTCTCCAGACTGATAAAAAAGGCGTCCCTTGCGGGCGCCTTTTTTGTGTCCGCGATTTGGCTTTCGGGCGCCCAGGCCTTCTGCCCGGTACCGGATGGGCTGACGTCGGTCGCGGTGCAACGGGTGGTGGATGGTGACACCGTGCGCCTGAGCGATGGCCGCAGCGTGCGCATGATCGGCTTGAATACGCCCGAGCTGGGCAAGCAGGGCCGCTCCGACGAGCCGTTCGCCGTGGCGGCGCGCAAGCGCCTGGAAGCATTGGTGGCTGCCAGCGGCGGGCGGGTCGGTGTGCTGCCGGGTAAAGAGAGCAAGGATCACTACGGTCGTACCCTTGCGCATCTTTATGGTGCCAAGGGTGCCAACCTCGAAGCGCAGATGCTCGCAGAAGGGCTCGGTTTCCAGGTGGCGGTCGCGCCGAATGTCGATCTGGTGGTCTGTCAGCAAGCAGCGGAACGCAGTGCGCGGCAAGCCGGGCTCGGTGTGTGGCGCCAGTCGCCTGTACTGAAAGCGGAGCAGATCAACACGTCCGGCTTCGCGGTGGTCAGTGGGCGTGTGAGCAAGGTTCAGCGCAATCGCGGCGGTGTTTGGATCGAGTTGCAGGATTCTCTTGTACTGCGTGTTGCGCCCAATTTGCTGGGGCAATTTGATGGTGCGGCGCTGGAGCGCCTGAAAGGCAAGCAGGTCGAGGCCCGTGGCTGGGTCGTGGACCGTTCGCGCCGTGGCGGATTGCAAGCGGGGCAAGCGCGCTGGCTTCTTCCATTGACCGATCCGGCGATGTTGCAAGCGGCGCCTTGATAAAAAAATTGTAGACATTTTTATTGTCGATTGTGAACAGTCTATCCCTTGTGTTCCGTGGCTCTTGGCCCAAAGTCGTAGGGCGGGGCGCTTGACAGGGGTGACTGGTCAGTCTTGTGGGGACTTTGCGAGGCGCGTATCCTCGCTGACCAGTCTGTCCAACAGTAAAAGCGGAATGCCCCCATGTCTGATCTGAAAACTGCCGCTCTCGAATATCACGCCCATCCTCGTCCAGGTAAGCTGAGTGTCGAGCTCACCAAGGCCACCGCTACCGCCCGCGACCTGTCGCTGGCCTACAGCCCCGGCGTAGCCGAACCAGTACGCGAAATCGCCCGCGATCCTGAACTGGCCTACAAATACACCGGTAAAGGCAACCTGGTTGCAGTCATTTCCGATGGCACCGCGATTCTGGGCCTGGGTAACCTCGGCCCATTGGCTTCCAAGCCAGTGATGGAAGGTAAAGGCGTGCTGTTCAAGCGCTTCGCCGGCATCGACGTTTTCGACATCGAAGTCGACTCCGAAAGCCCGCAAGCCTTCATCGACACCGTCAAGCGCATCTCCATCACCTTCGGTGGCATCAACCTGGAAGACATCAAGGCACCTGAGTGCTTTGAGATCGAACGCGCTCTGATCGAGCAGTGCGACATTCCGGTATTCCACGATGACCAGCACGGCACCGCAATCGTGACTGCCGCCGGCATGATCAACGCCCTGGAAATCGCTGGCAAAACCCTCGCCGACGCCAAGATCGTCTGCCTGGGTGCCGGTGCGGCCGCCATCTCCTGCATGAAATTGCTGGTGAGCATGGGCGCCAACATCGAAAACATCTACATGGTTGACCGTACCGGCGTGATCCACTCCGGCCGTGACGACCTGAACCAGTACAAGGCTGTCTTCGCTCACGCGACCGACAAGCGCACCCTGGCTGACGCCCTGCAAGGCGCAGACGTGTTCGTCGGCCTGTCCGGTCCGAACCTGCTGAGCGCTGAAGGCCTGCTGTCCATGGCGGCCAACCCGATCGTGTTCGCGTGCTCGAACCCGGATCCGGAAATCTCCCCGGAACTGGCACACGCCACCCGTAACGACGTGATCATGGCGACCGGCCGTTCGGACTACCCGAACCAGGTCAACAACGTACTGGGCTTCCCGTTCATCTTCCGTGGTGCCCTGGACGTTCGCGCCAAGCGCATCAACGAAGAAATGAAAGTGGCAGCAGCCAACGCCCTGCGTGAACTGGCCAAACTGCCGGTTCCTCAGGAAGTGTGCGACGCCTACGGCGGCATCAAGCTGGAATTCGGTCGTGAGTACATCATTCCGAAGCCAATGGACAAGCGTCTGATCACCCTGATCTCCGATGCCGTGGCCAAGGCTGCAATCGAGACCGGCGTGGCAACCCTGCCGTATCCGAAGAACTACCCGCTGAAAAGCGTGGATGATGTGTTCAACGGCTAAGCCGTAGTCGCATCAAACAAAAAGCCCCGGCTCTGGTGAGTCGGGGTTTTTTTATGCCTGCAGGTTTTGTGTTGTCGGTGAGGGCCTCATCGCTGGCAAGCCAGCTCCTACAGAGATTTGGTGAGCTGCTCATATCCCTTGTAGGAGCTGGCTTGCCAGCGATGACGGCCTGACAGGCGCCACATCTATGGCGCAATGCACAGAGCGAAAAAAGCCCCGCACTTCTCTCGAAGGCGGGGCTTTTTGGGTGGTGCTGCGATCAGAACAGATCGATCGGCGCCGCTTCATCCGCTGGCAGCGGGCTGCCCGGCGCATTGCCGTTGCCCAGCTCATTCACCGACGGTGGCGTATCTTCGGCCTTGAACAGCTCGAAGTACGCTCCAGGCGTGCCTGGGGTGGCTGCCCGGCCGCTGATCGGGTCAACCCGCAGGCTGAGGATGCCTTCCGGTTCCGGTTGCGTGTGCGGCGGCTTGTCTTTGAGCGCGGCGCCCATGTAGTTCATCCAGATCGGCAGGGCGACGGTGCCGCCGAACTCGCGTTTGCCCAGGCTTTCCGGCTGGTCGAAACCGGTCCAGACGGTGGTCACGTAATCGGCGTTATAGCCCGAGAACCAGGCATCCTTCGATTCGTTGGTCGTACCGGTTTTGCCTGCAATGTCGGGGCGCCCCAAGGCCAGTGCGCGACGGCCGGTGCCGAGTTTGATCACGTCCTCGAGCATGCTGTTGAGGATGTAAGTGGTGCGACCATCGACAATGCGTTCGGCCACGGCCGGCGCCTGAGGTGTTGGCAGACCTGGAGCTTCGCCCGGCGTCGCGTTGACCGTAAAGGCCTCGGCGGTCGGCGCGGCGATGCCGTCGGTGGCCGCATCGCCTTTCGGCACGCTTGGCGGATTGGCGACGAACAGCGTGTCGCCATTGCGGCTTTCGATCTTGTCGATGATGTACGGGGTGATCTTGAAGCCGCCGTTGGCGAACGTGCTCCAGCCGGTGGCGATTTCCATTGGCGTCAGGGTCGCGGTGCCCAGGGCCAGCGACAGGTTGCGCGGCAGGTCCTGCTTGTTGAAGCCGAACTTGCTGATGTAGTCGATGGTGCGATCGACACCCAGCGCCTGCACCAGGCGGATCGACACCAGGTTGCGCGACTTGTACAGCCCTTCACGCAGGCGGATCGGGCCGAGGAAGGTGTTGGTGTCGTTCTTCGGACGCCAGACCTTGTCCAGGTATTCGTCGACGAACACGATCGGTGCGTCGTTCACCAGGCTGGCGGCGGTGTAGCCGTTATCCAGCGCAGCGCTGTAGACGAACGGTTTGAAGCTCGAACCTGGCTGGCGCTTGGCCTGCAGGGCACGGTTGTAGTTGCTCTGCTCGAAGGCGAAACCGCCGACCAGCGAGCGAATCGCGCCGTTCTGCGGATCAAGGGAGACCAGTGCGCCCTGAGCTTGCGGGATCTGGCTGAATTTCAGCGAATTGTCCGGCTGACGCTGCACGCGAATCAGATCACCGACCTGAGCCACATCCGCGGGCTGCTTCGGATTGGCGCCCATGCTGTTGGTGTTCAGGAACGGCCGCGCCCATTTCATGCTGTCCCAGCCGATGTGTTCGTCGCCGGTACGGGTCAGCACTTGCAGGCCGTTCTTCTCGACCTGCGTGACGATGGCCGGCTCAAGGCCGCTGATGGTGCGCTGCTTGGTCAGCTCCGAGACCCAGGCCTCGCGGGTCTTGCCCGGCAGGCGCGACTCGGGGCCACGATAGCCGTGACGCTGATCGTAGGTCATCAGGCCTTCATGGACGGCAGTGTTGGCCATTTCCTGCAGGTTGCTCGGCACGGTGGTCGTGACGCGGAAACCCTCGGTGTAGGCATCGCTGCCGTAGCGGCCGACCATTTCGGCGCGGGCCATTTCAGCAATGTACGGCGCGTTCACTTCCGGGGTCGGCACGTGATAGCTGGCGTTCAGCGGCTCGTTGATCGCGGCGGTGTAATCGCTCTCGGTAATCTTGCCGAGCTTGTACATGCGGCCAAGGATCCAGTCGCGACGTTCCTTGCTGCGGGCCGGGTTGGCCAGCGGGTTGAAGCGCGACGGAGCTTTCGGCAGGCCGGCGATCATCGCCATCTGTGCGAGGCTGACGTCACGAATCGACTTGCCGTAGTAAACCTGCGCCGCGGCCTCGATGCCGTAGGCGCGGTTGCCCAGATAGATCTTGTTGACGTACAACTCGAGGATCTCGTCCTTGGTCAGCTGCCGTTCGATCTGCAGGGCCAGGAGGATTTCAGTGGTCTTGCGCGAGAAGCTGCGTTCGCTGGTCAGGAAGAAGTTCTTCGCCACCTGCATGGTGATGGTGCTGCCGCCGGACTGGATGTGTCCGCTTTTGACCAATTGGGTGGCGGCACGCATCAGGCTGCTGGGATCGACGCCGTAGTGGTTGGCGAAATTGTCGTCTTCAGCACTTAGTAACGCATTAATGAAATTGGGGGGAATGTCGGCGAAACGGATCGGTGTACGGCGCATTTCGCCAAACTCTGCGATCAACTTGTTGTCGCTGCTGTAGACGCGCAATGGAATCTGCAACTGGATGCTTCGCAGAGCCTCCACAGAGGGTAATCCCGGACTAAGGTAAAGAAACGCGCCGCTCAGACCAAGGAGCAGTCCGCAGAAAACGGCGACGATGGACCAACCGAAGAATTTCAGCAGACGAATCAAGGCTTTGGGATATCCAGGGCAAAGAATGAATTAGGCAGCAGGGTTCAGATAAACAGGGAACGACCCGCGCTTGCAGTAAAAACCGGAAAAAAACGCTGGGCATTATAAGCATTTTTACGTCGAGAGCGTCATTTGCGCTGCTGTCAAGACGGGTGGTTTGAACGCAACGGACATTACAGAGTCCGTAAGACACGGATAGTCATAGGGAATTGGTAGTGCTAGGACTCTTCAATAAAAAAGCCAATACGCTTTTGGGGATCGACATCAGCTCCACGTCGGTGAAACTTCTGGAGTTAAGCCGCCAGGGCGACCGCTATCGGGTCGAGGCTTATGCGGTAGAACCGCTACCTGCCAACGCGGTGGTCGAGAAAAATATCGCCGAGCTCGAAGGCGTGGGTCAGGCACTTTCACGCGTGCTGCTCAAGGCCAGAACCAGCCTCAAGAATGTGGCCGTAGCCGTGGCGGGTTCTGCCGTCATCACCAAAACCATCGAAATGGATGCAGGTCTTTCCGACGACGAGCTGGAAAACCAGCTGAAGATCGAGGCCGATCAATACATCCCTTATCCACTGGACGAAGTCGCCATCGACTTTGAAGTACAGGGCGTATCGGCACGCAACCCGGAACGGGTCAGTGTGCTGCTGGCAGCCTGTCGCAAGGAAAACGTCGAAGTCCGTGAAGCGGCGCTCGCACTGGCCGGCCTGACGGCGCGCGTGGTCGATGTCGAGGCTTACGCGCTGGAGCGCTCATTCGGCCTGCTGACCGGGCATCTGGCGGCGTCTCGCGAGGATCTGACGGTCGCCGTGGTCGACATCGGCGCGACCATGACCACCCTGAGCGTGCTGCGCAACGGGAAAATCATCTACACCCGCGAACAGTTGTTCGGCGGTCGTCAACTGACGGAAGAAATCCAGCGGCGTTATGGCCTGACCGTTGAGCAAGCGGGGCTGGCGAAGAAGCAGGGCGGTTTGCCGGACGATTACGTCAGCGAAGTGTTGCAGCCCTTCCGTGATGCACTGGTGCAGCAAGTGTCGCGTTCGTTGCAGTTTTTCTTCGCTTCCGGCCAGTACACCTCGGTCGACCATATCCTGTTGGCTGGCGGCACCGCTTCGGTTCCGGGGCTGGACCGATTGATCGAGGAGCGTCTGGGCACTTCGACGCAAGTGGCCAATCCATTCTCCGACATGACCCTGGGCAGCAAAGTCAACGCCGGTGCCCTGGCCAGCGACGCGCCGGCGCTGATGATCGCCTGCGGGTTAGCCCTCAGGAGCTTCGACTGATGGCGCGGATCAACCTTTTACCTTGGCGCGAAGAGCTGCGGGACGCACGTCGCAAACGCTTTTTGCTGGCGCTGGTCGGCGTGCTGGTGGGCGCTGTGGCAGTGGTGCTGGTCGCGGATCGGGCCATCAACGGCGCCATCGACCGACAGGTCGCCCGAAACGATTACATCGGTAAACAGATTGCGGTGGTCGACGAGCGGATCAAACAGATCAGCGACCTCAAGGCGCGGCGTCAGCAATTGGTCGAACGCATGCGCATCATTCAGGACCTGCAAGGCAACCGTCCGATCAGCGGGCGGATCTTCGATCAGTTGGCGCGCACCTTGCCGGACGGGGTCTATTTCACCGAGGTGAAAATGGAAGGTAAAACCCTGTCCATCACCGGCGCGGCAGAATCCAATAACCGTGTTTCCGACTTGATGCGCAATCTGGATGCATCGGACTGGTTCGATGCGCCCACCCTGACAGAGGTCAAGGCGACCACCGCAGGCCAACTGGATCAGGCCAACGTCTTTCAGTTGACCGTGCGCCAGACCCAGCCTGCTGCCGTGGAGGCCGTTCAATGAGGCCGGCCGAATGGATCGAAGGACTGCGCAAGATCGACATCAACGATCTGGACACCAACAACATGGGGTCCTGGCCGCCCGCCATCAAGGCGCTGGCGGGTCTTCTATTGATGATTCTGGTGTTGGCGCTGGGCTACAGCTTTTCCATCAGTGACCTTGAGAGCCAGCTTGAACTCAAGCGCGAGGAAGAGTCGACCCTCAAGGAGCAATTCGCCACCAAGGCCCACATGGCGGCGAATCTTGAGCTGTACACCCAGCAGATGAAGGAAATGGAGAACTCCTTCGGCGTACTCCTGCGGCAATTGCCCAGTGACACCGAAGTGCCCGGCCTGCTGGAGGACATCACCCGTACCGGCCTCGGAAGCGGGCTGGAGTTTGAAGAGATCAAACTGCTGCCAGAGGTGACCCAGCCTTTCTACATCGAACTGCCGATCCAGATCACTGTCACCGGTGCCTATCATGACCTCGCCACGTTCGTCAGTGGCGTGGCCGGGCTGCCACGGATCGTCACCCTGCATGACTTCGACCTTGCCCCGGCCAACCCCGAAGGCGGCTCGAAATTGCGCATGAGCATCCTCGCCAAGACTTACCGCTACAACGACAAGGGGCTGCAAAAATGAGCCCGGTTCGTATTTTTCCGATGATCGGGATGTTGGCCGCCCTGGCCGGTTGTGATGGCAGCAATGACTTCAGTGATCTCGACGCTTACATGAACGAAATGCGTCTGCGTGCGCCCGGCAGGATTGAACCAACGCCGACATTCCGGTCTTACCCAACGTTCACCTACAGCGCGGCTAACTTGCGAAGCCCGTTTTCCCGGCAGCTCAGAGTTGATCTGGCGGGCCAAAAACATGGCGCACGCAATGTCAAACCAGACCCCAGTCGGGTCAAGCAGTACCTCGAAGGTTTCAACATCGAGCAGTTTGAAATGGTCGGCACGATCTCCAATGCGGCGGGCTCCTTTGCGCTGTTGCGCGGGGCGGGCGGTGTGCATCGGCTGAAAGTCGGCGATTACCTGGGGCGCAACGATGGCCGGATCGTCGCCATCAGCGGCTCGCAAGTCGATGTGGTCGAAATCGTTCCTGACGGCGAAGGCGCCTGGCTGGAGCGGCCACGGACTATCCCTTTGAAAGAGCACTCATAGTGGAACTCGAATAATGAACAGGATTTTCGCAACCTTCGGTATTTCGCTATGGATAGCGTTGCTGTCGCCGATGGTACAAGCGGCCAACCTTAAGGCGCTGGATGTTGCCGCGCTGCCGGGAGACCGCGTCGAGTTGAAGTTGTCATTCGATGGCGCGCCGCCGGCGCCCCACGGTTACACGACGGAGCAGCCTGCGCGGATTGCGCTGGATCTGCCTGGCGTGGTCAGCCGGTTGGCGAGCAAGACCCGTGATCTTGGCGGCGGCAACGCCCGCAGCGCCACAGTGGTAGAAGCCAAGGACCGCACGCGGCTGATCATCAACCTGACTCAATTGACCCCGTACACCGCACGGGTCGAAGGCTACAACCTGTTCGTTGTGGTCGGGCGGGGAGGCAGTAACGCTGCCGCGCCTGCCGCCAGGCCTTCACGGGTCGCCACGGCAACTGCGGCACCGGCCAAGGCTTATGCGCCAGTGAGCAAGGCCATTCGCGGTGTGGATTTCCAGCGTGGAACCCAGGGCGAAGGCAATGTGGTCATCGACCTGTCGGACCCTTCCATCGCCCCGGACATTCAGGAGCGCGATGGCAAGATCGTCCTTAATTTTGCCAGAACCCAATTGCCAGAACCTCTGCGGGTGCGTCTGGACGTCAAGGATTTCGCCACGCCGGTGCAGTTCGTCAACGCCAGTGCCACCGGGGACCGGGCGACCATCAGCATCGAGCCCAGCGGCGCCTTCGATTACTCGACCTACCAGACCGACAACAAGCTCACCGTCAGCATTCGCCCGATGACCGTCGATGACCTGCAAAAGCGCAACGCCGAACGTTTTGCCTACACCGGTGAAAAGCTCTCGCTGAACTTCCAGGACATTGACGTGCGCTCGGTGCTGCAACTGATCGCCGACTTCACCAACCTCAATCTGGTGGCCAGCGACACGGTGCAGGGCGGCATCACCTTGCGTCTGCAAAACGTGCCCTGGGATCAGGCGCTGGACCTGGTGCTGAAAACCAAGGGGCTGGACAAGCGCAAGATCGGCAACGTGTTGTTGGTGGCGCCGGCCGACGAGATTGCCGCGCGCGAACGTCAGGAGCTGGAGTCGCAGAAGCAGATTGCCGATCTGGCGCCATTGCGTCGTGAGCTGCTGCAGGTCAATTACGCCAAGGCGGCGGATATCGCCAAGTTGTTCACGTCGGTGACCAGTGCCGAGGCGAAAGTGGATGAGCGGGGTTCGATCACTGTCGATGACCGGACCAACAACATCATTGCCTATCAGACCCAGGATCGCCTCGACGAACTTCGCCGGATCGTCGCGCAACTGGACATCCCGGTGCGTCAGGTGATGATCGAGGCGCGAATCGTCGAAGCCAACGTCGACTACGACAAAAGCCTCGGCGTGCGCTGGGGCGGTTCTTTGCAAAACAAAGGCAACTGGAACACGTCCGGGGTTAGCAACGGCGCCGATGCTTCGTCGACCATCGGCACGCCTGGCAGCACCAGTACCAACTCGCCGTTCGTCGATATGGGCGCCGCCGCCAACACCTCGGGGCTCGGCATCGCCTTCATCACCGACAATGTGCTGCTGGATCTTGAGCTGACCGCGATGGAGAAAACCGGTAACGGCGAAATCGTCTCACAGCCCAAAGTGGTCACGTCCGACAAGGAAACCGCCAAAATCCTCAAGGGCACCGAGATCCCGTACCAGGAAGCCAGCTCCAGCGGCGCCACATCGGTGTCCTTCAAAGAGGCCTCGCTGTCGCTGGAAGTGACGCCGCAGATCACCCCGGACAATCGGATCATCATGGAGGTTAAGGTCACCAAGGACGAACCGGACTACCTGAACAAGGTCCAGGATGTACCGCCGATCAAGAAAAACGAGGTCAACGCCAAGGTCCTGGTCAATGATGGCGAGACCATCGTAATCGGTGGCGTTTTCTCAAATACTCAGAGCAAGGTTGTAGATAAGGTGCCATTTCTCGGCGATGTGCCGTATCTTGGCCGCCTTTTCCGGCGTGACGTGGTTTCGGAGAAAAAATCCGAGCTGCTGGTATTTCTCACTCCGCGTATCATGAACAACCAGGCGATTGCTGTGAGTCATTGATTCTGTGCGAAATTTGATTCTTGTTGGACCGATGGGGGCTGGAAAAAGCACCATCGGCCGGTTGCTGGCCAAAGAGCTGCGCCTGCCATTCAAAGATTCCGATAAGGAAATTGAATTGCGCACGGGCGCCAATATCCCATGGATCTTCGATAAGGAAGGCGAACCGGGCTTTCGCGACCGCGAGCAGGCGATGATTGCCGAGCTGTGCGATTGCGACGGCGTGGTGCTGGCGACCGGTGGCGGTGCAGTCATGCGCGAAGCCAATCGTCGGGCGCTGCGTGCCGGTGGTCGGGTGGTTTATCTGCACGCTTCCGTGGAGCAGCAGGTCGGCCGCACTGCCCGCGACCGCAATCGGCCACTGTTGCGTACCGCCGATCCGGCCAAGACCCTTCGGGATCTGCTGGAGTTGCGCGATCCGCTTTATCGGGAAATCGCCGACCTGGTGGTTGAAACGGATGAGCGGCCGCCGCGTATGGTGGTGCTCGATATTCTCGAGCGCTTGCAGCAGCTGCCTCCCCGTTAAAGCGCAGCGCGAAATGCGCTATCCTCGGCGTCCTGCCATGACCGCTCAAGGTTGTGGCGGATGGCTACCGAACGGCGTCAAACCATCAGATGCCCTGGATACTCGATAACTCAAGGCGGGACGCCTGATTTCATCTTCACTGTGGGGACACATGCAGACACTCAAGGTCGATCTAGGCGAGCGCAGCTACCCGATTCATATTGGCGAAGGTTTGTTGGATCAGCCCGAGCTGCTGGCCCCGCATATTCGCGGACGGCAAGTGGCGATCATCTCCAACGAAACCGTTGCGCCGCTCTATCTTGAACGTCTGACCCGCAGCCTTGCGCAGTATTCGGTGATTTCCGTGGTGCTGCCCGACGGCGAAGCCTTCAAGACCTGGGAAACCCTGCAACTGATTTTCGACGGCTTGCTGACCGCACGACACGACCGTCGCACGACCGTGATCGCCCTCGGTGGTGGCGTGATTGGCGACATGGCCGGGTTTGCCGCCGCCTGTTACCAGCGTGGCGTCGATTTCATCCAGGTTCCAACCACTCTGTTGTCGCAAGTCGACTCCTCGGTGGGCGGCAAGACGGGGATCAATCATCCACTGGGCAAAAACATGGTCGGCGCGTTCTATCAGCCGAACGTGGTGCTGATCGATACCGCCTCCCTCAATACCCTGCCGGCCCGCGAGTTGTCCGCCGGGCTTGCTGAAGTCATCAAATACGGCTTGATCTGCGACGAGCCCTTCCTGACCTGGCTCGAAGAAAACGTCGATCGCCTGCGAGCCCTGGACCAGGTCGCCCTGACCTATGCCATCGAGCGCTCCTGCGCGGCGAAGGCAGCGGTGGTCGGCGCCGATGAAAAGGAAACCGGCGTTCGCGCCACGTTGAACCTGGGCCACACGTTCGGCCACGCCATCGAAACCCACATGGGCTATGGTGTCTGGCTGCATGGTGAAGCGGTCGCTGCCGGTACTGTAATGGCGTTGGAAATGTCCACGCGTCTGGGCTGGATCAGTGAGCAAGAGCGTGATCGCGGCATTCGCCTGTTCCAGCGTGCCGGCCTGCCGGTCATCCCGCCTGAAGAGATGACTGAAGCCGATTTTCTCGAACACATGGCAATTGACAAGAAAGTGATCGACGGTCGTTTGCGCCTGGTGCTGCTGCGCCACATGGGCGAAGCAGTGGTGACCGACGATTATCCGAAAGAGGTTCTACAGGCCACGCTGGGAGCGGATTACCGCGCCCTGGCTCAGCTTAAAGGTTAATAAGATCCCGATGACTAGTTTGCACGCCGACGAGGCTTTCCTCGGCCATTACCAGTTGAGTCATGACCCTTTTGCTCCACGGGTGCCTGGCTTCAAATTCTTCCCGGCCCAGCGCAAACCTGTGCTGGGTCAGCTGCACCACCTGGCCCGTTACAGCCAGTTGCTGCTGGTGGTCACCGGCCCGCAAGGCAGTGGCAAGACCCTGTTGCGTCAGGCCCTGGTGGCCAGCACCAATAAACAGTCTGTTCAAAGCGTGGTGGTTTCCGCCCGTGGTGCCGGTGATGCGGCGGGCGTGCTGCGTCAGGTGGCTCAGGCGCTGAACGTTGCCGAGGCCGAGACCGGCGCGATTCTGGCTCAGGTCGTGCAGCTCGCGCTGACCGGTCAGGAAGTCTATTTGCTGGTGGACGACGCCGAGCAGCTCGACGAGTCCGCGCTCGAAGCCTTGATGGAGCTGGCCGCCGGTGCGCCGGAAGGCCGTCCGCACGTGTTCCTGTTCGGCGAATCCTCGCTGATCGCTCAACTTGAGGCGCTGAGCCTTGAAGAAGAGCGCTTCCACGTCATCGAGCTGCAGCCTTACACCGAAGAAGAAACCCGCGAATATCTGGACCAGCGGCTCGAAGGTGCTGGACGGGGTATCGAACTTTTCACCGCAGAACAGATCTCTGATATTCACGAAAGCTCCGACGGCTGGCCTGGCAACATCAACCAGGTTGCCCGCGATGCAATGATCGAAGCCATGATTGCCAGCCGCTCAGCGGTCAAGCGTCCAAGTATGGGGTTCAACATGCCGAAGAAACACGTATTGGCGATTTCCGCCGTCGTCGTGGTCGCGGTAGCCGCCGCCTGGTTGATGCCGGGTCGCAGCAAAGCACCGACCACCGGCGCACCTGCCAACGAACAGGCGCAACTGCCGCTCGGCCAGGGCACGCCACAACCTAACAGCGGTGGCGCACCTGCCGTGGAATTCGCCGGTAATTCGCAACCGATGCCATTGCCGTTGGTCGGCAACTCGCAGCCGGTCATGCGTGGCCCGCTGGCTGAAGCCGCCGGTGGCATCACCGAGGGCGACGATGGCGTGCCGGTAGAGGGTTCCAGCGCTACACCGCCGACCGTGACCACCATTGCGCCTCCTGCGGGCATCCAGGCCGGTCCTGCGCCGACGCCAGCCGCCAAGCCGACGCCAGCGCCTGCACCAGCCCCAGCGCCGACTCAGGTCGCGACGGCCAAGCCGGTTCCGACGGCGCCTGCAGTGAAGCCGGCACCAGCGCCTGCGCCAGCCAAGCCAGCGGCTGTCGCAACCGCCAAGCCTGCCGAGAAACCAGCGGCTGCGGCCAAGGCTGCCGGCGGCACCTGGTACGCCGGTCAGGCTCCGGGTAACTACGTGGTGCAGATCCTCGGCACCAGCTCCGAGGCGACCGCGCAAAACTTCGTGAAAGAGCAGGGCGGCGAGTACCGTTATTTCAAGAAAGTCCTCAACGGCAAGCCGCTTTACGTCATCACTTACGGTAACTTCGCCAACCGCGATGCAGCCGTTACCGCCATCAAGGCCTTGCCAGCGAAGGTTCAGGCTGGTAAACCTTGGCCTCGCACTGTCGCCAGCGTCCAACAGGAACTGGCAACAACTCGCTGAAGATTCGGCGGCCTTACCCAGGCCGCCTCTCCCGGCACCTCAAAATTTCTACAAGCGCATGCCGCCTCTACAGGCCGCGTGCCTTGTGGTGTCTGCGTCACAGTAGTCTTTGAGTCGTTGCAGTCAAAATTAAAAAAGTTTTGACTAGCACAGCAGATCGCTTTAAACCTTTCACAAATGCGACATAGATTTGCGACATTTCGTCGTCAAATTTGTGAGCCTCTGTGTCGGTGTGTACAATGACCTCCCTTTTGCCCCCGCAAAGCTGGCGTACGTTCGGCGCGGATGGTAAGTGGTTGAATTGAAAAGAAATTTGCCTCGATAAGAGGCAGCCTGGTGAGAAAGTGTCTATGAAAGCAGGTCTGTACCAACCAGATGAATTCAAGGATAACTGCGGTTTCGGCCTGATAGCCCATATGCAGGGCGAGCCCAGTCATACCCTTTTGCAAACGGCCATCGAGGCCCTGACCTGCATGACCCACCGCGGTGGGATCAACGCCGACGGCAAGACCGGTGACGGTTGCGGTCTGCTGATTCAAAAGCCGGACGTGTTCCTGCGAGCCATCGCCCAGGAAACCTTCGGCGTCGAACTGCCCAAGCAATATGCCGTGGGCATGGTCTTCTTCAACCAGGACCCGGTCAAAGCCGAAGCCGCTCGCGAGAACATGAACCGCGAGATCCTGGCCGAAGGCCTGACCCTGGTCGGCTGGCGCAAAGTGCCGATCGACACCAGCGTCCTCGGCCGCCTGGCCCTTGAGCGCCTGCCGCAGATCGAGCAGGTCTACATCGGCGGTGAAGGCCTGAGCGATCAGGACATGGCGATCAAGCTGTTCAGCGCCCGTCGTCGCTCGTCCGTGGCCAACGCCGCCGACGTCGATCACTACATCTGCAGCTTTTCGCACAAGACCATCATCTACAAAGGCCTGATGATGCCGGCGGATTTGACCGCCTTCTATCCAGACCTCAGCGATCAGCGCCTGCAAACCTCGATTTGCGTGTTCCACCAGCGCTTTTCCACCAACACCCTGCCGAAATGGCCGCTGGCCCAGCCATTCCGCTTCCTCGCCCACAACGGCGAGATCAACACCATCACCGGCAACCGCAACTGGGCCCAGGCCCGTCGCACCAAGTTCACCAACGATCTGATGGATCTGGAAGAACTCGGCCCGCTGGTGAACCGCGTCGGTTCCGACTCCTCCAGTATGGACAACATGCTCGAGCTGATGGTCACCGGTGGCATCGACCTGTTCCGTGGCGTGCGGATGATCATTCCGCCTGCGTGGCAGAACGTCGAAACCATGGACCCGGACCTGCGTGCGTTCTACGAATACAACTCGATGCACATGGAACCGTGGGACGGCCCGGCCGGCGTGGTAATGACCGACGGTCGTTACGCGGTGTGCCTGCTCGACCGTAACGGTCTGCGTCCGGCGCGTTGGGTCACCACCAAGAACGGTTTCATCACCCTGGCGTCGGAAATCGGTGTCTGGAATTACCAGCCTGAAGACGTGATCGCCAAGGGCCGCGTTGGCCCGGGCCAGATCTTTGCCGTGGACACCGAGACCGGCCAGATCCTCGACACCGACGCGATCGACAACCGTCTGAAGTCCCGTCATCCGTACAAGCAATGGCTGCGCAAGAATGCCCTGCGCATCCAGGCGACCATGGAAGACAACGACCACGGTTCGGCGTTCTACGATGTCGATCAGCTCAAGCAGTATATGAAGATGTATCAGGTCACGTTCGAAGAGCGCGACCAGGTGCTGCGTCCGCTCGGCGAGCAAGGCTACGAAGCCGTTGGCTCCATGGGCGACGATACGCCGATGGCCGTGCTGTCCCAGCGCGTGCGCACGCCGTACGACTATTTCCGCCAGCAGTTCGCGCAGGTGACCAACCCGCCGATCGACCCGCTGCGTGAAGCCATCGTCATGTCGCTGGAGATCTGCCTCGGTGCCGAGCGCAACATCTTCCAGGAGTCGCCGGAACACGCCTCGCGCGTAATCCTCAGCTCGCCGGTCATTTCCCCGGCCAAGTGGCGCTCGCTGATGAACCTCGATCGTCCGGGCTTCGAGCGCGCGATCATCGACCTCAACTACGACGAAAGCGTCGGCCTCGAAGCTGCCGTGCGCAACGTCGCCGATCAGGCTGAAGAAGCCGTTCGCGCCGGTCGCACCCAGATCGTCCTGAGCGACCGTCACATTGCACCGGGCAAGTTGCCGATCCACGCTTCCCTGGCCACCGGCGCGGTACACCACCGCCTGACCGAAAAAGGCCTGCGTTGCGACTCCAACATCCTGGTGGAAACCGCCACCGCACGCGACCCGCACCACTTTGCGGTGTTGATCGGCTTCGGCGCCTCGGCGGTTTATCCGTTCCTGGCTTATGAAGTGCTGGGCGACCTGATCCGTACCGGTGAAGTCCTGGGCGACCTCTATGAGGTGTTCAAGAACTACCGCAAAGGCATCACTAAAGGCCTGCTGAAGATCCTGTCGAAGATGGGTATCTCGACCATCGCTTCTTACCGCGGCGCTCAACTGTTCGAAGCCATCGGCCTGTCCGAGGAAGTCTGCGACCTGAGCTTCCGTGGCGTGCCGAGCCGCATCAAGGGCGCACGTTTCGTCGACATCGAAGCCGAGCAGAAAGCCCTCGCCGCCGAAGCCTGGAGCCCGCGCAAGCCGATCCAGCAAGGCGGCCTGCTGAAGTTCGTCCACGGTGGCGAATATCACGCCTACAACCCGGACGTGGTCAACACCCTGCAAGCCGCTGTGCAGCAGGGCGACTACAGCAAGTTCAAGGAATACACGTCGCTGGTGGACAACCGTCCGGTGTCGATGATCCGCGACCTGTTCAACGTCAAGACGCTGGCCACGCCGCTGGACATCAGCGAGATCGAACCGCTGGAATCGGTGCTCAAGCGCTTTGACTCCGCCGGCATTTCGCTTGGCGCACTGTCGCCGGAAGCTCACGAAGCCCTGGCCGAAGCCATGAACCGCCTCGGTGCGCGTTCCAACTCCGGCGAAGGCGGCGAAGACCCGGCGCGCTACGGCACCATCAAGAGCTCGAAAATCAAGCAAGTCGCGACAGGCCGTTTCGGTGTGACCCCGGAATACCTGGTCAACGCTGAAGTGCTGCAGATCAAGGTTGCCCAGGGCGCCAAGCCCGGCGAAGGCGGTCAACTGCCAGGCGGCAAGGTCAACGGTCTGATCGCCAAGCTGCGTTACGCAGTGCCGGGCGTGACCCTGATTTCGCCGCCGCCGCACCACGACATCTACTCGATCGAAGACTTGTCGCAGCTGATTTTCGACCTGAAACAAGTCAACCCGAAAGCGCTGGTCTCGGTGAAGCTGGTAGCAGAAGCGGGCGTCGGCACCATCGCCGCCGGTGTGGCCAAGGCCTATGCGGACTTGATCACCATTTCCGGCTACGACGGCGGCACCGGCGCATCGCCGCTGACCTCGATCAAATACGCGGGCGCTCCGTGGGAACTCGGCCTGGCCGAAACCCACCAGACCCTGCGTGGCAACGACCTGCGCGGCAAAGTCCGGGTACAGACCGACGGCGGCCTGAAAACCGGCCTCGACGTGATCAAGGCGGCCATCCTCGGCGCTGAAAGCTTCGGTTTCGGCACCGCGCCAATGATCGCGCTGGGCTGCAAATACCTGCGTATCTGCCACCTGAACAACTGCGCCACCGGCGTCGCGACTCAGAACGAGAAGCTGCGCAAGGATCACTACATCGGCACCGTCGACATGGTGGTGAATTTCTTCACCTACGTCGCCGAAGAAACCCGTGAGTGGCTGGCCAAGCTGGGCGTGCGCTCCCTCGAAGAGCTGATCGGTCGCACCGATCTGCTGGAAGTCCTCGAAGGCCAGACCGCCAAGCAGAACCACCTGGACCTGACCCCGTTGCTGGGCAGCGATCACATCCCGGCAGACAAGCCTCAGTTCTGCCAGGTCGACCGCAACCCGCCGTTCGACAAAGGCCTGCTGGCCGAGAAAATGATCGATATGGCCACCTCGGCCATCAACGACATGAGCGGCGCCGAATTCGCGCTGGATATCTGCAACTGCGACCGTTCGATCGGCGCGCGGATCTCCGGTGAAATCGCGCGCAAGCACGGCAACCAAGGCATGGCGAACGCGCCGATCACCTTCCGCTTCAAAGGGACGGCCGGTCAGAGCTTCGGTGTGTGGAACGCCGGCGGTTTGAACATGTACCTGGAAGGCGATGCCAACGACTACGTCGGCAAAGGCATGACCGGTGGCAAACTGGTCATCGTTCCGCCGAAGGGCAGCGCCTACAAGACTCAGGACAGTGCCATCATCGGCAACACCTGCCTGTACGGCGCCACCGGCGGCAAGTTGTTCGCTGCCGGCACTGCGGGCGAGCGTTTCGCCGTGCGTAACTCCGGTGCTCACACCGTGGTGGAAGGCACTGGCGATCACTGCTGCGAGTACATGACCGGTGGTTTCGTCTGCGTCCTGGGCAAAACCGGTTACAACTTCGGCTCAGGCATGACCGGCGGTTTCGCCTACGTGCTCGATCAGGACAACACCTTCGTTGACCGGGTCAACCACGAACTGGTGGAAATCCAGCGGATCAGCGGCGAAGCGATGGAAGCCTACCGTAGCCACCTGCAACGCGTGCTGAACGAGTACGTCGAGGAAACCGACAGCGAGTGGGGTCGTGAACTCGCGGAAAACCTCGATGACTACCTGCGCCGTTTCTGGTTGGTCAAGCCCAAGGCTGCCAGCTTGAAAACGTTGCTTTCCAGCACCCGTGCCAACCCGCAGTGATATGCGCCTGAAGAGTTTGATGAGGTTTTAACAATGGCTGAACGTCTGAATAACGACTTCCAGTTCATCGACGTCGGGCGCAAAGATCCGAAGAAGAAACTGTTGCGTCAACGCAAGAAAGAGTTCGTGGAGATCTACGAACCCTTCAAACCCCAGCATTCGGCCGATCAGGCCCACCGCTGCCTGGGTTGCGGTAACCCGTATTGCGAATGGAAGTGCCCGGTGCACAACTTCATTCCGAACTGGCTGAAACTGGTGGCCGAGGGCAACATCCTCCAGGCCGCCGAGCTGTCGCACCAGACCAACACCCTGCCGGAAGTCTGCGGCCGGGTGTGCCCGCAGGATCGTCTGTGCGAGGGTGCCTGCACCCTCAACGACGGCTTCGGCGCGGTGACCATCGGTTCGGTCGAGAAGTACATCACCGACACCGCGTTCGCCATGGGCTGGCGCCCGGACATGTCCAAGGTCAAGCCGACCGGCAAACGTGTCGCGATCATCGGCGCAGGCCCGGCCGGTCTCGGTTGTGCCGACGTGCTGGTACGCGGCGGCGTGACCCCGGTGGTGTTCGACAAGAACCCGGAAATCGGCGGTCTGCTGACCTTCGGTATCCCGGAGTTCAAGCTGGAAAAGACCGTGCTGAGCAATCGCCGCGAAGTTTTCACCGGCATGGGCATCGAGTTCCGCCTGAACACCGAAGTGGGCAAGGACGTGTCCGTCGAGCAACTGCTCGAAGAATACGATGCCGTGTTCATGGGCATGGGCACCTACACCTACATGAAGGGCGGCTTTGCCGGTGAAGACCTGCCGGGCGTGCATGACGCGCTGGACTTCCTGATCGCCAACGTCAACCGCAACCTGGGCTTTGAAAAGTCGCCGGAAGATTTCGTCGACATGAAAGGCAAGAAGGTTGTGGTACTGGGCGGCGGCGACACGGCGATGGACTGCAACCGTACGTCGATCCGCCAGGGCGCCAAGTCGGTGACCTGTGCGTATCGTCGTGACGAAGCGAACATGCCTGGCTCGCGCAAAGAGGTGAAGAACGCCAAGGAAGAAGGCGTGAAATTCCTCTACAACCGCCAGCCGATCGCCATCGTGGGTGAAGACAAGGTTGAAGGCGTGAAGGTGGTCGAGACCCGTCTCGGCGAGCCGGACGCCCGTGGCCGTCGCAGCCCCGAGCCGATCCCGGGCTCCGAAGAGATCATCCCGGCCGACGCCGTGGTCATCGCTTTCGGTTTCCGTCCAAGCCCGGCGCCGTGGTTCGAGCAGTTCAGCATCCAGACTGACAGCCAGGGCCGCGTAGTTGCGCCTGAACAAGGTCAGTTCAAGCACCAGACCAGCAACCCGAAAATCTTCGCCGGTGGCGATATGGTTCGCGGTTCCGACCTGGTGGTGACGGCGATCTTCGAAGGCCGCAATGCGGCTGAAGGGATCCTGGACTACCTGGGCGTCTAAATCTGCTTGATCGGCGTCGCTCCCTTCGCGGGCAAGCCTCGCTCCTACAGGTGCAATATGACCCTGTAGGAGCGAGGCTTGCCCGCGAAGAGGCCGGTAAATTCAACGCAGATTTAGTTGATGTAACCCGCGACAAATTGACCCGATAGACAAAAGGCTGACCTGCATCCGTGCCTTTTGCGTCGAGCTCTGAGAAAATGCCCGCACTTTTTTTCCGGATGCCGACATGACTGCCCTGAAGAACGACCGTTTCCTTCGCGCCCTGCTCAAGCAACCTGTAGACGTCACCCCTGTGTGGATGATGCGTCAGGCCGGTCGCTACTTGCCTGAATACCGCGCCAGCCGTGCCAAGGCCGGCGACTTCATGAGCCTGTGCATGAACCCGGCGTTCGCTTGCGAAGTCACCATGCAACCGCTCGACCGCTATCCGCAACTGGACGCGGCAATCCTGTTCTCCGACATCCTCACCATCCCGGACGCCATGGGCCAGGGCCTGTACTTCGAAACCGGTGAAGGTCCGCGCTTCAAAAAAGTCGTCAGCACGATGGCCGACATCGAAGCCCTGCCGATTCCTGATCCGCACAAAGACCTCGGTTACGTGATGGACGCGGTCAGCACCATCCGCCGCGAACTGAACGGCCGTGTACCGCTGATCGGATTCTCCGGCAGCCCATGGACCCTGGCCACCTATATGGTTGAAGGCGGTTCGTCGAAAGACTTCCGCAAGACCAAAGCCATGCTCTACGACAACCCGCAAGCCATGCACCTGCTGCTGGACAAGCTGGCGCAGTCGGTGACCTCGTACCTCAACGGCCAGATCATGGCCGGCGCGCAAGCGGTGCAGATCTTCGACACGTGGGGCGGCAACCTGTCGGCGGCGGCGTACCAGGAATTCTCCCTGGCCTACATGCGCAAAATCGTCAGCGGCCTGATCCGCGAACACGAAGGCCGCAAGGTTCCGGTCATCCTGTTCACCAAGAACGGCGGCCTGTGGCTGGAAAGCATCGCTGATGCCGGTGCTGATGCGCTGGGCCTGGACTGGACGTGCGATATCGGCAATGCCCGGGCTCGCGTTGGCGACAAAGTTGCCTTGCAAGGCAACATGGACCCGACCGTGCTCTACGCCAAACCGGAAGCCATTCGTACCGAAGTCGGACGGATCCTCGCCAGCTACGGCAAGGGCAGCGGCCACGTGTTCAACCTGGGGCATGGCATTACGCCGGAAGTCGATCCGGAACATGCGGGTGCGTTCCTGCGCGCGGTGCATGAGCTGTCGGCGCAGTATCACGAGTAGTCCTCGCAGGTTCCATCAAGCCTGTCCGGCCAACGCCGGGCAGGCTTTTTTTTGTCTGAAATACCGTGTGCCAGCCTAATCCGTTTCATCCTGTAAGAATGTTTTCTCTCTTTGTCAGACAACTGAAGAGAGAGAGTAATCCCCATGTAAGCGGAGACTTGTCCTACATAGAATTCGTGCTCATCTAAGTAAGGTTTCAGACCTTCGTCCGGTGCAACCCACCGAACGAGATTACGAACAGCGGCGTCCTTGTGGCGCCTTAATTTTCGATAAGTAGTCTGGAACACACTCATGAAAAAGACCTTCTACAAGGGAGGTGCGCTAAGCGCATGCTCCTCTTCAATGATCCTGTTATCGGCAATGTTGGCGTCTCAAACTGTTTCGGCCCATGGCTATATGGAAGTGCCGCCTTCGCGCGCACTGCTGTGCCAGAAAGGGGTGAACACCAACTGTGGTTCCGCGCAATACGAGCCTCAAAGTGTTGGCGAAACATTCAAAGGTTTTCCGGCTGGTACAGGCGGTGCGCCTTTGCAAGGGCCGATCGATGGCAAGATTCCGAGTGGCGGTCATCCATCGTTCTCCGCTATGGATGCTCAGTCCGCTACCCGTTGGCAATTAACGGAAATCAAAGACCGCAACATCGATTTCCAATGGCGCTACACCCAGGCTCACCCGGCCACCAAGCATGAGTACTTCATCACTCGCAACGGCTGGAACGTTAACGAATCCCTCAAGCGCGCCTCGTTCGAAAGCACCCCGTTCTGCGTCGTCGAGGGGAATCATCAGCTGCCGGTGTCCGGCGCCAAACACAACTGCAACATTCCTGACGACAAATCCGGTCAGCACGTGATTCTCGGGATCTGGACCGTCGGTGATACCGACGCGGCGTTTTACAACGCTGTCGATGTGAACATCCTCGGCGAACCGTCGTTGCCCGGTGGCTGGTCTTCCGTTGGCGGCATCACGCCATCGGCCCAATTGCAGATCGGCGACAAGGTCAAGGCCCGTGCATTCTCTGCCAACGGTGTCAGCCCGAATTACGACGTCGAGATCTCCATCGACACTGCCGAGGAAGGCTCGCCGAACAACTGGGCGTTCAAACTCGCAGAAAAAATCAACAGCACCCAATCGCTTATCCGTGCCGGTATTCGTGATGAAAGCGGCAACATCGAACCGGTCCGGGGTAACAACACCCTCTACGCCCAGAAAGAAAGCGGCGTAACCCGATTCGAAGTTCAGCTGGACATGAAGGAAGACACCGCCGCGCGCATGTCGGTGGCCTCCCAGCAAGCCGAATACGTTCTGGACAAAGGCCTGGCCAACGTCCAGTTCAGCATGATCTCGAACCGTGCGATGAACGTCGAAGCGACCTTGTTCGACGAGAACAACAAGCCGGTCGGCTCTGTCGCGAAGCAGGTAGACAGCGGTCCGACCTGGCTGACCATGGATGTTCGCAGCAATCCCGGCAAACACACCCTGACGCTGGTCGGCACCACGCTGGATGGCCGCACCACTCGCCAGGACACCCAGCCCACCCACATGACCGGTGAAGGCGCGGGCATCGAGCACGACTTCGTGTTCCCCGAAGGCATCAGCGAGTACACCGCCGGCACCAAAGTGCTGCAACCGAAGACCAATGAAATCTTCGAATGCAAGCCATTCCCCGCGTCCGGTTACTGCAAGCAATACACCCCGACGGCCAACGGCTTTGAGCCTGGTGTAGGGGCGCACTGGCACATGGCGTGGGACAAAATCTAAGTCTCTCGTAACACTTCAGGCGATCCGGAACAGGATTGCCTGAAGGCTTATCTTCCTGTTGAAAAATCGAGTGGAAAATGACGGTTTCGGGTTACTCCACCCAACGCGTATGGCTGCACTGGGTGTCGGCGGCGGTGATTATCTGGACGCTGGTGTCGGGGTTCTATGTGGCCTTTGTGGACGTGCCAGCCCGCGTCGGTGAGCGGGTTGCCTTTATCAATGTGTCGCTGACGACGGTGTTCATCCCGTTTTTTGTCTGGCGGCTGTTTATTTTTGTCGTTCACGCCCGGCAGACGAGCGTGAACACCTTGTCGTCCATGGAAAAACTCGCGCTGTTTGCCCACACGCTGATATACCTGACGGTGACTGTCGTGCTGGTGACCGGTGTGTTGATGATGGACCGCTCGATCGATGTATTCGGGTGGTTCGATATTGCGCAGCCGCTGAGTGATCCAGCGCTTATCGCGCTGTTTGTCACCATTCACGTTTGGTCGTGCCTGGTGCTTTCACTGCTGATCGCGATGCATGTCGGTGCGGTGATTTTCCATGAACTGTGCGGTCACCGCGTACTGCGGCGAATGTCCTTGTGCAGCAATGTTCGCAGTGACCGCACCGAGTGAACGGGCGGCTCTGCACCCTCGGCCTGCTGCTGGTGACAGTCGCGTACGGATCCTTCCTGGTGTGGCAAGAGTGGGGGTTTCGTCAAAGCCGTGTCGCACCGATGCTTGTCGTTTCAACGATAGCGACGCCACCGTCCCCTGCACCTCTGGATACCACTGCGGTGGCGACGGTGCTCGGTCTGACGGCGGGAGCCACGTTGTTGGCCAGCGCCGAGCCGCTGACCCTGCAGGCCAGTTTTGTCCTGGCCACAGGGTTGTCCAGAGCGCTGCTGGCAGACGCTCAAGGCTCACGGATTTATCAGGTGGGCGATCCGTTGCCGGGCGGCAGCGTCCTGCGTCGCGTCGAGGCGGATAGGGCGGTGTTGTGGAACAAGGGGCGAGAAGAAGTGCTGACGCTGCAGACGTCTGCCACACAGCTCTTGCGCCGATTCGACCCGCAAGCCGAGGCTCCGGCCCCCGCGACTTCTGCGCATTTTCTACGCCCGCTCTCCGGGCCGTCAGAGTGATCAACCCATGAACTTTTCCATCAGCGCGAAGGCGTTGCGCATCCTGCTTTTTCTCGCCGCGTTGGCGCTGTCACTCTTTCACGGCGCGGTACGGGCCGAGGAAGAAAAATGGCAACTGGCGATGAACAATGCCGAGCTGCGCGACATCGTCGAGGAAATCTCCACCATTCTCGGGACCACGGTGGTGCTTGATCCCAGAGTCTCCGGGCGCATCACCGTCATGTCCCGTCAGGCCCTCGACCGCGAAGGTGTTCGCCGATTGTTTTATTCGGTGCTGGATGCCCACAACTTCACGGTCATCGACGAGGGTGACCGGATCCTGATTACGCCGGTCACCGAAGCGAAAACCCGCGCCGGCCAAGGCATTGCAAAAAACGCCACGGCTTCGCAATTCATCACCCAGGTCGTCGAACTGAACACCAGCAGCGCTTCCGACATTGCCGGCCTGGTTCGGCCGCTGGTGTCGGCCAACGGCTATGTCGGTCCTTCGGTGTCAGCCAATGCGCTGGTGGTCACCGATACTGCGGCCAATGTGAACCGTATCGCGCAGGTGGTCCGGCAACTGGATTCCGGGCAGAACAACCAGCATGCCGTGGTGCAAATGCAGCACGCACAGGCTGCTGATGTGGCGACTGTGATGGAGTCCTCGCTGGGCAAACGCAGCGCTGATACGGCGATCCAGGTGCTGGCCGACGCCAGAACCAATCGGCTGATTCTCATTGGTCCACCGTCGGTTCGCCAGCGCCTGATCGACCTCGCACGCCGTCTCGATACCCCCGCGACCGCCACCCTCGACAATGCGCGGGTGATTCGCCTGCGTCACAGCGATGCCAGGCAATTGGCCGAAGTCCTCGAAACGATGGGCCAGGGCCGAAAGCCGGCAACAGCCGTCGGCGGCGCCCGGGATAACTCACCCGGCACGACGTTCATGATCAAGGCCGACGAAAGCCAGAATGCTCTGGTGCTGATCGCCGAGCCGGCGCAAATCCGCACCATCGAGGACATCGTGCGTCAGTTGGACCAGCCTCGGGCGCAGGTGCTGATCCATGCCGCCATCGTCGAGATTTCCGGGGACATCGCCGAGGCCGTGGGTGTTCAGTGGAGCGTCAGCGGCAGCGATGCAAAAGGCTTCATCAACTTTCCCGGCACCGATATTCCGATCATTGGCGGGCTGAACTTTGACGAGAAAAAATCCGCGCCGGAAGGGGCCGTCCTGCGACTGGGTAGTGACCGCTTCGGCGCGTTGGTTTCGGCGCTGGCCAGCAACACCCGCAGCAACCTGCTGTCCACGCCGAGCCTGCTGACCCTGGACAATCAGGAGGCAGAAATCATCGTCGGCCAAAACGTCCCGTTCAAGACCGGCTCCTACGCCACCAACAGCAACGGCGCGGAAAATCCGTTCACCACGGTCGAGCGCAAGGACGTGGGCATCAGCCTGAAGATCAAGCCGTACATCAACGAAGGCTCGACCTTGCGCCTGGAGGTCGCGCAGGAAGTGTCGGACATCGCGCCTTCGGTATCGGGCATCGATTCTTCGGACCTGATCACCAACAAACGTGCGCTCAAGAGCACGATCCTGGCGGACGATGGCGAAATCATCGTCATCGGCGGGCTGATCAGGGACAGCGTCCGCACCCAACAGAGCGGGGTGCCGTTGCTGCGCGACATTCCCTACCTCGGTGCGCTGTTTCGCTGGACCCGCGACACCCAGACCAAAAGTAACCTGATGGTGTTTTTGCGGCCGACTATCGTGCGCAGCAAGGAAGACCTGTCAGACGTCAGCCAGCAGCGTTACAACGCGCTGCGTGAATTGAGCAAGCCCGGCGCGCGAGGGAACAACTCCTTGCTGCTGCCGGCCGAGGCGCGTCAGTTGTTCGACCCCGCGCCCGACGCTCCTGTGTTCGATTTGCGTAAATCAGCGGCGGAATCGCCATGAGCGAATCGCGTGAATCCCTCCAGCAATTGCCCTTCGGTTTCGCCCGGCGTTTCGGCGTCCTGCTGGAGCACGACGGGCCGGGCTCAAGCCTTGTACTGCGCGCCAATACGCCGCTCACGGCCCTGTCGGAAGCCCGTCGGGCAAGCGCTCGGAATCTGTCGATGCGGGTGCTTGAGCCTGATGTATTCGCCGCACGTCTGGCCGTCGCTTATCGCGAAGGTCAGAGCGCGGCCGAGCAGGTTGCCCAAGGGCTGGACGAAGAGCTGGACCTGCTCAGCCTGGTCGATCAAGTCCCGCAAACCGCCGACCTGCTGGAGCAGCAGGGCGACGCGCCGATCATCCGGTTGATCAACGCACTGCTCAGCGAAGCGGTGCGCGAGCACGCGTCGGATGTGCACCTGGAAACTTTCGAGCAGTACCTGTCGGTACGCATGCGTGTCGACGGGCAATTGCGCGAAATGCTCAGGCCACGACGTGAACTGGCCACCTTGCTGGTGTCGCGGATCAAGGTCATGGCGCGCCTGGACATTGCTGAAAAACGGGTCCCGCAGGATGGTCGAATGGCCCTGCGACTGGCCGGGCACGAAGTCGATGTGCGGGTCTCCACGCTGCCTTCGGCCCACGGCGAACGGGTGGTACTGCGCCTGCTTGACAAGCAGGCCGGGCGCCTGGAATTGCCGCGACTCGGCATGCCTGCCGATACCCTCGCCGCGTTGCGCCAGTTGCTCGCAAAACCTCACGGCATTCTCCTGGTGACCGGGCCCACCGGTTCCGGCAAGACCACCAGTTTGTATGCCGCGCTGAGCAGCCTGAACGATCAGACACGCAACATCCTCACGGTCGAAGACCCCATCGAATATCACCTGCCGGGTGTGGGGCAGATGCCGGTCAATCCGAAAGTGGACATGACGTTTGCCCGCGGCTTGCGGGCGATTTTGCGACAGGATCCGGACGTGGTGATGGTCGGCGAAATCCGTGATCGCGAGACGGCGGAAATCGCCGTCCAGGCATCACTGACCGGGCATCTGGTGCTCTCGACGTTGCACACCAACAGTGCCGTCGGTGCAGTAACGCGGCTGGTGGACATGGGCGTCGATGCCTACCTGCTGGCGTCGTCGCTGGTGGGCATTCTGGCCCAGCGTTTACTGCGCACGTTGTGTCCTCATTGCAAGACGGCGTACAGCGCCGATGAGGCTACATGCGAGCGCCTCGGGCTCGATTCGGCAGCGCCGGCGCAGCTGTTCAGGGCAGTGGGATGCGACCAGTGTCAGCACGGTTATCGCGGGCGGATCGGGATCTACGAGCTGATCAGCGTGACGCCCGCCGTCTCGGTTCTGATTCATCAAGGTGCGAGTGAACAGGCGTTGATAGAAGAGACGCGCAAGGTCTCCCGCAGCCTGTTTCAGGACGGTCGCCAGCGGGTGCTGGAGGGCGTGACCAGCCTCGACGAATTACTACGCGTGACGCAGGAGGACTAGCGAGTGCCGACGTTCGATTACCGCGCTGACGACGCCCGGGGCCGACGCTGCAAAGGCCGACTGGAGGCCGACGGCCCGCGACATGCCCGGCAACTGATGCGTGAACGCGGCTTGTGGCCGCGTGAGTTGAGCGAGGTCAGGGCAGGTGGCGACACGGGGGCGCAGCCTCGCAGCGGACGTCTGAGCGCGGCGGATCTGGCGCTGTTGACCTTGCAGCTGTCCACCCTCGTTCAGGCGGGGCTGCCTCTGGAGGAAGCCCTTGAAGCGGTGACGAAGCAGAGCGCAAAGCGCAAGGTTGCCGGTCTGTTGTCGGCGGTCAGGAGTCGGGTGATGGAAGGTCATGCCCTGTCGACGGCGCTGGCTCAATTTCCCAAGGCGTTCCCCGAATTGTTCCGCGCCACCGTCGCGGCTGGCGAACGTTCCGGTCACTTGGGGCATGTGCTGGAACAACTGGCCGCTTACACCCAGGCCCGCCAGGCGTCGCGGCAGAAAATCCAGATGGCCCTGGTGTACCCGTTGATCCTGATGTTGGCCAGTGTCGCGATTGTTGGTTTTCTGCTCGGCTACGTGGTGCCGGACGTGGTGAAGATCTTCGTCGACAGTGGCCAGCCGTTGCCCTGGCTGACACAGGCGCTGATCGCCCTCAGCAATGGGCTGCGCAATCACTTTCTGCTGTTGATGGGCGTGCTGGCGGCGTTGCTCGGCCTCTGGCGCTGGAGCCTGCGCCAGCCGGCCTGGCGCCTGCGCTGGCATCGTCTCGCGTTGAAACTGCCGGTAATGGGCGAGGTGCTGCGGGCGATGGAAGCCGCGCGGTTCGCCAGCACGCTGGCAATCCTCGGCAAAAGTGCAGTGCCATTGGTGGACGCGCTGGAGATCGCGGCGGCCGTCATCGGCAACCTGACCATCCGCAGCCGCATGGCCGATGTCGCACGCTCGGTCCGTGAAGGTGGAACGCTGACTCGCGGTCTGGAACTGAGCGGCGACATCCCGCCGATGATGCTGCACATGATCGCCAGCGGCGAACGCGCCGGTGAACTCGATCGCATGCTGGTGCGGGCCGCCGAGCAGCAGGAAAGCAGCCTGGCGGCGCGTATCGCACTGGTCGTGAGCCTTTTTGAACCGGCCATGCTGGTGTTGATGGGCGGCGTGGTGCTGCTGATCGTCATGGCCATCCTCCTACCGATTCTCAGCCTCAACCAATTGGTGAATTGACCCATGAATGCTGCACAGAGAAACAGTCCTCGCGCTCAGCGCGGTTTTACCCTGATCGAAATCATGGTGGTGGTCGTCATCATCGGCGTGCTGGGGGCCATCGTGGTGCCGCAGTTCATGAGCCGCCCCGACCAGGCCAAAGTCACCGCCAGCAAAATTGATCTCCAGGCCATCGCCACGGCCCTCGAAATGTATCGCCTCGACAACTTCAACTACCCCTCGACACAGCAGGGGCTGGAAGCCTTGAGCAAACAACCTTCCGGCCTGCCGGCGGCGAGGAATTGGAACCCTCAGGGTTATCTGAAAAGCCTGCCGGTCGATCCGTGGAACACGCCCTATCAGTACCTCAATCCCGGTGTGCATTCAGTGGACGGCGGCTATGACTTGTATTCCCTCGGTTCCGATGGCGTGAAGGGTGGCGAAGGGCATGCGGCCGATATCGGCAACTGGGGCGACTGAATCATGCGCCAGCGTTGTCGGGGATTCACCTTGCTCGAACTGATGATCGTGATTGTTTTGATCGGTGTGCTATTGGGCATGGTGAGCTTCGCTACCGGGTCGAATCCGGCGCGTCAGGCCCGGCAGGAAGCGCACGGGATCGTGGGCGTGATTCAACAGTTGCGCGAACGCGCAGTGCTCGATGGCCAGGAGTTCGGCTTGCGGCTGAGTGTCGAGGGTTATCGGGTGATGAGGCTCGATGTTCAGGGCTGGGAACCGATGGCGGCTTTTTATCGATGGCCCGAAAATTTGCGGCTACGGCTTGAGCAGGACGGTCATCCGGTAACCCTTGGCGCCGACGATGGCCCCCCTCAGGTGCTGATGTTCAGCAACGATGAAACCAGCGTCTTTACGCTGACGTTTGGCAGCGACAAAAAGACGTGGCTCAGCCTGTCCAGCGATGGCCTTGGCCAGGTGGTGATCGATGGCTAGCCGGCCGTTTGCTTCACGCATGGGTGGCTTCACCTTGCTGGAAATCATGGTGGCCCTGGCGATCTTTTCGACGCTGGCGGCTGCCGTGCTGTCGGCGAGCCAATACGTGGTCAGGCAAACCGGCGCGGTCGAGGAAAAGCTCTTCGCCGCGTGGCTGGCAGACAACCATCTGAATGAACTGCGCCTGCAAACCGGATGGCCCCTCGACCTGCAACAACGGATCGTGTCGATGGATCGCCGCGACTGGTTGCTGCGCCAGCGCATCAGCGTTTCGCCTGACCCGCGCCTGCTCAAGGTCGATGTTGACGTCAGCCTTTCCGGGCGTGAGCACACCGTACACCGCGCCAGTGGCTGGATACCTCATCGTGATGAATAAGCAGAGCGGTTTCACCTTGCTGGAACTGGTCATCGCCATGGCGATCTTCGCGTTGCTGGGCCTGGCCAGTTGGGGGCTGTTCGATGGCGTGGTGCGCGTGCAACGAGGGACGACGGCGCATGAGCGTGAGTTTCGAAGCCTGCAACGGGCGGTGGCGGTGATCGAGCGGGATGTGCTGCACGCCACCGATCAACCTGTCGTGCTCCAGCAATCGGTGTTGCAGTTGCAGCGTAGCCATTGGCGCAACCCTTTGGACCAGCCGCGCAGCGAGCGCCAGTTGCTGACCTATCGACTCGATAACGGCACGCTGTGGCGTGAAAGTCAGGGGGAGGGGGTGCCGAGCGTGCAGCGGCAAAAGCTGCTGGGCGATGTTCGAGACTTGAGTTGGCGGGTGTTTGATGCACAGTCCGGTTGGAGCCGCGATTGGCCATCCGGGCGGGGCGTGAAGCGGCCGATGGCGGTGGAAGTGCAATTCTCTACGGGTCGTTTCGAGGCGATTCGTCGGGTATTGCTGTTGCCCGGCGCGTTGCCATGAGGAGGCATCAACGCGGCATCGCGTTGATCAGCGTGTTGCTGGTCATGAGTCTGGCGTTGTTGATCACCAGCGGCTTGCTGCGCAGCCATCGCCTGTCGCTGCACAGCAGCGGCCAGGCCCTGCAGCACATTCAAATGCGCCAACTCGCCGTTGCGGGGGAAAGCTGGGCGCTTTTGCGCTTGCGGGACGCGGCGCAGGGCTCGCAAAAAACCGTCGACCTGACCCAGGACTGGGCGCGCATGACACCCGACTTCGACGTCGAAGACGCGCAGATCCGCGTTGATATCGAGGACCTCGCCGGGCGCTTCAATCTCAACGCATTGTTGACTCAGGGGCAGACCGACCAAGTCACCCTCAACCGCTGGGCGCGCTTGCTCGACGTGCTGGATCTCCCACCGCTGCAACTTGCTCAGGTGGGCGCGTTCCGAGAACTGAGCCAACTGCGCCTGCTGCCGGGGGTTGACGCTCATGTGCTGCGTCAACTTGAGCCTTGGGTGGCGATGTTGCCCGGCCACGCAACGCTGAACGTCAACACGGCCCCGGCGTTGGTGCTGAGGACGCTCGATGACGTGGACGCGACCACGGCTGCGGCGCTGGTTCGTCAGGCTTCGACGACGGGATGGGCCAGCGTTCAGGCCTTTACGCAAGACCCGCTGCTCTCCGGTGCAGGCCTGAGCAGTCATGGACTTGGCACCGGCAGCCGCTGGTTCCGCATCACGGTGCAGGTCACTCAGGGGCAGCGCCGATTGCGGCTGGCCACGGAGGTCGAACGCGACGCCGACACCCACCAACTCAACGTCCTGCAACGACGCCTTCTTCCTTCGACTGCCCACGAGATGCCGCGATGAATACCTGGCTTTACCTGACCGCCGAGGGCCTGGGCGAACCGTCGGCAGACTGGCCTTGCTGCGTCTGGTCCTCGACTGCGCAACGCCAGTCCATGCCCTTGAATCAAGCGGCACAGGTGCTGAGCGGGCAGGCGGTCGATGTGCTGCTGCCCATGGAATTGTGCAGTTGGGTGCGCAGCGATCCGTGGCCTTCCAAACGCCAGCCCGGCGCGCAAGCCGTCGCGTTTGCCGTGGAAGATCAATTGAGCGAGGCGTTGGAAAAGCTGCACCTGAGCATCGGCGCTCGCGATCAGGAAGGGCGTTATCCGGTCATGGTGATCGACCGTCAGCGGTTTGCCGCGATGCTCGCGTTATTGGCCGAAGAGGGCATCGAGGTGCGTTCGGTGTTCGTCGATGCCGATGTCTTGCCCCTGGATCAGGCACTCGGTGTTTGGTGGTTCGGTCGATGGCTGGTTGGCGGAGGTCTACCGGCCCGCCTGACGTTGACGGACGACGGGTTGACGTTGCTGGGACCGGCCTTGCCCGCGGGGATTCAATGGGTCGACGAGCGTCAGGGTGCGACGGATGTCGATCAATACCTGGCCCACCGTCCCGCGCAGGCCATCAATCTGCTGCAAGGCGAATTCGCCCTGCGCAACAAACGTCTGCCCTGGCGCCTCGGCGGTTTGACGATGCTGACGTTGCTGTTGCTGACCTGGGGCGCCAGCGCTGCGCGAATCCATTTTCTGGAGAGTGAAACACGCAGGCTCTACAGCCAGAACGAGCAACGGTTCAAGACGCTTTACCCCGAGCAGAGCCGCATCGTCGATCTGGCAACGCAGCTCAACGCACTACAACAGCAGACCGCCGAGCCGCAGCGCACACGCGTCGCCGAGCTGGTGACGCTGGTCGAGCAGGTGATTGGCGCAAGCAATGTCGAGGTCCGGCGTATTGAGTTTCGTGCCGGCGATGGCTGGAAAATCCAGCTGAGCGCCAACAGCTTTGCCGAGCTGGAACAACTGCGCGAACGCGGGCGACAACAAGGCGTGCCACTGCGGCTCGACAGTGCGAGCAAAGAGCGCGACCGCGTACAGGCGACCCTGACAGTGGAGGACCGAACATGAAAGCGGCCTGGCAACGGCTGTCCCTTCGCGAGCAACGACTGTTGCTGGCCATGGGCGCATTTTTATTGGCTGTCGTGGCGTTCAGCCTGATCTGGCAACCGACACGCCAACGCCTGGAAACCATGGAACGCCAGCACCAACAGCAACTGGCCGTGTCTGCGCAACTGCAACGGGCACAACCGCGAAGCCCCCCGCCCGTCGTCAGCCATCAGTCGTTGTCGCTGCGTGTCAGCGAAAGCGCCACGGCGGCGGGGCTTGAGATCCATCAGATGGACACCGACAACGACGTGTTGCGCCTGACCCTCAGCGGCGACGCGAAGGCGTTGCTGCAATGGCTGGACCGCACCGAACGTGACGGCGTCGCCTTGCAATCGCTGACCCTGGAAAAGCGCGATGCGGTGCTTGAGGCGCGAGTGGTGCTCAGGTAGTCGAACCGTTCCCCGGCAGCAGCGGCAGGCGGGCCAGTTTCAACGCAACCAGCAACGCCACCACCAGCAGCGCACCGATAAACACGCCAATCCCGTTCCACCCGCCGAGGTGCCAGAACACACCGCCCGCCGTACCGGCGATGCTCGACCCGGCGTAGTAACTGAACAAGTACAACGACGATGCCTGACCCTTGGCTTTCGTGGCGCGGCGGCCGATCCAGCTGCTGGCCACCGAGTGCGCGCCGAAGAAACCGAAGGTGAAAATCAGCATGCCGATGATCACCACGGGCAGCGGCGTGAGCATGGTCAGGGCGAGGCCGGCGAGCATCAGCACGATGGTCGACCAGAGCATTTTGCGGCGTCCGAGTTTGTCGGCCAGCGAACCGATTTTCGCCGAGCTGTAGATGCCCGACAGGTACACCACCGACAGCAGCCCGACAAAGGCCTGGTCCATGTGGTACGGCTCGGCCAGCAGGCGATAGCCGATGTAGTTGAAGAGCGTGACGAACGCGCCCATCAGCACGAACGCTTCTAAGAACAACAGCGGCAAACCGGCGTCGCGAAAGTGCATGGTGAAACCGTCGAGCAGGCTGCGCGGGTGCAGCGAGCGGGCGCGGAAGTTGCGCGATTCGGGGAGGATTTTCCAGAACACCGCCGCCGCGATCAGTGCCAGGCCGCCGATCACCAGCATCGCCGTGTGCCAGCTGACGAAGTCGATCAACACCCCGGTAATCAAACGCCCGCACATCCCGCCAATCGCGTTGCCACCGATGTACAGGCCCATCGCCAGGCCGATGTGTTGCGGGTGGATCTCTTCGCTCAGGTAGGTCATGGCGACCGCCGCCAGGCCACTCAACGACAACCCGATCAACGCACGCATCACCAGCACGCCGTGCCAGCTCGGCATCATGGAACTGGCGATGGTGCACAGCGCCGCGGCAAACAGCGCCGCCACCATCACCGGTTTGCGCCCGACCCGGTCGGAGATCGGCCCGGTGATCAGCAGGCCGATGGCGAGCATGGCCGTGGCCACCGACAGAATCAGGCTGCTCTGCGCCGCGTTAATCGAATATTCGTGGGACAGCAGCGGCATCATCGGTTGCACGCAATACAGCAGCGCGAAGGTCGCAAAGCCGCCGGAGAACAGCGCCAGTACCGTGCGCATGAACATCGGCGTGCCCTTTTCGATGTAGATCTCCTTCAGTTCAGAGACGGCATCGTCCAGCGCGGCGGGCGGAACTTCATGGGCGAGTGGGGCGACAGCAGTTTTCACTTCAGACCTCGGGGGAACGCAGCCGGTCAGGCAATGAAAAAAGCATATAGCTGCCTAATGATTCAATCCAATATATTGTTCGACCTGTTTGAGAGGTTTTACGACCTAATGGAGTTTTCATGGAATTGCGTCACCTGCGCTACTTCATTGCCGTCGCCGAAGAACTGCACTTCGGCCGCGCCGCCCAGGTGCTGGGCATCTCGCAACCGCCGCTGAGCCAGCAGATTCAGGCGCTGGAACAGGAAGTCGGTGCTCGATTGTTCGAGCGTACCAATCGTCGGGTCGAGCTCAGTGAGGCCGGGCGATTGTTTCTGGAAGAAGCCCGGTTGGTGCTGGCGCAGGTCGACAAGGCGGCGGATGTGGCGCGGCGGGCGCAGTTGGGTGAGCTGGGGGAATTGAAGATCGGATTCACTTCATCGGCGCCATTCAACTCGACCATTCCCCAGGCGATTTTTTCATTCCGCCAGCGGTTCCCGGCGGTGCACCTGAACCTGCGGGAAATGAGCAGCACTCAGGTGGCCGAAGCGCTGGTGGACGAGTCGATCGAAGTCGGGATCATGCGGCCGTTGGGTTTGCCGGATTCGCTCAGCGTGGTGGAGTTGATGCGCGAGCCGCTGGTGGCCGTGCTCAGCTCCAAACATCCGCTGGTGCAGGACAGTGAAGAGGGAATATTCCTGTCAGCTCTGGCCCTCGAACCGTTCGTATTTTTCCCACGCAGCTATGGCAGTGGTCTGTATGCACAATTGCTCAGCCTGGCGCGGGACGCCGGTTTCAGCCCGCACTTCGCGCAAGAGGCGGGTGAGGCGATGACCATTATCGGGTTGGTGGCGGCGGGGCTCGGCGTGTCGGTGCTGCCGGCGTCTTATCAGCGGATGCGGATTGATGGCGTTGTGTACCGACCTCTGCTCGACCCTGCAGCGGTTTCGGCGGTGTGGCTGGTACAGCGCAAGGATCAGAAATCCCCCATGGCCAAGGCGTTTGTGGACCTGCTGACGCGTAAGGTCGAACCCCTCAAGTCATGAACGACACAAACCTGTAGGAGCCGGCTTGCTGGCGATCGCGGATTGTCAGTTGGCATTGATGTCGACTGATCCACCGCAATCGCCAGCAAGCCGGCTCCTACAGGTTTTGCATTTTTTCAGTAGCAGTTGTGGGACGTTTCCTGAGACGTCTCTATCGAGCTGAATGACCCCACAACATCGTCACACCCGCAAACCTGTAGGAGCCGGCTTGCCGGCGATGGCGGAATATCAGGCGACATCGATGTTGAATAACAATCCGCTATCGCCGGCAAGCCGGCTCCTACAGATTTTGCATTTTTTCAGTAGCAGTTGTGGGACGTTTCCTGAGACGTCTCTATCGAGCTGAATGACCCCACAACATCGTCACACCCGTAAACCTGTAGGAGCCGGCAAGCCGGCTCCTACAAGGGATTGCGTTACGACCAGCGCTTGAAGATCAACGAGGTGTTGACGCCGCCAAACGCAAAATTGTTGTTCATCACATACTGATTACTCATCTGCCGAAACTCGCCGCGCAGGTAATCGAGCTTGCCGCAGTGCGGATCGACCTCATCGAGGTTGAAGGTGTGCGCGTACAAATCGCGGTTCATCATTTCGATGCTGAACCAGGATTCCAGTGCTCCGCAGGCGCCGAGGGTGTGGCCGAGGAAGCTCTTCTGTGAACTGATCGGCATGTGTTCGCCGAACAGGCTGCTGGTCGCCAGTGTTTCGGCGATGTCGCCCTGTTCGGTCGCGGTGCCGTGACCGTTGACGTAGCCGATGTCCGATGGCTGCAAACCAGCATCTTCCAGGGCCAGCTCCATCGCGCGGCGCATGGTGGCCTGCTCTGGACGGGTAGTGTGCTGGCCGTCGGCGTTGCTGCCGAAGCCGACGAGTTCGGCGTGAATGTGTGCGCCGCGTGCCAGCGCGTGTTCGAGCTCTTCCAGCACCAGCATGCCGCCGCCTTCACCGATCACCAGGCCATCGCGAGCGCTGTCGTAAGGGCGTGGTGACGTCTGCGGCGCGTCGTTTTTCAGGCTGGTGGCGTAGAGCGCGTCGAAGACCATGGCTTCGGTGGGGCACAGCTCTTCGGCGCCGCCGGCGAGCATCAATGGCAAGCGGCCGAACTTGATCGATTCGTAGGCATAACCGATGCCCTGACTGCCGCTGGTGCAAGCGCTGGAGGTCGGGATCAATCGGCCGGTGAGGCCGAAGAAGATGCTGATGTTGGCCGCCGTGGTGTGCGGCATCATGCGCACGTAGGAGTTGGCGTTCAGGCCTTCGGCCACCGAGTTGAGCAGCATGTTGCCAAATGCCTTGATTTCGTCGGTGCTGCCGGTGGACGAGCCGCACGCGACGCCCATGCGCCCGTCCTTGATCGAAGGGTCACCGAGCAAACCGGCATCGGCCAATGCCTGTTCCGCCGCGCCGACAGCCAGGCGCGAGACGCGGCCCATGCTGCGCAGTTGTTTGCGGGTCCAGTGGCTCGGCACTTTGAAATCATCAATGGGACCTGCCAGGCGCGTGTTGAGCTCGGTGAAACGGTCCCACTCGTCCATGCGGCGGATGCCGCTGCGGTTGGCTGCGAAGTTGCCGGCGATGGTTTCCCAGTCGCTGCCCAGTGAGGTGATGCCGGCCATGCCGGTGACGACGACGCGCTTCATCAGCACAGGCCTCCGTTGACGGCCAGAACCTGCCGGGTGATGTACGACGCTTCCGCCGACATCAGGAAATTCACCGCGCCGGCCACCTCTTCAGGGGTGCCCATGCGCTGTGCGGGAATCATTTTCATCAGTTCTTCCACTGGCACGTTTTCGTCGAGCATGGCGGTGTCGATCAGGCCGGGTGCGACGCAATTGACGGTGATTTTGCGCTTGCCCAGTTCAATCGCCAACGCTTTTGCCGCGCCGATCAAACCGGCCTTGGAGGCACTGTAATTGACCTGCCCACGATTGCCGATCAAACCGGAAACCGAGGTGATGCAGACAATTCGCCCGGCAGCGCGACGACGGATCATCGGCATCATCACCGGGTGCAGCACGTTGTAGAAACCGTCGAGGTTGGTGCGCATCACCACATCCCAATCATCCTCGCTCAGCGCCGGAAAAGCACCGTCACGCGTCAGGCCGGCGTTGAGCACCACGCCGTAATAGGCGCCATGGCTTTCCACGTCGGCTTCGAGAATGGCTTTGCAACTGGCGCGGTCAGACACGTCGAATTGCAGGATGCGTGCGTTGCGGCCCAAGGCTTCGATTTCGGCCTTCACCCCTTCGGCGTCAACCAGGCCGCTGCGGCAATGCAGCACGATGTCATGCCCGGCCTGAGCCAGGCGCAACGCGATAGCGCGGCCGATGCCACGGCTGGAACCGGTGACCAGTACGGATTCAGTCATGCCTGCGTTCCTTGTGAAAAGCCTTGTGACGAGCTTTGTGGGGTTTCATGAAGATATTGAGCAGCTTGCGGCGGGCGAAACACGTTCAGACGGGCGGTAGCGTGAATGCCGGGGGCGTTGATGTGGCATTCGAACACGCCCATGCCGTTGTCGTCTTCCAGCGAACGCAGCCCATGGATAGTCAGCTCGGTGCCGGCGGGAAAGTGGTCGACATTGCATTCGAATTTGCGGGTGCCGAGCAGGAAGCCCAGCTCCACCGCATCACCTCGCTGGCGCGCATGGCAGCCGGCGAAGGCGGCGACACTCTGGGCCATCAGTTCGATGCCGACCCACGCCGGCAGGCTGCCGTCGGGACGGTTGAACAGGCCATCGGGCTTGACGGTGAGGCGGGTGTGGATCTGCTCGTCATCGAACGCGAGGATCTGATCGATGAGGATCATGTCGCCAGCGTGCGGCAGCAGTTCGGCGAGCGGCCAGTCAATCATGGGGCGTCTCCGATAATCAGGCTGACGTTATTGCCACCGAAGGCAAAGGAGTTGCTCATCAGGTAGCGAGGTGCAATGGACGCCAGGCGATCGGCCGGGGTCACCCAATTCAGGGCTGGCAGTTGCGGGTCAGGCTGGCCGTCCCAGACATGTGGCGGCAACGTATGTGTTTGATTGTCAGCGCTCAGGCTCAGCCAGCAGAACGCCGCTTCCAGAGCGCCGGCCGCGCCGAGGGTATGACCGGTCATCGGTTTGGTCGAAGAACACGGTACGCCGGCCGGGAACAAGGCCGACACCGCGAGGCTTTCCATGGCGTCATTGTGTTGGGTGGCGGTGCCGTGCAGGTTCAGGTAGCCGATCTGTTCGGGTTGCAGGCTCGCGCGGCCCAGGGCTTTGCGCATCGCTTGCAGGGCGCCACGGCCGGTCGGTTCCGGCGCGGAAATGTGGTGCGCATCTGAGCTGGCGCCACTGCCGAGCAGTGCAATCGATTGTTTATCGCCAGCCACTTTGGTCATCAGGAACAGCACCGCCGCTTCACCGATGTTGATGCCGTTACGGTTGACCGAAAACGGGTTGCAACGTTGTTCAGACACCGCTTCCAGCGCCGAGAAGCCGTTGAGGGTCAGCTTGCACAAACTGTCGACGCCGCCGCACAACACTGCGTCGCACAGGCCCAGGTCCAGCAGGCGCTGGGCACTCATCAGCGCTCGGGCGCTGGAGGTGCAGGCGGTGGAAATCACATAGGCCGGGCCGCTGAGTTGCAGCCAGTCGGCAAGGAAATTCGCCGGCGCGCCGAGTTCCTGTTGCTGATAGTCGTAATAGTCCGGGAACTGATGTTCGCGGATGTAATGGGCCAGGCCGCGGCTGGCTTCATCGATGCCGGACGTGCTGGTGCCGAGGATCACGCCGATGCGGTCGCGGCCGTAGGTCTGGATTGCCTGATCGATATCGCCGCGGATTTGCAGCGCCGCTTCCAGCAACAACTGATTGTTTCGGGTGCTTTGCTTCACCAGTTCCGCCGGGATCGGCGCCAGTGCACCGCGCACTGCGGCCACCGGCAACGAACGTTCCGGCACCCAGCCGGCCTCGCTGCGCATGCCGGAGCAATCGCCGGCAAACAGGTTGCGCGCGACTTCGTGCTTGTCGCGGCCCAGGGCGCAGATCACCCCGAGGGCGTTCAGGTAGGCGGTCATGGTGTCTCACCGGACAGGGGCGTGACTTGGTACGTCGGACCTTTGGGCAGGTTCAATTCAAAGCTCATCGGTTGTGAATAACGGACTTCCCAGTACTCGGGCAGGGAGCGTTGTGCGCCATGCTGCCAGGCCGTTGGGTAGTTGCCGCGCAATTCATCCTTGGGCGTCAGCGCAAACACCAACGCCGCGAACAGCTCACGGGCTTCCGGGTTGGGCGGCAACAGGCCGTCCGCTTGCCATTGACCGTCGATCAGTTTCTGACGTGCCTGTGGAATACCCAGCAGGTCCATCATCGACCAGCGAATGCCCGGGCCTTCACGCGCAATCACCAGCACCCAGTCCTGACGCTGGCCGTCCGCCAGACGCTGGATGTGCAATTGCTGCGGCAACGGCAGGTTCGGGGTTTGCTCGGGCAGCGGTGCCTTGCTGGCGCAGGCGCTGATCAGCAGGACCGCGCCAATGAGCAGAAATCGCATTAACACCGCATACCCTGTGGGAGTGAGCCTGCTCGCGATGGCGGCCATACAGTCGACATTTATGCTGACTGACACACCACTATCGCGAGCAGGTCGAATCGTCGCACCGTCACTCCTACAGTTTTGAGTTGCACTAGACATCACACAGCACCTTCAAGCGGTTTGCGCGCCACCACATTGACCAGGGTTTCTTCCCGTTGGCCGAAGGGTTTTGGCTGGCGCAGACCCCAGCGTTCAAGCAGGCCGAAATCCTTGGCGCGACTCCACCACAAGTAAGGATAAGACACGTTGTGCGGGCCGAATTCGAAACCCTGGCGACGAATCATTTCAAGGTACCCGGCGGCGCTCTTCTGTACGTGCATCGGATGGCGGAACAACCAGCGGATCACCCAGGTATCAATGTAAGCCTCGGTGGATTCGGCGAACAGCAGATAACCACCGGGCTTGAGCACACGGTAGAACTCGGCGAGCGCTTTGTCCTGTTCCACCAGATGGTGGAAGGTCTGGTGGCAGAACAACAGGTCGACGCTGGCATCCGGCACGGCCAGCGTGGCGCAGTCGCTGCCGATCAACTCCACGTCCATGCCCTGACGGGTGGCTTCTGCACCGCTCAGGTCGAGGCTGTGCGGGTCGGCGTCTACACCGATCAGGCGCTGTGGCGCAAAGGTCTGGCGCAGGTACTGGAACGACTTGCCCTGGCCGCAACCGGCATCCAGCAACACCGGATGGGCGGGCAACGGTTCGCTGAACAGGCTGCGCAGGTCATTGATCGCCACACGCAGCACATGGTGCTGCCAGGTGTGGCTACGCAGGAACCAGAACCCGAAGCGCGTCTCCTCGACGTAGTTGTCGCTCAAGTAGCTCATGTGGCATCCCTTGCACAGAGTTCCGACAGCATCCGCAGCCGGCGTTTCGGTTCGGCGACGAACGGATTGCGTTCATCCCAGGCATAACCGGCGAGGATCGAACTGATCATGCGGCGGATGTCCGGCGAGCTGTCCGGATGGAAAATCACGTCCTGGAACGTCCCGGCATACCAGCCTTCAACGTAGCAGCGGAAGGTGTCGACGCCGCGCTTGAGCGGTGTGGCGAACTCGGTTTGCCAGTCGACACGTTCACCTTGCAGTTGGCGATGCAGAACACCGGCGGCCATGCTCGCCGAACGCATGGCGATGGTCACGCCGGAGGAGAACACCGGGTCAAGAAACTCCGCCGCGTTGCCCAGCAGCGCAAAACCCGGGCCGTGCAGGGTTTTGACGTTGGCCGAGTAGCCGCCGATGGTGCGCGCCGGCGTATCCCACACCGCGTTGTTCAACACGCCGGAGAGGCTTGGCGTCTCGGCAATGAAACCGCGCAGGCAATCGTCCAGATTATCGGCACGACCGGCAAAATGCTCCGCCGCCGCGACCACGCCCACCGAGCAGCGGCCGTTGCTGAACGGGATGGTCCAGAACCAGACATCGCGTTTGGTTGGATGCGTGGTGACGAGGATTTTCGTGCGGTCGAAACCCGGGTGGTCGATGTGGTCTTCGACGTGGGTGAATACCGCCTGGCGCACCGGGAAATTCGAGGGTGCCTCAAGGTCGAGCAGGCGCGGCAGGACGCGGCCGTAGCCGCTGGCATCGAGCATGAAATCAGCCTCGACGCGGTACTCGCTGCCATCCTCGCGCTGCACGCCGAGCAGCGGTTTTTCCCGCTCGATATCGACGCTGACGATCGCTTCGCCATAGCGGATTTCCGCGCCTTGCAGCGCGGCCTGATCGGCCAGCAGTTTGTCGAAATCGGCGCGCTGGACTTGAAACGTGGTCGGCTTGCCGTTGCTGAAGGTGTCGCCGAAATCGAAGGCGCTGTACTGCTCGCCCCAGGCGAACGCCGCACCGGTTTTCAGCTGGAAACCTGCAGCGTTAACCGCCTCGAGCATGCCGGCTTCTTCGACGAAATCCAGGCAGTGCGACAGCAGGCTTTCGCCGATGGAGAACCGTGGGAAATGCTGGCGTTCGATCACTAACACATCGTGGCCCTTGCGCTTGAGCAGCGCGGCGGCGATGGCGCCCGATGGACCGGCGCCGATGATCACTACCTGACGACGTTCCATTTCAACGATTGGCATGGGGGCTCCTTGCCGGGACGGCAGCTTTCAAAGGGATTCGGTGCATGCCGGCCAATGCCGGCAGCAATGTCGCGATAAGACCCATCAGCATCAGCGCAAAGTACAGCGGCGGGCTGATGAGCTGTTGTTGCAGCAGCAGGTTGAGAAAGACGATCTCGCTCAAGCCGCGAATATTGAGCAGCACACTTTCGCGCCAGCGGCTGGCGCCCGCAAACGAAGCGCCGGCCCAGCCAAGTCCCAGCCAGTTGCCCAGCAGTTTGCTGGCAATCGGGAACAGCAGCAGCGCAGCCAGTTGCGCCCAGCTCAGGCTGTCCATGGCGCTGTGGACGTTGATCTGCACGATGCCAAACGTCAGGATCAACGGGATCGCGATCCAGGTCTGCAGGCGATTCATCCACGCCGCCGGCATTGGCAGCACCAGCGGCACCTTCAGCGCGGCCATGCACAACAAGTAACCGATGCCGACAATCAGCGCATTGAGCTTGTAGTGCTCGGCCACCACCAGCAACGCGAAGAAACACCCGCTGTAGAGCCGTGGCTGGCGCAAGCCGAGCACCCGCAGCAGCAAGGGCACACATGCGCAGACCAAGGGCAGCAACAAACTGCTCAGGTGCAGGCTGCCTTGAGCGATGGCGAACACGGTCCAGCACGTGAGGTCGATGAGGATCGCGGTTTGCACCAGGCGCCGGGTCGCGGCGACCGGGTAATCGATATGCCGAAGGTACAGGTACAACACCGGAATCGCGGTAATGGCGAACAGCAGCCCGACCGCCAAAGAGCTGATCCACGGTTGTGGCGGCAGCAGCCAGATCGCTGTCGCGAGCCCGCCGGCGAACGGAATGCAGAAACTCGGCAGAGCGATTTTCAGGCTCTGGCGGTCCAGGCGCAGGTCGATCACGTCGCTGAGGATGTAGCCCAGCAATAGCGCAAAACTCAGGCTGTAGAGGTTTTTCAGCCAGATCGGAGCGACCAGCGTTGCGCCGCTCAAGTGCCATTGAGGTTCGATCCAGAAGTACATCAGCAGCGGCAAACCGACGGTGGCCAGCAACAATTGGCTGACGATCGGGATCAAACCGAAGTGGCGCCCGACACGCGTGGCCACGGCAAACAGCGCCAGGGCCATTGCCCAGAACAACACGACCATCACGCTGCCGACTCCGCGACCGTGGCCGCTTGCACGTGCCGTCCGGCCCACGGCGCGAGGATGAAGCTGAACGCCAGGCCGAGGCTCACCGACAACCCGAAGTTGCTCACCGCTGGCGTGCTGGACACGGCCAGCAATCCGAACGACAGCCACGTGGTCAATGCCGCCAGCAAGGTGCCCAGCAGGCTGACGGCGGCGCCGCCGACCTGTTCGCGCATGAGGATCGCGTAATCGACGCTGATCGCCGTCACCAGCAGCAGGCCGAACAGGCTGAACAACGTCAGCGGCTGTCCGAGCCAGCCGAGACTGGCGAGGCTGCACAGCGCCGCCAGCAACGGCAGGGCGACGATGCGCAAGGCGCCGCCAAGGCCGAACGGCAGGATCAGCACCAGCACGATCAGCACGCAGGAGGCGAGTTTCAGTTCCGCAGCGCTGATCTGGGTTTTGGCGAACACGTTATTCAATTCGCCCAGACGATCCACCAGTTCCACCCCCTGCAAGTCCAGCGCTTGCACCCGCAGCAGTGCAGGGTTGTTCAGGCCTTGCAGGCTGACCATCGCCGCCACGCCGTCCTCGGTCGGGCCCAGCCATAACGTGCGATAGGGTTCGGCCAGCGGACCGGTCAGTGCGCTGTCGATGTCTTCGACCGGCAGGGCCTGCAACTTCGCCAATTCGGTTTTCAGTGCTTCGACCGGCACGCCGACGTCGAGCAGCGGTTGCCAGAACGTCGGCAACTTATTCAGCGCTTCGCGCACTTGCCGTTGTTCGCTAGGCTGGCTGACCAGTTGGTTCAGCGACAGATAGCCTTGAAGTTTGTTCAGATTGACCAACTGATCCAGCCGCTCGCTCAACGCGGTTTGGCGTTCGAGCAATGCTTGTTGATTGGCCGCTCGCACCAGGAAGAACTGGCTGGTGGGTTGGTAGCCGGTGATGCGCGCAATAGTCTGGGCTTCGTCGGTCAATTGCTGCGGTGCGCCGACCCATTGGCGAATATCGTTTTTGGTATCGAGCTGCAACAGACCGCCCACGCAGAAGGCAATCAGCAGCACCAGCAGCACGGGCGTACGGGCGATTTTCAACAGCCTTTCGCGCAGTGCCAGCAAATACTCGGCGACGCGCAATGGCCATTGCGCCGGGCGCAAATCCGAACCCTTGAGCAGCGCAGGCAACAGGCACACCGCAGACAGGTAGGCGCCGAGCAGGCCGGCGGCGGAGAACACGGCGATCTGGGTCAGGGCCGGGAACGGGGTCCAGGCCAGCGCGAGGTAACCGATGCAGCTGGTGATCAGGCTCAGCGTCAGCCCCGGCAAGGTCAGGCGCAACGCCGGCCAGCTGTGCCAGGGTTTCAGGCTCCAGCTCTTGGACAAATAGTGCAGCGGGTAATCGACCGCGACGCCGATCAGGCTGGAGCCGAGCACCAGCGTCATCACATGCATATGGCCGAACAGCGCCACGCACGCCACCGCGCCAAACAGCATGCCCACCAGCACCGGGACGAACGCCAGCAATACGCGCAAACGGCGGAAGGCCAGCAACAACAGCAACAGAATGCCGACGGTGGCACCGCCGCCGACCCAGGTTATCTCGCGTGTGGCTTGCCGCTGCCCGTTGGCCGCGTAGAGCAAACCGCTGGCGGCCAGCAGTTGCACATCAGCCTGGGCCGCTTCTTCACGGCTGTGCTTGAGCAGATCAGCCACTTGCAGCGGCAGGTTCATGTCGAAAGCATTGCCGGTGGTGCGCGCCCGCAGCAACACCCAGCTCTTGCCGTCAGCATCGGCGACCAGTGCGCCGCTGCCGATGTCCAGTTGCACCGAACCGTGTTGCGGCTGGCTGTTCTGGATGCGCCCGGTCAGGCCCAGCCAGTCATCCTGGCTCGGCACCAGGCTGAAACCGGTGAATGGGTCGAACAATGCCTGCACCCGTTGCTGGATGAACGCGTCGGGATGCTCGATCAATTGCTGGCGATCCGCAGCCGAGAGCATCGCCAACCGGCCTTGCAGCAGTTGCGTGCGCAGCGCCGGCAAGTCGGCTTGCAGGGTCCACTGGACCTTTTCGAACAAACCGCTGGCCTGCCATTGCTCGCCCAATTTCTGCGCCATGGCGACGGCTTGCTGGCGATCGGTGTGACCGACCAGCACCAGCATTTCGCGGTTCAGCGGTTCTTGCATGCGTTGTTCGGCGCGCAGTTCCAGCGCGTCCGGCGCCGTGCCCGGCACCAGTTCCATCAGGTTGGCGGACAGCGGCGCGCCGTCCCGCCATTGCCAACCGGCGAGTGCGAGCACCGCCAGCAGCAGGATCAGAAACAGCCGTGGAAGCGTGCGTTCACTCGGCAAAGTCATGTTGCTCCGCGTCGCTCAACGGTTGGGTGCTGGTGCTGTCCTGCATCCGCAACAAGGTGCTATCGCCTTGGGTTTCCAGCAGTTCGATGGTGTTCACCAATTCGCCGCCAGTGATGTTGATCTGATTGAACACCTGCTTGAGCAGCAGCGAGCGCGGGGTCAGTGTCAGTTTCCAGTTCTGCGCCTCACCGCTCAGCGACAGTTCGAAGTCCCGTTGCAGCCCGCTGCTGTCGCCTTGCAGCACGGCGAGGAACAAGCGGTTCTGCTCGGCGCCGGCACTCTTGCCGGGCAGCATTTGCCAGCCGCTGGCGTCACGTCGCGCAATGCCTTTGCCGGTGATGCGGTAATCCTGTTGCAGCGGCGTTTTCAGCAACCACAGCAGGCCGTGGTTTTTCGCGAGTACGAAGGTGCCTTTGCTGGTCAGCGGCTGGGGCAGGGCGCGCAGGTGTTTTTCCTGGATGAAGTGGCCGTGGATCACATCGGGTTTGGCCAGTTGATCGCTGAGCTGTTGCAGATCAAACGCCTGTGCCAGCCCCGGAATACCCAGCAACACGCACAACACTGTAGGAGCGAGCTTGCTCGCGAAAAACCTGAGAACGCCGCGCAGAGTCAGGTGTCCAGCGTCATCGTTAACGACCATCGCCGGCAAGCCGGCTCCTACAGGGGAACGGGGGTGGCAGAAAATCATGACAGGGCCCTTGCGACGGCATCGGTGAAGATTTTTGGCGAAGCCAATTGCATCTCACGGCTGCTCATGTCGACTGCAACCTGCACGGAGACGGCGCGGGTCAAGCGTTCGCCGGTTTCCAGGTCGCTGATCAGGTAGTTGATCTTCAGCCGGTTCTCCCACTCCACCAGATTGGCGCGCACGTTCAGCTTTTGGCCGAACACCGCACCACGCACATAGCGCAATTGCAGGTCGATCACCGGCCAGGCATAGCCCGACTCGGACATGGCCGTGTAGTTGTGGCCGATTTTATCCAGCAGCGCACAACGGGCGATTTCCAGGTACTTGATGTAATGGCCGTGCCAGACCACGTTCATGCTGTCGACGTCAAAGAACGGCACGAGGATTTCCGTATCGGTGTGAAGCACTCCCTTGCTACGCATGCAGCCTCCAGTGTTGCTCGGCAATCCGTTTCAGGCACAGGCGCAATTCGCCTTCCAGCGCGCGGTCTTCGATGACCGGCGGGAAGTCCTTGGCCAGCTCTTCATGCATGGCAGCAAGGGCCGGTGGCAACGGGCGCGCGTCCTCGGCCTTGCTGCGCAGCCACACGCCCTGATTGGCGGCGAGCAGCGTGGCGGCAGCGACCTGTTCGGTCAGCTCCAGCACACGAATGGCATCGCGGGCAGCGATGGTGCCCATGCTCACTTTGTCCTGGTTGTGGCATTCGGTGGAGCGTGAAAACACGCTGGCCGGCATGGTGTTTTTCAGCGCTTCGGCGGTCCAGGCGCTGGTGCCGATCTGCACGGCTTTGAAGCCGTGGTTGAGCATCGCTCGATCTGCCGTGGCGCCGGACAAATTGCTCGGCAAGCCATGGTTGTAACGCTCGTCCACCAGCAACGCGAGTTGACGGTCGAGCAGGTCGGCCACGTTGGCCACCAGGTTTTTCAGGCTGTCCATGGCGAACGCGATGTGGCCGCCGTAGAAATGCCCGCCGTGCAGCACGCGCTCGGCTTCGGCATCGATGATCGGGTTGTCGTTGGCGCTGTTGAGTTCGATCTCGATGAACGAACGCAGCCAGTTCAGGCTGTCGGCCAAGACGCCGAGCACGTGCGGCGCGCAGCGCAGGGAATAGCGGTCTTGCAGGCGATGCAGCGGCGCGGTCGGCGCGTCGATCGCCAGGTCCTTGCGCAGCCACGCGGCGACCTGCATTTGCCCCGGATGCGGTTTGGTGGCGAACAGGCGCTCGTCGAAGTGCTCGGGATTGCCTTGCAGCGCGACCACGTTCAGCGCGGTGATGCGCGTTGCCAGTTGCAGCAGGTAATCGGCGCGGGCATAGGCCAGGCAAGCGAGGCCGGTCATGACGGCGGTGCCGTTCATCAGCGCGAGGGCTTCTTTGGGGCGCAGCACCAGCGGCTCCCAACCGAGTTCGCGGTGCACATCGGCGGCCTGGCGGCGTTCGCCACGGAACATCACTTCGCGCTCGCCGGACAAGGTCGCCGCGACATAGGACAGCGGCGTCAGATCACCGCTGGCGCCCACTGAACCTTCTTCCGGGATCAGCGGCAAAATGTCGTGTTCAAGGAATGCTTGCAGGCGTTCCAGCAGCTCGATGCGAACCCCCGACACGCCGTGGCACAGCGACTGCAAGCGTGCAGCCAGCACCGCGCGGGTGGCTTGGGCGTCGAGCAGTTTGCCCAGGCCGCAACCGTGGAACGTGTACAGATGACGCGGCAACGCTTCGACGTGATGCAGCGGCACCGCGACCACGCAGGAATCGCCGTAACCGGTGGTCACGCCATAAATCACGCCTTCCTTGTCCAGCAGGGAATCGAGGAATCGTGCGCCCTTGGCGATGCGCTCGCGGTACGCAGGGTCAGCCTGCAACTGCGTCGGCACCTGACGGTTGGCCAGGGCCAGCACGTCTTCGATGCGCAAAGGGAGTTCGCCGAAGGTTACCGGCTCAAGCGTTGGCGTCGTCATCGGTCTTCCAGAAAGGGTAAAAGTTGAACCATTGTTGAGGTGCTTCGAGGCAATAGTGACCCAGGCGCTCGGCGTAGCGGGTCGTCCACTGATGAATGACCTGCTCGCGGTCGCTGCGCTTCCAGGTGATCGCATCGGCGAACGGTTCGAGGGTCAGTCGATAATCGCCGTCGGGTTTCTTCAGGCACAGCATCAGGTTGACCGGGCATTTCAACAGACCGGCCAATAACCATGGCCCCTGCGGAAACTTTGCCGGATGGCCAAGGAAATCCACGGTCACGCTGCGACCGCCGTGCAACGGCACGCGATCACCGGCAATCGCCAGCCATTCGCCACGCTCCAGGCGCTCGTGCAGTTGCAGCATGATCACCGGGTCCAGTTCGCTGACCTGGATCAGCCGCAGATTGGTGGCCCCGGCTTCGCCCAGCAGACGATTGAACTGCTCGGCGTGCTTGGTGTGCACCAGCACGTTCATCGTGACCTTTTCGCCGATCTCCGCCAGTGCGCGGCAGACTTCGAGATTGCCCAGGTGTGCGCCCACCAGCAGTTGCCCGCGGCTGCCACGCAACTGATTGCGCAGCAACGCCGGGTCGACGATTTCGATCTGCTCGATGCTCAACTTGCCGTTCCACACGTCGAGTTTGTCGAGCATCGAATCAGCGAAGGCCATGAACTGACCGAATACCCGCCAATGGGTCGGACGCAATTCAGTGCGAGCGCTCCAGTCGGCGAGGCGTTGCTGGTATTGCCAGGCACTGCGGCGGGCGCTGCGACCGAACAGGAAAAAGTACAGAACGATGCCGTACAACAGCGGGCTCAACAGTCGGCGGCCAAGGACTTTGGCGCCGAACGCAGTGAGCTTCATCAGCCAGAAGCTGCCGCGCTCCTCGCGGTCGGCCCAATGCTTTTTGTCGACGTTGCTGCTCATGCTCGCCACCGCCGCCAGAGAATCACCGGCGCCCGCAGCAACATGCCGAAGAACAACCGGGTGTGCATGCTCGAAATCAGCACATTGTCGTGGAACATGCGGAAATGCGAGACGCCGTCCAGCGGGTAATGCACCTTGGTAGGCAACCACTGCATCGGCTGATTGCGCCAGGACAGGCGCACCAGAATGTCCGAGTCGAAGTCCATGCGCTTGCCGACTTTGGCCGATTCGATCACGGCCAGGGTCGGTGACAATGGATAGACGCGGAAACCGCACATGGAATCGCGAATCTGCAACGACAAGGTGTTGATCCACACCATCACGTGCGTCAGGTAGCGGGCGTACAGTCGACCTTTCGGCACACTGGCGTCGTATTGCGGATAGCCGCAGATCACTTCTCGCGGATGGGTGCGTGAGTGTTCGATGAACGTCGCGACGTCTTGCAGGTCGTGTTGACCGTCGGCGTCCACCTGCAAAGCGTGGCTGAAGCCCAGGCGTGAGGCTTCGCGCAGACCGGTCATGACCGCGCCACCCTTGCCCTGGTTGGCGGCGAGGCGGATCAGGTAGACCATCTCGCGCTCAGCCAGGCGATCGAGCACCTTGGCGCAGGCCGGGCTGCTGGCATCGTCCACCAGAATGCACGGCAGGCCGCAGGTAATCAGGGCGTCGACCACCGTGGTGATGGCGGTTTCGTGGTTGTAGACGGGCACGACGGCGCAGGGGTTATGCATGTTGGCGTACACCTGGGAGACCGCGTTGATTCCATCGCGAGCAGGCTCGCTCCCACACTAGATTCGTGCGCGACGCAGACACCCTGTGGGAGCGAGCCTGCTCGCGATTGAGTGCGCAGCACTCACCAAATTTATGCATCACTCGAAGCCTCCAGCAAAATCCGCCCGCTGGAACACGTGGCGGTCTCGTTGCGATAGGCGAAATACAACTTGCTGCGTACCGGATCGAAACGCAGGTGTAACTGGATTTCATCGCCGGGGCGCACCAGTTGCTGGAACTTCAGCACTTCCATGCCGGCGAATTTTTCCGGCAGGTTCATCAACTGTTGGCCAAGGCTCAACGCCCAATCCACTTGCACCACGCCGGGCAATACCGGCGCCTGAGGGAAATGGCCGCTGAAGTAGGCGAGGTCCGGTGGCACCGCCAGTTGCAGGCTCCATTCGCCATCGGCTTCTACCTGCTCCAGCACTTGCGGCGCCTTCGGGCGCGGCGCCAGCAACTGCGCTTCGACGTCGGCCTGAGGCAGTTTGCCCTGAGCGTTCAGCGGCAACTGCCGCAGTAAACGCCAGCGTCGAGGCAAGGCAAGGGCTTCGCAATGCTGGCTCAGGTGTTGGCGCAATGCCTGAGTGAGGGTGCGTCGCCCTTGATTGCGCAAGGCATGCAAACCTTGCTCGCTCAGCACCAGCAACGCACCCAGTGATGCGCGATTTTCCTGAACCACGCCCAGGCGCGCTTCGGCGACCCAGTCGTGGGCCATCAGCGCGTGTTCCAGCATCGGCAGGGAGATACGTTTTTCTTCCAGTTTGACGATCCGGTCCAGACGGCCCAGCAATTCGAAGCGGCCATCGGCAGCGATTCGCGCGGCATCCGCGGTGTGTTCAATATGGCCGGGTGGCAGGTACGGCGAGGCAATGAGCAGCGCGCCATCGCTGTCCTGGCTCAATTCGATGCCGGCAAACGGCTGCCACAAATCAAGTCCCTGGCGCCAGGCAATGCCGCCGGTTTCCGAGCTGCCGAAGATTTCCGTCGGCCACTGTTGCAGGCGTTGCTGCAGGCTTTGCGCCGCCTCGGCCGGCAATGCGCCGCCCGAGGAAAACACCCGACGAACCGCGCTCAAGGCCGGCCAGTCGAGGTTGTCGCCCATGCGTTTGAGCAGCGCCGGGCTGGCGACCCAGGCGAAGGCCGGGTGTTCGCGGCTGGCGCGCTGCAAATCTTCCGGAAAGGCCAGTTGCTTGCGCACGAACGAGCGCCCGGCACACAGCGGCCACAACACCCGAAACAGCAAACCGTAGATGTGTTGGGTGGCGACGCTGCCGATGATGCAGGCTTCAGCCAGATCGGCGCCCCAGAGGTGTTCCAGGGCTTCGACTTCATTGGCCAGTTGGCGCAGGTTTTTGTCGATGCGTTTGGGCGCGCCACTGGAGCCGGAGGTGCACAGGCTAAGCGTGCAGCGATCCAGGTCCAGCGCTGCTGCACTTAGCGGCGCATGGCGATAGTCGCTCAACTGAGCGTCATCGGCCTGATCCGTCAGCCACAGATCGACTTCACTCGACCAGCGTTGGCGCGTCTGGGGTTGCAGGTCGGCAGGCAGCAACACACTGACCCCGGCACGCCAGGCGCCAAGCAGGGCAATCGCCAGGTCGGCGGCGTCTTCCAGATGCACGGCAATGCGCCGCACACCCTGCGCTTGCAGGCCGGCGGCCAGGCTCAGGGCCTGTTCGCACAATTGTGCGTGATTCAGCACCGGCCCGGCCGTCACGGCGCGTTCCGGTTGAGCCTTGAGCAACAGGTGCTCAAGTTTTATCCAATTCATGGGTGGCCTCGTACCCGTTGTCGTATAAGCCATTCAATGGCAAACATCAGGCCGATCAATCCATAGGAGATCAGGCCGGTGTACAACATCCACCAACTCAGCGGCGCCCAGAGGGTCAGGGCGGCGGCGCACAAACCGTTGCAAAGAAAAAACCAGCACCAGGCAATGGTGACCTGGCGGGTGTAGCGAATGGCCTTGGCCGGCAAGCGTGGCTCACGCAGGCGGGCCAGGCGCTCGATCATCGGCGGGCCGAATTTCAGGCTCAACCCGAACAGCACCAGCATGAAGCCGCTGATCAGCACGGGGTACCAGCGCAGCATGGCAGGGCTGTCGAACAGGGCGAGCAACAGGCAAAACACGATGGCGACAGTGGCCATCCACAGGCTTCCTGGTCGACGCACGCCCGTCACCGCTCGCGCCAGCCACAGGCTGCCCAGCAGCAGGCCGAACTGCCACGGGGCGAAATGCTCCATGCCGAAATACACCGCGAAAGGGTACAGCAGCCCCGCGAGCAGCAGGCCGAGGCCGATCAGTCGACTCATGCGGCCGGCTGAACCAGACGGTAAACCGCCTCAACGACGTCGCTGACGGTACGCACCGATTTGAATTCTTCGGCGGCGATTTTCTTGCCGGTCTGGCGTTTGATGTGATCGATCAGGTCGACCGCGTCAATGCTGTCGATTTCCAGGTCCTGGTACAGGTTGGAGTCGAGGCTGACACGTTCTGGATCCAGCTCGAAGAGTTCGACCAAGGCATCGCGCAGGGTGTTGAAAATGTCGTCACGAGTTTGCATGGTCCGGTCTCAAGCTGCCTGTTTTGCAGTGACGAACGCCGCAAGGCTCGCCACGTTGCTGAAGTGATTGCGGGTGTCCTTGGCGTCGGCATCGATTTTGATGCCGTACTTTTTCTGGATCGCCAGGCCGAGTTCCAGGGCGTCGACGGAGTCCAGGCCCAGGCCTTCACCGAACAGCGTCTGGTCATTGCCGATGTCTTCGACGCTGATGTCTTCGAGGCCAAGGGCGTCGATGATCAACAGTTTTATTTCACGGTGCAGATCGCTCATCTTCGGCGAGCTCCTTAATAAAGTAGTGATGCAGGTAATCATTGAGCTTGCGCGAGGCTTGAGGCGCCGGGCCTTGTGCAGCGAAGGCGTGTGGGTCTATATCGGCCCCGACACGGAAACTGAAGTGCACGCGACGTTTTGGGATCCGATACCAGGGTTCAGCCTTGGTCAAGGTGGTCGGGCTGACCTTGATGACCACCGGTGTGAGAATTTTCGCACCGCGCAGTGCGATCGACGCCGCACCCCGATGGAAGGCGGGTGCTTCGCCGGGCTGGGTGCGGGTGCCTTCGGGGAAAATGATCAGGGTCTGGCCGCTTTTCAGCGCGTCGGCCGCGGCGTCGAGCATGTCCATGCTGCCGTCGTTGCTGATGTATTCGGTGCAGCGTAACGGGCCACGGGTGAAGGGGTTTTCCCACAGGCTGCTTTTGACCACGCAGTTGGAATGGCGCACCAGGCCGATCAGGAACACCACGTCGATCAGCGATGGGTGATTGGCGATGATCATTTGCCCGGGGCGGCCGAGTTTTTCCGCGCCCTCAATGTCGTAGGTCAGCACGCCGGTGCGGGCCATGAACCGGACGAAAAACCAGAAACAGCGGCTGACGGTTTGCCGCGCACGCAAGCGGTGCGTCTGGGCATCGCCGGGCAGACAGCCCAGCACCGGGAATACCACCAGGCGCAGGCAAAGCCCGCCCAATCCGAAGAGGGTGAAGCTTGCGGCGGTGGCCAGCAAACGCCAGTAATAGGCGTCGCGGTTTTTTTCGGTTACCGATTGCGTTGCCAGTTCCATACACGATTTTTCCAGGCATGTTGGCAGGTGGTCTGCTGGCCCAGCAGGGTACGCAAGAGATTCAGGGCATGGGGCCAGTGGGCTTTGGACAACTCATCCGAAGTGCTGTTCAAGGACAGTTGCCAGTCATTGCCCGGTGTGAGCAACAAAGCCACCGCGTAGGGAAACGGCACGTCGTCGATCCAGGTCGAATAGGCTTCGGGTGGCTGCTCTTCGGTGACCACCAACAGGACGGCGGGCGCTCCTTCGCCAAGCAGCGCCGCAGCCTCTAGCATGCCGTGTTCAAGGCCATCACCGGCCGCAGCCAGAGCGGTCATTTCGCTGGTTTCGCCGCGCATGATCGACCACAGGCCGATGACTGCGTTGTGCACAGACAGGCTGAACTGAGTCGGCGACAGGGGCTGATCGGCGGCCAGATCGCTGAGGATTTCGAAGGTGCGCGGTGTTTCGCCGTGGCGGGAAATAAAGACCAACGGTAGGTCAGGGCGACCATCGGCCAACGGCCAGCCGACACTGAACGCCATCCGCGCCAGACGGCTGAGCCGCCGCCGTTGCATGGCCGGCAGAAACGAGACGTCGGGGGCGGCATCGCAGCTTGGCAGCACGACCGGTTGTCGGCTCCAGGCCTGCCAATCGTCCACGCTTTCGAGCCCAGGGGCCCACGCGCGCCATTGGGCGATGTTGAAGTTGATCACAGATGTTCATCCCGCCCCTGCGGGCTTTCTTGACGCGGCAAGTCGCAAAATCGGCGATTCACCTGACGTGACGCTGAGCGTCGAGTGGCGCGCATTATCCCGTTGCGGCGAGCGCGTAGCAAATGCTGGTTACATTTTGCTCAACGAAATGTACCGATTGGTTCGTGAAAAGCTGTCGTTTGGCCATTATTCACATCGGTGGACGGATGTCTGTCGGCGCCGAGAGCATTTTTCCGGACGAGAAGGCGGCTTTTTCGGTGAGTGTTTGCACCTGACTGCGTAGTCCCTGTGCCGGCGAGGTAGCTAAGCGACGCCGTGGACTACTACACTCGGTCATTCTTTGATACACGGAGGTTTTGACATGCGGCGCGTGGTATTCAATCAGAAAGGCGGCGTAGGCAAATCCAGCATTGCCTGCAATCTGGCGGCGGTCAGTGCCAGCGAGGGCTATCGCACCCTGTTGGTGGATCTTGATGCTCAGGCCAATTCGACCCAGTACCTCACCGGGCTCACCGGTAATGACATTCCGATGGGGATTGCCGACTTCTTCAAGCAAACGCTGTCTTCAGGCCCGTTTTCGAAGAAAAACCAGGTCGATATCTACGAAACCCCGTTCGACAACCTCCACGTCATCACCGCCACCGCCGAACTGGCGGACTTGCAGCCCAAGCTTGAGGCGAAACACAAGATCAACAAGCTGCGCAAACTGCTCGACGAGCTGGCCGAAGATTACGACCGGATCTACCTCGATACGCCGCCAGCACTAAACTTTTATGCGGTGTCTGCCTTGATTGCCGCCGATCGTGTGCTGATCCCCTTCGACTGCGACAGTTTCTCGCGTCAGGCACTGTACGGTCTGCTGGCGGAAATCGAAGAATTGAAGGACGACCACAACGAAGGGCTGGAAGTGGAAGGCATCGTCGTCAACCAGTTCCAGGCCCGCGCCAGCCTGCCCCAGCAGATCCTCGACGAGCTGATTGCCGAAGGGCTGCCCGTGCTGCCGGTGTACCTGGGCACTTCGGTGCGCATGCGCGAATCGCATCAGGCCAACACGCCGCTGATCCACCTCGACCCACGGCACAAGCTGACCCAGCAATTCGTCGAGCTGCATAGCCTGCTGGAAAATGCCTGATCTTCCCGGCACCACCGAACCCCTGTGGGAGCGAGACCGGCTTGCCGGCGATAGCGTTTTGTCATTCAACATTGATGTCGGCTGACACTCCGCCATCGCGAGCAGGCTCGCTCCCACAGTGATTGGTGGTGCTACTAAATCCCCTGGCTACGCAACCAGCTCATCAACTGCGGCAACGGAAACGCCCCGCTCTGGCGTGCCACTTCCCGGCCGTTCTTGAACAGAATCAGGCTCGGAATCGAGCGAATCCCCAACTGCGCCGACAACTGCTGATTCGCCTCGCTGTCCAGCTTGGCCAGCCTGCATTTGCCCGCCAACTGACTGGCCGCCTGCTCAAACACCGGCGCAAACGACTTGCACGGCCCGCACCAGTCCGCCCACACGTCCACCAGCAACGGCAGATCGCCCTTGATCTGACTGGCGTAGTCACCTTGTTTCAACTCGAAAGGCTTGCTCAGCAAGACCTCGGCTTTGCAGCGCCCGCATTTCGGCTGATCGCCGAGGCGCTCGGCGGGGATGCGGTTGAGGCCGTTGCAGTGGGGGCAGGGGATGAGGAGTGGTTCGGACATAATCGGACTCTGAATAAATGGGTAATCAGTGAAGCTGATCTGGAGTCGAAGTCGGTGGTTATCAAGGCGACATTCCGTAAGTCACTCAAGAGGAACAACTGATCTCCAAATGCTTCCCCCACTCCGGCGGCCGTTCGGCGTAACCCTCCATCCCCGGTTGCTCCTCGAACGGATTGCTCAGCACCGCATGCAGCCGGCGAACCTCTGAATAGTCGCCGCTTTCCGCCGCGTCGATGGCTTTCTGCGCCAGGTAGTTGCGCAGGATGTAGAGCGGATTGACCGCGTGCATCCGTTGGCGGCGTTGTGGCTGGTTAACTTCACCTTCGCGGGCAACACGGGCGACATAACGTTCTGCCCAGGCATCAAAGCCCTTGATGTCGACGAAGTCGTCGCGCAAGCGGGCGACGGCCAGCTCGGGTGACTCGTCGCCGAGGCGGCGGAAGAACAGGCTGTAATCGACGCCGCTGTTCTGCATCAGTTGCAGCAGCTGTTCCAGCAGTTTCTGGTCATCGTCTTCGGCGGTGGTGAAGCCGAGGCGGCGGCGCATCAGGTCAAGGTAGTGAGCCTGGAACAGCGGCAAATACAGGCCCAGGGTTTCGCGCAGGGCTTCGACGCTGATGAACGGCGTCAGCGCCTGGGCCAGGGCGCTGAGGTTCCACTGGCCGATCGGCACCTGGTTGCTGAAGGAATAACGGCCCTGATCATCGGAGTGGTTGCAGATGAAGTTGGCGTCGAAGTCATCGAGGAAGGCGAACGGGCCGAAGTCGAAGGTGATGCCGAGGATCGACATGTTGTCGGTGTTCATCACGCCGTGGCAGAAGCCATAAGCCTGCCATTTGGCGATCAGCTCGGCATTGCGCTCGACGACTTCGCGGAACATCGCCAGGTACGGTTCTGGCTGTTCAAGGCATTCCGGGAAGTGCATGGCCAGCACGTGCTCGCCGAGCTCTTTCTGCTTTTCGGGGCGTTTGGTGTAGTAGAAATACTCGAAATGCCCGAAGCGCACATGGCTCGGTGACAGGCGCAGGATCATGGCTGCGCGTTCCTGTTTTTCGCGCCACACCGGTGTGTCGGAGCCGATCACGCACAGCGCGCGGGTGGTCGGGATGTTCAGGGCATGCAGCGCTTCGGACGCAAGAAACTCGCGGATCGACGAACGCAGCACCGCACGGCCATCGCCCATGCGCGAAAAAGGCGTCTGGCCGGCGCCCTTGAGGTGCAGGTCCCAATGCTCGCCGGCCTCGTTGTAGACCTCGCCCAGCAGCAGTCCGCGACCGTCGCCCAGCTGTGGGTTGTAGGAGCCGAACTGATGCCCGGAATACACCATCGCACGCGGCACCGCGTCGGCCCAGAGTTTGTGGCCGCTGAACAGCTCGGCGAACTCCGGGGTTTCGGCCTCGGCCGGATCAAGGTCGAGCAGCGCCATGGCGGCAGGGCTCGCGACGACCAGGCGCGGGTTGTCGATGGGCTCGGGCAGTACGTGGGCAGAAAACGTATCGCCCAGGCGATCGAAGCGATTATCGAAGGTCAGTTCGTCGAGGGATTTCACCGGCCATCTCCAGCAGAATGTCCGAGCATTCTGCTAGGGATAGGGCGGTTAGTCGAGTTTGGCGGGCGGCGGCTCTTGCAGCGGTTTGCCGTCGGCCATCGGCACGATGGTTTTGGCCTCCGGCTCGATGGGCACCATTTTGTATTCCTGGCCGTGCAGGTTCTTCAGGTAAACCTCCATCTGCCGGAACGAAATGTTGATGTGCTGCTTCTTGAACTCGCGGTTGATGAAGCGGTTGACCTCATCGAGTACCGGGTTGCGGTCACCGAGGTCGCGCACATGCATGCGCAGCTCGTGGTCGAGGGTGCTTTCGCCGAAGTTCAGGAAGTACACGTGCGGTTCCGGATCCTTCAGCACGCGCGGGTTGTCCCGGGCAGCTTTGAGCAGCAGTTCTTTCACCAGGTCCAGGTCCGAACCGTAATCGACGCCGAGCTTCAAGGTCACCCGGGTAATGGTGTCGGTCAGCGACCAGTTGATCAGTTGCCCGGTGATGAACGTCTTGTTCGGGACGATGATGTCCTTGCGGTCGAAGTCGGTGATGGTCGTGGCGCGGATGCGGATCTTGCTGACCGTGCCCGACAGGTTGCCGATGGTGATCGTGTCGCCGATCCGCACCGGGCGTTCGAACAGGATCATGATCCCGGAGATGAAGTTCGCAAAAATCTCCTGCATCCCGAAGCCAAGTCCCACCGAAAGCGCCGCCACCAGCCACTGCAACTTGTCCCAGCTCACGCCGAGCGTGGACAGGGTCGAGACGAAACCGATGCCGGCGATCACGTAAGACAGCAGCGTGGTCGTGGCGTAGGCGCTGCCCTGCGCCAGGTTCAGCTTCGACAATACGAACACTTCCAGCAGCCCTGGCAAGTTGCGCGCGAGGGCGAAGGTGATGCCGATGATGATCAGCGCCCCCAGCATGTCGCCGATGCTGATCGGCACCATGCTCATGTTGGCGCCGGTGCCGCTGGTGTATTCGTAGAGGGTGATGTTATCGAGGTACGAGAACACCGAAATCAGATCGGACCAGACCCAGTACAGCGCAGCGATGAAGCCGCCGAGCAGCGCCAGGCGAATCAGGCGCAACGACTGCTCGTTGACCTTCTCGATGTCCAGGGTCGGCTCTTCGATCACTGCTTCGCCATCGCCGGCCTCTTTCGCTGCCTGACGTTTGGCCAGGGCGCGCTGGTAGGCGAGACGGCGTGCCGCAACGCTCAGGCCGCGGACGAACGTGGCTTCGATCACCAGCCAGAACATCAGCAGGTAAAGCGTGTTGATCAAGCGGTCGCTGAGCTTCAGCGCGGTGTAGTAGTAGCCGAAGCACACCGCCACGAACAACGCGACAGGCAGGACGGTGAACATGACCCCGACCGCTTTGCGGAACAACGAGGCGTTTTCGTGCGTCGGGCTGCTGATCAGCAATCGACTGAGCAGCCAGGTCATCAAGGCGTAGCAGATCAGTACGACCGGCATGCCCAGCACGTCATCGGCCAGCCCCGCCGGTTGCAGCTCGGCAACGGCCACCACCGCGACCAACGCCATGACCACCAGCCCGAGACGGCGGACCCAGCCCTGGAGAAATTCGACCTGAGGCTTTTCCCAGCGGAAATGCAGTTCGGCGACGCCGCCCGGCGCGAGGATCCGGTAGGCGGTGTAGAACACCAGCCAGGCCTGAGCCATTTGCAGCAGCGCCGCGCCCATGTTGGCGTTCTGCCCCCGAGCGTCGATTTGCAGGGCCAGGCCACACAGGGCCAGGCCCAGCGCAACCGGCAATGCCAGCAGAATATTGACCAGAATCGCCTGCGGCGTGTGCAACTGGCTGTCACGTTTGAAGTGGCCGATGTCCTGGTGAACCTTGTTCAGTCGGGCATACAGGCTTTTACGCCGCCACAGCAGGGCGCCGATCACCAGTACCAACGGGAGAAACAGCAGCGGTCGCTGAGTCAGGCCGTCAATCAATTCACTCACGCTCGACGCCAGCGGCAGGGTCGCCACCTGGCGTTGCAGACGTTCCGGCACGCCGCGCATCCATTCAAGATCGAGCGGCTTGTTGCTGGGAATCCAGAACATCTGTTCGTCGAGGGTCGCCCGCAGGCTTTGCGCGGTGCTGAGCAGTTGCTTCTGATTGAGTTGCAGCGTGATCGATTCGTTGAGCACCGCGCTCAGTTCGCGGTTCAGCCGCTCCAGCAGGTCGGCGCGGGTCGTGGCCAGTTCCAGCAGGCTCTTGCGTAGTTGCGGGGTGACTTGCTCGGGCGGCTGAGTCGACAGCAGGTTGTCGACATAGGTCGCCGGGTTGCTGAGCAATTCCCGTTGCTGGCTGACTTCGAACTGATACAGGCGAATGTCGGCGATCTGGTCGGCCAGGTCGCGGTCGACCTTGAGGCGCGGCAGGCCCTGTTTCTGTTTGTAGAGGATTTTCGACAGCAGCAGGCTGCCCTTGAGCACGCTGATTTGCTCGTCGAGGGCCGAATCGCTCTGGGTTACGTTGTCGAGTTGCTGCTTGGTTTGCAGGTTCTGCTGGGTGACTTCGTTGAGGCGGTCGGTGCTCTTGAGCAGGTAGTCCGAAAGCTTCAGGTTTGCCGCACTTTCGGTGGCCAGCAGGGCGCTGCCGCCGGACTTCTGCGCTTCGATGGACTGCTGCGTCACCGTCTCCTGGGACTGGGCCAGGCGTTTCTGGTTGATCAGGTTTTGCAGCTCCTGGATTTCGCGATCCAGGCGGTCGGATTTTTCCGAGAGCAAGTCATGCTGGCTGTTGCCCAGGTCCTGCAACTGGCTGTTGCCGGCCAGTTCCTGGCGACGCAGCGGGATCAGCGCATTCAGTGCCGCGAGTTCGGCATTGAGCAGGTCGCGCTGTTCGCTGCTCAAGGTCTTGCCGTTGTCTTTGCCGGCCTTGAGGATGTTATTGATCTGCTGGATGCGCGTCTGGCTGGTGGAAATTTCAGCCTGGGCACGCTCAGGGCGGGTCTGGGCGGTAATGACCAGGCTGTTCGCATCGGCGAGGGCTTTCTGCATATCACTTTGCTGGGTCGCGCGCTCGGTCAGCATCTGCTCGAGCTGCTGCACGGATTCTTTGCCATAGCGTTGCGCCACAGGGATGGCGCTGCTGGCTTTGAGGCGCGTCAGTTCGCGCTGGTTCTCGATGTTCTGCTTGGGCGCGGTAGCGAGTTGCTGCTTGAGATCGGCCAGCTTGCGCTCGTAATCACGCTTGTTGTTGAGCTGTGTCAGCGTGCTTTGCAGCAGCGTTTGCAGGGCTTTCTGATCGGCTTCCGGCAGTTTGCGGTCGGCGATCTTGTCCAGGCTCGCCTGCACGGCTTCGCTGGACGGTGGTTCCGCCGCTTGCAGTGTGCCGACAGACAGACTCAAGCCCAGCAGGGCCATGATGAAAAAGGTGCGCAGGGTTGACATAGAGACCGATCGAAAACGAGACGAAGAATGAAGTTTAGAGGAAGAGTCCCGGACCCGGGCGACTTCCTTCGGGGAATCTGACGCCCACTTTGCCGATCTTGTTCCCTTCCATGACCGCGACGGTCCAGATGGTGTTGTTCCATTCCACCTGGTCACCCACGACTGGCGCGCCGCCCACTTTGTGAGCAATGAAGCTGGCCAGAGTCATATCCGGATCGATGCCTTCGACTTTCAATCCGTACAGGGCAGCAACCGCCGCCAGCTGGGCATCTCCTTCGAGTACGAAGTCGCCGAAGAAACGCAAATCGAGGCCTCGTTGAGGCGCCTGGCTAAACAGTTTTCCAAGGGCCGGCAGGTTGTGTTCGTGCCCGATTACGCAGAGCAAATCATCGACTTCGAGCACCGTACTACCCGACGGATGGAGCAGTTGCTGGCCACGAAACAGTGCGGCGATGCGTGTGCCTTCGGGCATTTTCAGTTCGCGAAGGGGCGAACCGATGCACCATTTTTCGGCACCGAGGCGATAAACGAACAGCTCCCACTCGCTGGTGACATGCACTTCCAGGGCTGAGCGCGAGATCGGCGCAGGTTCCGGTGGCACCGTCACCTTTAACAGTTTGGCGATCCACGGCAGGCTCGTCCCCTGTACCAGCAACGACACCAGCACAATAAAGAAGGCGAGGTTGAAGTAGAGCTGGGCGTTGGGCAGGCCGGCCATCAGCGGGAACACCGCCAGAATGATCGGGACCGCGCCGCGCAGGCCGACCCAGGAAATGAAGGCTTTCTCTCGACCGTGGAAGGCCTTGAAGGGCAGCAGGCCGACCAGCACCGACAGTGGCCGGGCAAACAGGATCATCCACAGCGCCAGGCCCAGCGCGGGCAGGGCAATCGGCAGCAAGTCGTGCGGCGTGACCAGCAGGCCCAGCACCAGGAACATGCCGATCTGCGCCAGCCACGCCATGCCGTCGAGCATGTGCAGAATGCCGTGGCGGCTGCGTACCGGACGGTTGCCGATCACCAGGCCGCACAGGTAAACCGCGAGGAAACCGCTGCCGTGCAGGGCGTTGGTCAGGGCGAACACCACCAGGCCGCCGGCGATCACCAGAATCGGATAGAGGCCGGTGGCCAGATTGATCCGGTTGACCAGTTGCAGCATCAGCCAACCGCCACCGAGCCCGATCACACCACCGATGCCGAACTCGCGCAGCAGGTGGGTCAGCAGGCTCCAATGCAGGCCGGTCTGGCCGCTGGCGAGCATGTCGATCAGGGTGACGGTGAGGAACACCGCCATCGGGTCGTTGCTGCCGGATTCGATTTCGAGACTGGCGGTGACCCGTTCGTTCAAGCCTTTGCCGCCGAGCAGCGAGAACACCGCCGCAGCATCCGTGGAGCCGACGATGGCGCCGATCAGCAGGCCCTGAATCAGGTTCAGATCGAACAGCCAGGCCGCGGCCATGCCGGTCAGCCCGGTGGTGATCAACACCCCGACCGTGGCCAGCGACAGCGCCGGCCATAACGCCACACGAAAACTCGACACCCTGGTGCGCAAACCGCCGTCGAGCAGGATCACCGCCAGTGCAAGGTTGCCGACCAGATAGGCCGTTGGGTAGTTATCGAAAATAATCCCGCCGCCATCGACGCCGGCGGCCATGCCCACGGCCAGGATGATCACCAGAATCGGGATGCCGAGGCGGGACGAAAGTGAGCTCACCAGAATGCTCGCACCTACCAGCAACGCGCCGATCAAGAACAGGCTGTTGATGGTCGTCGCATTCAAAGGCAATACTCCAGAAAGCTGAAAGGCGGGCACACACTGACCATGCAGTCTGCGTGCCAGCGATTCTAACCTGTTGAAATGTGATGCTGTCAAAAAGCTTTTGCAGATCAAAAGCCTTACGCGAAATCCGCCATTACGCAATCCCCTGTAGGAGCCGGCTTGCTGGCGATGGCGATTTCAC
>NZ_JAGYGF010000024.1:0-81479 GCF_019947305.1 Pseudomonas sp. BF-RE-21 | reverse complement strand
TCGTTTTTCGCGGGCAAGCCTCGCTCCTACAGGGAATCGCGTTTGCTTTTGATTTCCACCACTCATCAGGCCGAGCGTTAGCTCGCCTTCCGCTTTTGATCTGAGCGCCCCCTCGAGAGGCCGAGTGGAGGTTCTGCGTAGTGGGCAACCCGGCATGGATGCCGGGTTAGCCGCCCCCGGCCATGGATGGCCGATGGCGGCGGGCCCACGGAGCAGGACCGGAGCGAGGGTATGCCGAGCCATAGCGAGGCACCGAACGAAAGGGGCAAGAGGCCTTGGTTACTTGGGGCTCTTCCAAGTGACTCGCCGTAAGGGCGAAACCATTAGCCGCCCTCACCGAAGAACCGGATATTCACCCGATCCCAATCCCAACCAACCACCAAAACCCAAGCCATACACAAACCTGTCATCTACCCCATGCATGCTCTACCCACCAGAGACGCCGACGCGCCTGCACCTGGAATCCAGAACTTTCTTCTCGGGCCAATGGTCACTTAATGTGAACACGCCCCAGGCACTTTGTTTTCGGACTATTGAGTGGTGATCGAGATGGAAAGTATCAATCTATTGCTCGGTGAGGCTCTGAGCCCGTACCAGGTAACGTTGACCCCCTCGGGCGCTCACGGCGAATGCCTGGTGACACTGAAGAGCACAACCGGCGCCATCGTGGTCGAGCGGGAGTTCAATCAGGCCCAACTGACCGACAAACGTCTGCTCACGGATGTGGTCGACGGCTTGCATCGCGATCTGATGATTGCCGAAGGACGCCTGGAACCCTGTGTTATCGCAGCGTTGCGCAATGCTGCACAGGACAAGGTCGTGGCCAGCCGTAATTGAATTGTCTTTTGTGGGAACCTTCCCGGGCCAAGGTCAGTCAGAGCATGTAACAGCAGGATCAAGCATTGTGCTCCGGTGCTTGTAGTCGTGCTGCCACTGGTCTTTTTTTAGACCACGTTTAACCCCGAGATGTCTCCCCACTTCTCGGGGTTTCTTTTTGCCCGCGATTTGTCATTCCAGCGCCTGTTGCTCGAAATACTTCCTGGATTCCTCCAGATAGGCATCGCGACTTTCCGGGTCGAGCCACGCGGCGTACGCCTCGCTCAAGCGATCGTGGGGCATTTTGCGCAGCAATTGATTGATCTCGACAATCGCCTGCCGGCCTTTGGGCGTGTCGGTGCAGCCGATGTAACCGGACAAGAATTTCTCGGCGCCGCGAATCGGGTAGAACTGCAATTCATCCTCGGCGATCCCTTGCTGTTGGGCCTGATAGCGGATTTCCGGGCGGTATCCCAACAGCAGCCGCAAGCGCCCCAGGCGTTGCATCTGCAACAGGCTGCCCAAGGCGTCGTTGCCGTAGTGCGGGGTCAGCGAGTCAGGTGGTGCCTGTTTGAGCAGCGCGTCGAGGTAATCACCGTAGTTACGCTCGGCGATAATGCCCAACTTCTCGCCGCCGCTCGCCAGGAAGGCAGCCAGGTCCAGTTCACCGTCCTGGATGAAGGGGGCAAGCGTCTCACGGTCAACGCGCCGCACGGCCACGCCGTTACTCATGGCCCGAAACACCGGAATGGAAAACGCGATCCAGCGTTCGCGTTCCTTGCTCCGGTTCAGCGCCGCATCGCAGGTAAGGGACGGCTCGTGGAGCATTTGCAAGGCGCGAGCACGGTTGACTCGCATCAAGGTGTGTTCGTATTGCGGCATGCCGGCGATCAACAGCGGCAACAGTTGGTCGATGACGCCCAGGCCCTTTTTCGGTCCTTCGAAAATCGTCAGCGGTGGCAGATCCCGCAACAGCCAGATCATGGTTTCCTTGGGCTGCGCCATCGCCGACGAGGTCGGACCGATGAGCAAGGCTGTCGCCGCGAGCGCACACATCACCCTCCTGCCGTGTGACAGGCAGTCTGTGATGAGCAGCGAAAGCAGGCGTTTCAGCTTAGATGGCCCCGTCTTCACGCAGCTTTGCGATCTGTTCCTTGTCGTAGCCAAGATCGTTGAGTACCTGCGCATTGTGTTCGCCCAACTGCGGCCCGACCCATTGCGAACTGCCGGGTGTCTCTGAGAGTTTCGGCACAATTCCCGGCATCTTGAAATCTTTGCCGTCCGGCAGCTTTGCCTTCAGGAACATTTCCCGAGCCAGGTACTGCGGATCACTGAACATGTCTTCGGCGCTGAAGATCCGGCTGGCGGGGACATCAGCCTGATTCAACTGCTCGATGACGGTGTCCAGCGGCAGCGCATTGACCCAGCGATCAATCACCCCATAAATCTCGTCGCGACGGCTGTCACGCCCGTCATTGCTGGCCAGCGCCGGGTCGTTGGCCAGGTCTTCACGGCCGATGATCAGCATGAATCGTTTGAAAATCGCATCGCCATTGGCGCCGATCTGCACATGTTTGCCGTCAGCGCTGGTGTGGATCGAGGAGGGCGTGATGCCGGGCATGATGTTGCCGGTGCGTTCGCGAATGAAGCCGAACACGTCGAACTCCGGGACCATGCTTTCCATCATGGCGAAGATCGCTTCGTACAGCGCCACATCCACCACTTGGCCCAGGCCGCCATTGACCTCGCGATGACGCAAAGCCATCAACGCACCGATCACGCCCCAGAGCGCCGCAATCGAGTCGCCGATGGAAATCCCGGTGCGTACCGGCGGTCGGTCCTCAAACCCGGTGATGTAGCGCAGGCCGCCCATGGATTCACCGACCGCACCAAAACCTGGTTGATCCTTCATCGGCCCGGTCTGGCCGAAACCCGAAAGGCGCACCATCACCAGTTTTGGATTCAGTGCGTGCAAGACGTCCCAACCCAGACCGAGTTTTTCCAGCACGCCGGGGCGAAAATTCTCGATGAGGATGTCCGCTTCACTGAGCAGCTTTTTCAGGATTGCCAGGCCGTCCGGGTGTTTCAGGTTCAAGGTCAGGGACTTCTTGTTGCGTGCCTGAACGAACCACCACAGCGACGTGCCTTCATACAACTTGCGCCATTTGCGCAACGGATCACCACCGTCGGGGGATTCGATCTTGATGACGTCGGCACCGAATTCGCCGCAAATGCGCGAGGCAAACGGCCCGGCGATCAACGTGCCCAATTCGATGACTTTCAGACCTGAGAGGGGTTTGGCAGTGAACGGCATGCTGGATCCTGTAGGACAAAGGCTTGGCTGATAGAGCGTTTTAGCACAGCCCGCCGTCAGTCGCTCAAGGTTGATGGCCGCGAAGCCTGCCGCATCGGTTAGACTTGCCGCCTTTCCACGTATCAAGAAGCCCGTTCATGGCCCAGCCGTCCACGACCTACAAGTTTGAACTGAACCTTACCGACCTCGACCGCAGCGTTTACGAGACGGTGAAGCAGACCATCGCCCGTCACCCTTCGGAAACCGAAGAGCGCATGACCGTGCGGCTGCTGGCCTACGCCTTCTGGTACAACGAGCAGCTGTCGTTTGGCCGTGGTCTGTCAGACGTGGATGAACCCGCCCTGTGGGAAAAAAGCCTGGATGATCGCGTCCTGCACTGGATCGAAGTCGGTCAGCCCGACGCCGACCGCCTGACGTGGTGCTCGCGTCGCACCGAACGCACCAGCCTGCTGGCCTATGGCAGCTTGCGCGTCTGGGAAACCAAAGTGATCCCGGCGATCAAGAACCTGAAAAACGTGCACATCGCTGCTGTGCCGCAGGAAGTCCTCGAAACCCTGGCCAAAGACATGCCACGCGTTATCAAGTGGGACGTGATGATCAGCGAAGGGACGATTTTCGTCACCGACGATCGTGGTCAGCACGAAGTCCAGTTGCAGTGGCTGAGCGGCGAACGCGGCTGATTTTTCGCCACGTCATCCGGTTTTATCCTACGTATTCAAGAGAAGTACCTGTCACCCTATGCGCATCGAACCTCGCCTGTTGCCCGACACCCTGCCATTCCTCGGTGACCTGCCGCCGCTGCTGACCCGTCTGTACGCGGCGCGGGGCGTGGTTTCAGAGGCTGAACTGGACAAGAGCCTGGCGCGGCTGATTCCGTTCCAGCAGCTCAAGGGCATCGATGCTGCGGTGGATTTGCTGGTGACCGCGCTGGAGCAGCGTCAGCGGATTCTGATCGTCGGCGACTTCGACGCCGACGGCGCGACGGCCAGTACCGTGGGCATGTTGGGCTTGCGCTTGCTGGGCGCGGCTCACGTTGATTATCTGGTGCCGAACCGATTTGAGTATGGCTACGGCCTTACGCCTGAAATCGTTGAGGTGGCGCTGACCCGCACGCCGCAGCTGCTGATCACCGTGGACAACGGCATCTCCAGCGTTGAAGGCGTGGCGGCGGCGAAAAAGGCTGGCCTCAACGTGCTGGTCACCGACCACCACTTGCCGGGCGATGAATTGCCGCTGGCCGATGCCATCGTCAATCCCAACCAGCCAGGCTGTGGTTTTCCGAGCAAGGCACTGGCCGGCGTCGGGGTGATCTTCTACGTGCTGATGGCCCTACGCGCGCGTCTGCGCAGCCTCGGCTGGTACGAGAGCAGGCCGCAGCCGAACATCGGCGAGTTGCTGGACCTGGTGGCCCTCGGCAGCGTCGCCGACGTGGTGCCGCTGGACGCCAACAACCGGATTCTCGTCCACCAAGGCCTCGAGCGAATCCGCGCCGGACGTGCGCGGCCTGGGATCAAGGCGATCCTCGAAGTGGCGAAGCGTGATCATGCGCGCATCACGTCCACGGATCTTGGGTTCATTGTCGGCCCGCGCCTGAACGCGGCGGGGCGACTGGATGACATGAGCCTGGGCATCGAATGCCTGCTCACCGAAGACGCCGGGCTCGCCCGGGAAATGGCTATCCAGCTGGACGGCATGAACCAGGACCGCAAATCCATCGAGCAGGGCATGCAGCGCGAGGCGCTGGCCCAGCTCAAGGATTTGCCGGTGGAATCGATGCCGTTCGGCCTGTGCCTGTTCGATCCCGAGTGGCACCAGGGTGTCATCGGCATCCTCGCCTCGCGTATGAAAGAGCGCTATTTCCGTCCGACCATCGCCTTTGCCGATGCAGGCGATGGCATGCTCAAGGGCTCGGGGCGTTCGGTGCAGGGCTTCCATATTCGTGACGCCTTGAGCGTGGTGGCGGCTCAGCACCCAAATTTGATCAGCAAGTACGGCGGCCATGCCATGGCGGCAGGCTTGACCTTGCCGGAAGCGAATTTTCCGCTGTTCGCCGAAGCCTTTGACGCTGAAGTGCGTAGGCAATTGCGCGAAGAAGACCTGACCGGGCGACTGCTGTCGGACGGGACTTTAGCGGTCGAAGAATTTCACCTCGAACTGGCCCGTGCTTTGCGGCATGCCGGTCCTTGGGGGCAACACTTCCCGGAGCCGTTGTTCCATGGTGTGTTCCAGTTGGTCGAACAACGGGTTGTTGGCGAACGGCACCTCAAAGTGGTGCTGAGAAGTGAATGCGGTTCGGTGAAGCTGGACGGCATCGCGTTTGGAATCGACCGCGATATCTGGCCGAACCCGACCATCAAATGGGTGGAGCTGGCCTACAAACTCGACCTTAACGAGTTTCGCGGGAATGAGACGGTCCAGTTGATGATTGCTCACATAGAACCGCGTTGACGCTATCGCTGTAGGAGCGAGGCTTGCCCGCGAAGGCGATGTCCCTCACGACGAATCTCTCGGAACCCTCCCTCAACCGTCAATGTCGACTAGGCTCTAAGCACTGCTTGATTTTCCTTGTGACGTCTTGTCGAATTTTTTGCCCGCGGGGGCGGGTGCTGCACCTTTTTCCTGTCACTCGTCGACTTTCAAACAGAACCCTGGAGCCTGCCCACTGATTCGAGAGGTGCCCCATGAGTCTGCTGCTTGAACCCTATACCCTTCGCCAATTGACCCTGCTCAACCGCATCGCGGTGTCACCGATGTGCCAGTATTCGAGTGTCGATGGCCTGGCCAATGACTGGCACCTGGTCCATCTCGGTAGCCGTGCTGTCGGTGGGGCCGGTCTGGTTTTTACTGAAGCCACGGCAGTGACGGCCGATGGACGCATCACCGCCGAAGACCTCGGCTTGTGGAATGACGAACAGATCGAACCCCTGCAACGCATCACGCGTTTCATCGCCGCCCAAGGCGCTGTCGCCGGAATTCAACTGGCCCACGCCGGGCGCAAGGCCAGCACCCATCGGCCGTGGATCGGCAAGCACGGTAGCGTCAAACCTGAAGATGGCGGCTGGACGCCGGTCGGTCCTTCGCCCATTGCGTTCGACCCACAGCACACACCACCGAAGCAGCTGAATGAGAGTGAAATTGCCGAGGTCATCCAGGCGTTCGTTGATTCAGCGAAACGGGCGCTGATTGCCGGTTTCAAAGTCGTCGAGGTTCACGCGGCTCATGGTTACCTGTTGCATCAATTCCTATCGCCCTTGAGCAATCAGCGGCGCGATCAATACGGTAGTTCGTTCGAGAATCGAATTAGGCTGGTGCTGCAAGTCACCGAAGCGGTGCGTGCGGTGTGGCCTGAGGAGTTGCCGGTGTTCGTGCGGGTCTCGGCCACCGATTGGGTGGAAGACGGCTGGAATCCGGATGAAACCGTTGAACTGGCGCGTCGCCTCAAAGATTTGGGCGTGGACCTGATCGATGTGTCGTCGGGCGGCACGGCGGTCAACGCGGAAATTCCTACAGGCCCCGGTTATCAAACCCGCTTCGCCGAACGAGTACGCAAGGAGTCAGGCATCGCCACCGGCACCGTAGGAATGATCACCGAGCCGGCCCAGGCCGAGCACATTCTGCGCACCTGTCAGGCGGACATTATCTTCCTCGCCCGTGAGCTGCTGCGCGACCCGTACTGGCCATTGCATGCGGATGATGATTTGGGTGGACACAAGGCCATCTGGCCGGCGCAGTATCAACGCGCGACGCATCGGGATCAGCCGATTCATGAGTCGGATTTGCGTGACTGAGTGATGCGCTAAAAGCAAAAAGCCCCGATCGATGTGATCGGGGCTTTTGCGTTTTTGTGCAGGGATGTTTGTTGGCTGTCAGGCCATCTTCGCGGGCAAGCCTCGCTCCTACAAATTTATGTCGAGCTCATCATCCTCGTTCGACACTAACCTGTAGGAGCGAGCGGTGCGGCGATCCGACTTGCCCGCGAAAGGGCCCGCCCAGACAACCCTTCAAACTCAGGTGTACTTACGCTTCTCCGGCGCCGGCGGGAAATACTGATACAACCAGGTCTCGCTCAACGTCCGGTCATTGGTGCGAATAAACAACCGCAGCTCCACCGGGGCCACACTGTCATTGGTCGGGAACCAGTCAAAGGTAATCCGGTAGCCCTTGATGTCATCCAGCACCAGCACGTTGAAATCCTTGACCTGGCCGTTGGAGCACGTCACCACCGGTTCAATGCCCGTACCTTCCGGCAAGCGATCCAGCCCGCCGCCAGTGAAGTCCACCGCAAACCGGCGCGCCCAGACTGGCGGGTAATGCTCGCCCGGGGCCCAACCTTCAGTGAAGCCGCCCATGCCCGAACGGGTCGCGTTGACCCGCGCCAGTGGCGTTCCGACCGGCGGCAAAGCGCTCCAGTACAGCTTGTAGCCGTAGTTCAGGGAATCACCGGCCGCGACCGGTTTCTTCGGGGTCCAGAACGCGACGATATTATCCAGGGTTTCGCCGGTTGTAGGAATTTCCAACAGATCGATAGAGCCTTCGCCCCACGCGGTTGTAGGTTCTACCCACAGGCTCGGCCGCTTGCTGTACCAGTCGACGGTGTCCTGATAACTGGCGAACTCGTGGTCGGTCTGCACCAGGCCGAAACCTTTCGGGTCGGTGTCGGCGAAGGCATTGAATTGCAGGGTCGCCGGGTTGTTCAGCGGACGGCAGATCCACTCGCCGTTGCCACGCCACATCGCCAGGCGATCCGAATCGTGGATCTGCGGGTGGATGGTGTCGCACATGCGCCGCTCGTGGGTGCCGCAGCTGAACATGCTGGTCATCGGTGCGATGCCCAGTTGTTCGATGGCGGTACGCGCATTGATGTGGGCGTCGACGGCCATGACGACCTGACTGGCCTGGCAATCGATATCAAAACGGTAGGCACCGGTGGCACTCGGCGAGTCCAGCAGGGCGTAGACCACGAAACGGGTGCTGTCCTTGTCCGGGGTTTCGAACCAGAACTTGGTGAAGTCGGGGAATTCTTCACGCTTCTTGGCGTAGGTATCGACCGCCAGACCGCGCGCCGACAGGCCGTATTGGCCAGTGGCGTCTACCGCACGGAAATAACTGGCGCCGAGGAAAGACAGCACGTCGTGCCGGTCCAGTTCCGGGGCCTTGAACAGCTTGAACCCGGAGAAACCCAGATCGCCCGTGAGCTGCTTGGTATCGACCGTGGTGTTTTCATAGTTGAACAGCGAAGGGCGGAAATGCACCTCCCGCGCCTGACGTGTCTTGGGGTCGACGCTGTACATGCGCACCGGCTGCTTGAAACCCATGCCGACGTGAAAAAACTGCACGTCCAGCTGACCTTTCAGATCCTTCCACAGCGAATGATTGCCGTCGTAGCGGATCGCGTTGAAATTTTGTGGGGTCATGGTCGCCAGGGTCGGCGGCAGCACTTGCTTGGTGTCCTGATAGCGGTTGCCGGCAAGTTGCTTGGCCTGGATTTTCAGGGCTTCGAAATCGAACGCCTGTGCCTCGCCGTCAGCCGTGCCATTACCGGCCCAGGCCCGCGCAGCCAACAGGCCGGAGGCGGACAAACCGGTGTAGGCAGCGATGGCCATGGACGCTTTGAGCAAATTCCTGCGGTGCATAAGTACAACCTGTCGTGAACAATCCCGCGCCGTTCCTGGCACGTGCTGGATCAGAAATGGAGGTTCGGACATGCCTTCGGCCAAACGCAACGGACTTTAAACAGATGCCAAATAGCTTAAACCGTTCGGTGGCAGAGCAAAAATGATTGATGGCGTGGCAGTGGCACCGCTATGAAACAAGACATTTCCGGTAAACGTTTCCCACAGAGATTTCTGATTTATGCGGCATTTCTGCTTTTTTTGACTAATTACTCTAAAAACCGCTTTTCAGCGCCAATTTACTTCCTATTCTATGGGCATGACCGGTTTCTGCCCTCAGGCCGGTGGGATTCAGTTGGCACGAGGTGACCGCTGAAAAAGGGTAGGGCGATGCGGTTTTTGAAGTTTTCTTTTTGACGTAGAGAGGGACATCGTCCATGTCGAAAGTACAAGGCATCACTGAAATGTTGGGGATCTTTCCGTGCCTGGGTATGGGGCGGCGAAGGCGCCGGCTTAATTCCGAGGAGTTGAAACTGGTGGAGCGGTATCGCGAGTTGTCGGAGAACGACCGGATTGCGATGCGGTATCTGGTGGATGCGATGCGCAGTGTTTCGCGGTTTTGAGTAAGAAGCCGAGGGGCGGACTGTGAAGTCTGCCCCTTTTTCATGTGCGCCCGGCATGGGCGCAATCTTGCGGGTGCCGATCAACCGCTGAGGCTTTCGATCAGGCTTTCGAGCGCTTCAGTGATATTTTCATCTTGCGCCAGTTGCGCTGCTGCAGTCGCTCTGACTTGACGTGCCAAGCGGTATTCACTGGGCGTGCAGTTTGCGAACTGCTTGAAGGCACGAGCGAAGTAGGACGGATCCTTGAAGCCGGCCTCATAGCCGATGCTGGTAATAGGCATCTGGCTGTTGTCGAGCAGCTCTTTGGCGAAGTTCATGCGCTTGTTCAAGATGTAATCCGTGAAGCCAAGTCCATTGGCTTCCTTGAACAGGCGGCTGAAGCGAAATGTCGTCATGCCGCAGCGCTGCGCCAAGTCCCTTTGATCGATGCTGTCTCGAAAGTGCTGTTCGATGTACAGCATGACATTGCTCAGCGCCTGGTGTTTTTGGTGCCCTGAGGTCAGCCGGATACTGTCCGGCAGGGTTGGGGAGTGGTCGATCAGCATCGTCTTGCGCAGGTCGGTCACATTTTGGCGCAGCTCGCAGAGCTGAACTACAGCAGTCAGGTAGCGACTTTTCTCTGTGAGCGAGAGCGGGAGCACCATGTATTCCCAGACGCTGGAACGCATGGCCCAGACGGCCAGTTCCTCTGAGTGCTGCACGGTGAACATGGTGATCGGGATGCCCGGTGTGCTGCGTTTGATCTCCAGCAACAGCCTCAAGCCTGGTGTGTCGGGGCGATCGAAATGCATGCAGATCATGTCCGCCTGTTCCCCGATGGGCAGCGCGGAGTTTTTCGCCAGTTTGCAGTCGCAGGTACCCTCGAACTGTGCGATGAGTTCTTTCGTGGATCGATCATGAGTCAGATCGAACCATAGGAGCGATGGCCTTTTGGTCAAATTGGACGTCATGTCTCTACTCGGCAGGTCTGATTGACTCTCTACTCGCTAGTATTGCCAATACGCCATCACTTTGCAGATTGAATCCTTATAAAAACGACGAATTACAGATCTGTTCGATCTATGTGTTTCCTGGAAGGCTGCCCGGTCCCAGTGTTTGCGGGTGTGTTGTCGACGAACCCGGGTTTAACCACTTGTCGCTTCTGAATCAATGCCAATTGCCGTTGCGTTTCAATGCCTTGTTTACCCCTCTCGCGACTTCTGCAAAGGCCAATGAACCGTATCCGGCCGCTGCGCAAAAAAGTCCTAACGATGTGCAAAATCCTCCTAACGCCTATGCCTGCTTACTGACTAGGGTTGCATCAGGCAGCACAGAAAGTTCTGCCTCAGAAACACAACATTTGAGTGAGGTGGCCAAAATGATCATGCAAACAATCAAGGCTTCGGTAGTGAAGTTCGCCAAAGACGAAGACGGTCTGACCATTGTGGAATACGCGGTGGCCGGCGGATTAATCACGGTAGCTGTTGCCGCAATGTTCACTCTCTTGGGCGGCGCGGTGAACACCAGAATCACAGCGCTGTGCGCTGCGGTCAAAGGCGCTGCCTGCTGATGACAGTAACCCACTGTGGTGGGGCGCGGTGATATCCACGGAGCAGCCGGTTTTACAGTTTCTCTGATCGACCGGCAACTCAATGAACTTCGCGCAGACCCCGCCAATGTATTTTCTGAGTCGTATGACCGCTGAAACGAGGTACTAAAAAATGAATCTGCAAACAATCAGAACTTCAATTACCAAGTTCGCCAAAGATGAAGATGGCCTGACCATTGTGGAGTACGCGGTAGCCGGTGGCTTAATTACGGTAGCTGTTGCCGCGATGTTTATTCTTTTGGGTGGCGCCGTGAACACCAGGATCACAGCACTGTGCGCTGCGGTCAAAGGTGCCGCCTGCTGATGACAACCACTCGTTGTGGTGGGGCGCGGTGATATCCATAGAGCAACCAGTTTTACAGTTCCTCTGATAGACCGGGCAACTCAATAGACTTCACGCTGTCCCCGCCAACGTACTTTCTGATCCATATCACGGCTGAAGCGAGGTATACAAAAATGAATCTGCTAACAATCAGAACTTCAATCACCAAGTTCGCCAAAGATGAAGATGGCCTGACAATTGTGGAATACGCCGTGGCCGGTGGATTAGTGACGGTAGCGGTTGCCGCAATGTTTATTCTTTTGGGTGCCGAGGTGAATACCAGGATTACAGCACTTTGCGCAGCGGTCAAAGGTGCTGCCTGCTAACGATAATCCCGGTTAGGGGGGGACGCGCCATGTCCATGGAATTGTTGGTAATGACTGTTTTACTGCTAGGACTATTGGGCGTGGCGGTGGTGAGCGATCTGCGTCGCCACCGCATTCCCAACATGCTGGTCCTGTTGGGCCTTGCCCTGGGACTGGGCGGTCAAATGTATTTAGGTGGCGTCAGCGGGTTGGGTGACAGCCTGTTGGGCATCCTGGTCTGTTTTGCACTGTTTCTGCCGATGTACGCCTTGGGTGGCATGGCCGCCGGCGACGTCAAGTTAATGGCCATGGTCGGCAGCTTTTTACCCTTCCATTTTGCATTGTGGGCTGCCTTGTTCAGCCTGATAGCCGGTGGCGTGTGCGGTTTTTTGATTGTGCTGTATCGCGGCCAGCTGCTTCAGACCCTGGGACGTTATTGGTTGATTCTGAAGGCGCAGGCCTATCTGGCGCCAACTTCAGATGAAGTAGCCAGCAAGCCTTTCCCTTATTCGATTGCAATATTGATAGGCACTTTAATCAGCGTCTACTGGCAACTGGTTGCCGGTGGATTCGGAGGCTAGTCATGCACATCATTGTCGATAGTGATGCCTACCCCAGCGCTCGGGGCGCGGTGCAACGACTGGCTCCCCAGCCGTGCACAATCCGCGAAACTGGACTGACAGACAGTTTCCTCGGCGAGTTGGTATGCAAGCACTTGTATGACGCTGGCGTGCTGGACATGCCGCGGCTGGTGGAGCGCCTGGCGCTGACCGGCGCCGTACTTGATGAAGTCCTGGCGTTTCTGCGCAAGGACGGTCGTGTCGAAGTGCTTGGCCAGTTGGGGTCGCAATCGACAAGTGGGCAAATGCTGCGTTATGGCCTGACCGAACGCGGTCGCAGCGCCGCCCGCGATGCCTTGTCGCGCAGTGGCTATATCGGTGCGGCACCCTTCCCGGTGGACACCTACCGGTCCCTGATCAAACTGCAAACCATTCACCATGGTCGCATCAACGCCAACGATATGCGCAATGCCTTTGCTGGCGTAGTGCTTACCGACAGCATGCTCGATCAGTTAGGTGTGGCGATGAACTCCGGGCGCGCCATTATGATTTATGGCCCCGCGGGTACTGGCAAGACCTACATCAGCCGTCGGTTGATCCGTCTGTTCACCGAGGCCATCTGGGTGCCTCATGCCATCGTCATCAACGAGTCCGTGATCGAGATCTATGACCCGCAAGTGCATCAGCGGTTCGAAGATAACGTTCAACAGAACAATCTGATGCTCAACGAAGGGATCGACCGTCGACTGCTGCGCTGCAAACGCCCGATCGTCGTCACTGGCGGTGAGTTGAGCATGGAGCAACTGGACGTTCGCTATGACACTAACACCCGTCAATACCAGGCTTCTTTGCAGCTCAAGGCCAGCAATGGCCTGTTCATCATCGATGACATGGGGCGTCAGCGCATGGCACCCGCCGAGCTGTTGAATCGCTGGATCGTCCCGATGGAAGAGAAGTGCGATTTCCTCAACCTGGGCGGCGGTCGGCATTGCGAGCTGCCGTTCGATCTGATTCTGGTGTTTTCCACCAACCTCAATCCCCTGGAGTTGGCCGATGAGGCCTTTCTTCGCCGGATTGGCTACAAGCTGCAATTCGGTTATCTGAAGCCTGAGGAGTACGAAAAGATCTGGCGTCAGGAAAGCGAGCGTCTGGGCGTGCCTTATGACCAGTTGCTGGTGCGTTATGTGCTGCAAAGGCTTTATGCAAGTGAAGGCATGCCCCTGGTGCCTTGCCATCCCCGCGATCTCCTGAGCATGGCGCTCGATCGTCAACGTTACATGGGCGGTTCCGGACCACTGTCACCGCAAGAGTTGGAATGGGCCTGGCACAACTACTTCGTCCAGCTCGACTTTCTTTGATACGGAGATACTGACATGAGCTCTCGTACTCTTTCCCTGATAGGCGTTTCCCTGGTCATGGGCCTTGGTGCTGCATGGATGGCCGACTCCTGGCTGAGCGCCCGGCTCAATGCCAGCCCGGATGATCACCTTCGAAGCGTAGTGGTCGCCACAGTAGAGATTCCATTCGGGCAGATGGTCGAGGCTCAGCAGGTCACGACCGTACGCATGCCCATGGATACGATCCCGGAAGACGCCTTCGACATGAGCGAAAAGGCTGTGGGCAAGATCGCAACGTTCGACATTCTGAAGGGCGACATTGTGCGCGGTGCGCGTCTGAGTGAGCACTTGGGTGGCAGCACTCTGGCTTCGCTGATTGCGACAGACAAGCGTGCCATCTCGGTACGGGTGGACGATGTGGTCGGTGTGGGCGGGTTCCTGTTGCCGGGTAACCGGGTCGATGTACTCGCGACCAAAACCACCAGTGCCGGCAGCAACAGCGCCGTGTCCAGGACCATCCTCGAGAACTTGCGGGTATTGGCGGTGGACCAGACGGCAGGTACCGACAAGACCCAACCGGTGGTGGTGCGTGCAGTGACGCTGGAAATGACGACCGCAGAGGCTGAAACCCTGGTCACGGCGCAAACGGAAGGGAAACTGCAATTGACCTTGCGCAATCCGCTGAACTCCGAGAAAAAAATCGCGGCCGTTGCACCTGTTGCGCCTGTCGCACCGGTCATGACGGTGGCCACCGCCACGGTGCCAAAACGCGTGGTGCAACGCAGCGGCGGCGAAAGTGGTGGGGCTGTCACCGTCATCCGCGGGGTCGAAACCAAAGTAGTCAACATTCGCTGACAGGTCGTAACAGGTCCTGGACACCAGGTCTTGGCGGAGCCGATCCGCATCAGTATTGGCAAATGAGGGCTTGATGATGAATCGTCGTATTCAGCAGCCGTTCACTGCGACGCCAAGGCGCCAGAAAGGATCGGTGAGTGTATTGATGGTGATCGCGTTGGCGATGATTGGCATGGTGGCCGCACTGGCTTTGGACGGCGGGCACATGATGCTGAACAAAACGCGCTTGCAGAATGCGGTGGACGCCGCGGCCCTGAGTGGTGCCAAAACCCTGAGTCAGGTGGAAGGTGGAGTCAATATTGCCAGTACGACGCGCACTGCCGCACTCAATACGCTGACGCAAAATGCGAATGCCACGGGCAACACAGAATTGGCAACGGCGGTTGGTGGCAACGCAGCCACATTCGCGGTGGTGGAACTGGCAAGCAGTGTCTATGGGCCGTTCACCTATCCCGGGCCAGCGAATGCCAAATACGTTCGGGTATCGGTACCGAGCTATAACCTGACCGGATTTTTCTGGAACTTCGCCCAGGTATTCGGTTCTGGCGGCCTGGGGGCCAAAGCGGTGGCGGCAATCGCCACTGCCGGACCCAGCCCTACCAGTCCTTGTGATCTCGCACCTTTGATGGTCTGTGGCGACCCGACTCAATACAACCCTGGCGCTGGCATGTTCTGGGGCTTCCAGTTTGGTGATTTGCAGGTATTGAAGACGGCTGCCGGCAATTCGTCGCCCATTGGTCCAGGCAACTTTCAGTTGCTCGATTTTGGTTCGGGCGGCAGTACGGTCAGAGAGGACCTGGCCGGAGGTGGCAAGGTCTGCCGCACTGTGGGGGACAACGTCCAGACCGCACCTGGCAACAAGGTCGGCCCTACCTCCCAAGGCTTGAACACACGCTTCGGCATCTACAACGGCCCGGTCAGTGCCTCGGACTATCCGCCGGACATGGTGACCGAATCCAGCAACCCCGCGATCACTTACGACGACTCGGTCACACCGGCACAGGCGAAGTACAAAGGGAAAACCGTCACCTCGAGCAACGGCAATCTCACGGCGGGCGGCGACGCGATATTTGACTACAACGACTGGCGCACGAGCGTTGCCGGGTGTGTGGCAGGGTCTGGCAGTGGTTGTGAGAGCCATGGCGTGTTCGAGCGCCGGATGATGAAAATTGTGGTCGGCAACTGCACTGGCAAACAAGGCGGTTCAACCTCGATCCCCGTCCTCGGTTTTGGCTGCTATTACGTGGTGCAACCAATGGATGGCGGTGGCGGGGACGCTCAGATCTTCGGGCAGTTCGTGAAGGAGTGCGAAGGCGACAACGTGGCCGGCCCTACGCCGTCAACCGATTCCGGCCCACAGATCATCCAGCTCTACAAAACCTATCTCAACGGCAGCGGTACTCCGAGCACTGACTCATAGGAGGCGTCATGAGACTTCACGCGTTTAAACATCCGAAGCGCCAGCAAGGCCTGGCCATGGTGGAATTCACCCTCGTCCTGCCGGTGTTGTTGCTGCTGTTACTGAGCCTCGGTGAGATCGGCCGCATGCTCTATCAGTACAACGTATTGCTGCAGGCCAGCCGTGATGCCGACCGTTTTGTCGCAAACCACGCCTGGGACTCGACGCTGGGGGCGGTCTCTCTGAGCAATGCCCTGCAGACCCAGACGAAAAACGTTGCGGTGTATGGCGTGCCTGCCAACACCGGCACCGCTGTGTTGTCCGGGTTGACGCCTGACAACGTGGTCGTCGCTGCGGTGGGCACCGACCATGTGCGAGTCACCATCACCTATACGTTCTGCCCGGTGATTGGCAGTGGCAATTGTGCCGGCTCGATTCCGGGTTTTTTTGGCAATCAGATTGCGCTGAACATTCCCCTGGTTGCCACTACCGTGATGAGGGCACTGTGATGAATAGAAAACACATGCGCGGAATCTATACGGTGGAGTTCGCGTTCGTTGGTCTGCTGGTGTTCACGCTGTTGTTCGGCGTGTTGGAAATGGGCCGCCTGTACTTCACGGTCAATGCACTGGATGAGGCCGCGCGCCGTGGTGCGCGCCTGGCAGCCGTCTGCAATATCAGCGATCCGGTGGTGTTGCGGCGGGCAATCTTCAATGCCGCGACCGACGCAGGTACGAGCCAGCTGATCAGCAATCTGGCCACCACTAATCTGACGTTGACCTACCTGGACGCAAATGGCGCCCTGGTGGCCAACCCAGCTGACCTGGTCAGCGCAAACGGCTTTCGTGCCATCCGCTATGTCCAGTTGAGTCTGCAAAACTTCGTTTTCAATCTGTTTATTCCCGGGTTCGGCGTGCCCATTACCTTGCCTGCATTCAGGGCAACGTTGCCACGCGAAAGTCTCGGGCGTCACTCTGATTCCGGGGAGATCACACCATGCTGAATATGAAGGAAACGCCGATTGCCAGTTCGACTGGCAAAACCGGGTTGCGGTTGCTGATCAGCAGCCGTGATGCCAACTCTTTACGCGATCTGCAGAGTGTCTGTCAGCGCATGCCTGGCCTGGAGGTCAGCACTCGCCTGGTGAGCAATGGACATGTTGACCCGCTCTACAGTCTGGACCGTATGCCCGATCTGTTGCTGTTGCGCGTCAGCCACCTGTGGCGCGAGGAATTGTCGGCACTGTTGCAACACCCGGCCCATGAGCGTCCGCCGATGTTGGTGTGCGGACTGCTGAGCGAACAGGAAGCCATGCGCCTGGCGATGCAGGCCGGTGCCCGGGACGTGCTGCCGGAGCCCATCGCCGAGACCGAACTGGTCGCCGCCATGAATCGGCTGGTCACGGAGGTTCGGAGCGGCAGTGGGGCTGACGGGAAATTGATCGCCGTGATGAGCGCAAAGGGCGGTTCCGGCGGAACGCTGGTGGCCTGCAACCTGGCACAACAGCTCAGCATGAAAGGCGGCAGTACCCTGTTGCTGGATATGGACCTGCAATTTGGCAGCGTGACGCATTATCTGGATGTGGCGCAGACGCACAGCCATCTGGAGGTGTTGCATCAGATCAACGGCATGGACAGCGTTGCGTTACGCGGTTTTTGCAGTCACTTCAGCCCGACCTTGCATGTGCTGGGCGGTCGGGCCGGTGAGCTGTGTTTGCCGCAGGATGCCCAACCCGAGCAACTTGACACCCTGTTGCAGTTGGCCCGCGCCAGCTATGGCTGGGTGGTGGTCGACCTGCCGCGGCAAATCGATCACCTCACCGGTTCTGTGCTGGAGCAGGTGGATCGGGTGTACGTGGTGGTGCAACAGAGCGTCAGCCATCTGCGCGATGCCAGCTCTCTGGTGCGGATTCTTCGCGATGACCTGGGTGTGCGCGGGGATCAATTGCAGATCGTGGTCAACCGTTATGACAAGGCCGCAGCGATCAGCCTTAAAGATATCGGCGAGGCGCTGCGCTGCACCAATCTGTCGAAATTACCCAACGACTTCAATCTGGTCAGCCAGAGTCAGAACACTGGCGTGCCGTTGGGGCTGCATGCGCCGAGGGCAGCGATTACTACTGCACTGCGCGACATGACCGAGGACCTGGTCGGTCAGCAAGTAGCCGGCAACAAAGGCTTGTTCAAACGCGCCTTCAACCGTGTTTTCGGGGGATGAACCATGATCAGCGACTTTCGTAACCGCTTGCGCAAACAGTCTGGTAAACCCGCCGCTGCCCAACCGGGCGACGATCTGCTGGATCCGCCAGAGGAAATAATGGCGTGGGAACGTGTGGCACCAGACGTTCTTTACGAAACCAAAAGCCAGGTCACCCCGGTGGAGGCGGAGTGGCGGGAAAAGATCTACCAGCAGTTGCTCAAAGTCATGGACCTGTCCTTGCTGGACTCCCTTGAACAGGCCGAGGCTGCTCGGCAGATTCGCGATATTTGCCAGCGCCTGCTCGATGAGCATTCGGCACCGGTGAGTACCGTCAGCCGCCAGTTGATCATCAAGCAGATCACCGACGAGGTGCTCGGCCTGGGGCCTCTGGAACCGTTGCTGGCCGATCACAGCGTGTCCGACATTCTGGTCAACGGCTCTGCCTCAGTCTATGTCGAGCGCTTCGGCAAACTGCAACGGACCGATGTGCGTTTTCGCGATGATCAGCATTTGTTGAACATCATTGACCGTATCGTCTCCAGCCTGGGGCGGCGTATCGACGAGTCCTCGCCGTTGGTGGATGCCCGGCTCAAGGACGGTTCGCGGGTCAACGCGATTATCCCGCCGCTGGCCATCGATGGCCCGAGCATGTCGATTCGGCGCTTTGCGGTGGACCTGCTCAATACCGACAGTCTGATCCAGGTGGGAACGTTGACCCCGGCCATTGCCCTGCTGCTCAAGGCGATTGTCCGTGGGCGCTTGAACGTGCTGATTTCCGGTGGTACGGGCAGCGGCAAGACCACCATGCTCAACGTGCTGTCCAGCTTCATTCCGCAAAACGAGCGGATTGTCACCATCGAAGACTCGGCCGAACTGCAATTGCAGCAACCCCATGTGGTGCGCCTGGAAACCCGGCCTTCGAACATCGAGGGCCGTGGCGAAGTGAGCCAGCGGGAGTTGGTGCGCAACAGCCTGCGGATGCGTCCGGACCGCATAGTGATCGGCGAAGTGCGCGGCGTCGAGGCGCTGGACATGCTGACTGCGATGAACACCGGCCACGACGGCTCGTTGACCACGATCCACGCCAACACCGCACGCGATGCGTTGGGGCGAGTCGAGAACATGGTGTCGATGACCGGGGCGACCTTTCCGATCAAGGCCATGCGGCAGCAGATCGCTTCGGCCATTGATGTGGTGATCCAATTGGAACGCCAAGAGGATGGCAAGCGCAGACTGGTCAGCGTGCAGGAAATCAACGGCATGGAAGGCGAGATCATCACCATGACCGAAATCTTTTCCTTCGTGCGCCATGGCATGGGCGAAAACGGCGAAGTGCTTGGTGATTACCGGCCCAGCGGCATGATCCCCGCGTTCCGCGATGTGCTGGCCAAGCGCGGCATCGAGTTGCCGCTTACGATGTTCAGGCCTGAATGGATGGAGGCACGGCAGTCATGAACAATATTCCTGGTGAATTCATTCTGATGTTCCTCGGCATGGTGTTTATCGCTGTGTTCCTCCTGTCTCAGGGGGTGGTGGTGCCGGTATTCGGCGAGGCCGGCAAGATGCGCAAGCGTATCCGCGGCCGTTTGCACGTTCTGGAGAAAGCCAACAACCTGCCCAATATGCAGACGGTGTTGCGACAGAAGTACCTGACGCGCTTGACGCCGCTGGAGGCCATGCTCGAGCAGTTGCCCTTTATGGCGAGCCTGACCCAGATGATCGAGCAGTCCGGTCATGAATATCGTGCTTATCGGGTGTTGTTGCTCGGGCTGTTCCTGGGCGCCTGTGCAGGTTTCTCGATCTGGATGATCTCGTCAGTCTGGTGGATGGCGTTGCTGGCGGGCTTCGGAGCGTTCTGGCTGCCACTGCTGAAAATTTCTCGTGACCGTGGCAAACGCTTCGCCGGGTTTGAGGAAGGCCTGCCGGATGCACTGGATGCCATCTGCCGTGCCCTGCGCGCCGGGCACCCGTTCAACGAAACCCTGCGCCTGGTCGGCGAGGAGCATAAGGGGCCGGTCGCTCAGGAGTTTGGCCTGACTTTCGCGGACATCAACTATGGCAACGATGTACGTCGGGCCATGCTCGGCCTGCTGGAAAGGATGCCGAGCATGACGGTGATGATGCTGGTGACCTCAATCCTCATCCATCGCGAGACCGGCGGCAATCTGACCGAGGTGCTGGAGCGTTTGAGTCGCCTGATCCGCGGGCGTTTTCGCTTCCAGCGCAAGGTCAGGACCCTGTCGGCCGAAGGGCGGATGTCAGCCTGGGTGCTGGTGTCGATTCCGTTCGTGCTGGCGATTGCGATCGTTGTCACAAGCCCCACCTACATGCCTGTGCTGCTCAATGATCCCATAGGCCACAAACTGATCATCGGGGCGTTTTTCGCCATGCTGCTCGGGATTTTCTGGATACGCAAAATCATTCGGATTCAGGTTTAAGCGGTATTCGCTACCGGGAGGTACAGGTCATGGACTTTTTGCTCGGGTTGTTCAGTCGGGTCACGGGAAGCGAGGAGGTGGCGCGCCTGTTGTTCCTCGGCGCGATCGGTTTGAGTACGGTGCTTGCAGTTGTCGCCGTGAGCTTGCTGATCTTGGGGCTTCAGGATCCGGTGCAGCGTCGTCTGGCGCTGATCAAGCGTGGTCATTTAGGCAACACCGCCGGGCAAGAAGCCCCGGGTAATCTGCAACTGTTACTGGAACGGGTCGGCCAGCGCTTTGCCTCGGCCGAATCGGCTCAGACCTCAGTCACCCAGACTTTATTGACGCATGCTGGGTACCGTTCCTCTTCAGCGGTGCAGATGTACTGGGCTGTGCGCTTGATGACGCCGCTGTTATTAGTCGGTATTACGTTGCTGCTATTGCCGATGATTCCCAGGGTTTCCCTGGCCATGGGGTTGCTGGTGGTGGTCTTGGCAGCCGGTATCGGATGGTTGCTGCCAGCGCTGTATGTCGCCAAGCGTAAGCAGTTGCGACAAGGTCGGTTGCGTGCCGCGTTTCCGGATGCGCTGGATCTGATGGTCGTGTGCGTGGAGTCGGGCCTTGCCTTGCCTACGACGATCGAACGGGTGGCTGAGGAGATGTCGGTCAGTCAGGTCGAACTGGCTGAAGAACTGGCCCTGGTCAATGCGCAAATCCGCGCGGGCATTTCCAGTACCGCGGCGCTCAAACAACTGGCTGTGCGCACTGGCCTGGATGACGTACAAGGGCTGGTCAGCCTGTTGGCGCAGAGTATCCGCTTTGGTACCAGCGTGGCCGATACCCTGCGCATCTATGCCGATGAGTTCCGTGACCGGCGTACGCAGGCCGCCGAAGAGATGGGGGCGAAAATTGGTACCAAGCTGATATTCCCACTGATTTTCTGTCTGTGGCCGAGCTTCTTTCTGGTCGCTATCGGCCCGGCCATGATTGGGGTACTCAAAGTATTCGGGTGAGGTAAAACGGGCGGAGGCTATCGAGTGCGATGGCCTTGCCCCCCGAGCCTGATCTGCACTTTCCTGTCATGGACCCACACATTTCCCGCCGCGGGATCATCCAACCAGGGTTGGATAATGTGTAGAGACTACTTTCCTGAACACGACATCAAGCCCGGCTTTGCAGCCAGGCTACTCTGGACTACGCCAGAGGCTGATCACCCATCGACATGCCTCAGTTGCCGCTACTCATATCTCCCCCAGCATCCTGTTCAAAAAACATCGGAATCGGGAAGTTGAAGCTATTCAGCCAGCGCTGCATGGCCAGTTCACGTTCGGCGGCCGAAGCGGTTTGCAGATTAGGGGAGGCAACCACACCTCGAATCTGCAATTGCAACCACTGTTCGGTGCCTTGTTGGTACGGCGAAGAGGGGCCCGGCTCAATAGCCCAGGCAGTGGTGGACAGGCAAGCCATGCACACGATCAACAGCCTTTTGGTCTTCATCTCGATTCCTCGTACGTTCTACTTGTTCGCACTGGAAGAGGCATCGGCTACTTCCGTCTTGCGATTCCCCTCGGTAGCCACCACTTTTTTGGCGGAGGCCTTGAGTTTTTCCGCGCGGGTTTGAGCTTCGGCGACTTGCTTGGGGCTCAAGTCGGCGCGGGTCACCAGGTCAGCAGCCGACTTCCAGTTATCCTGGTAGATCAGCAGCGTCACCATATTGAGTGCCGCCAATGTGTTTGCCTGCTTGAGCTCCATGGCGGTCATGAACTCAAAGCGTGCTTCAGGGATCCGTCGCTGATTGAGGTAGACGACCCCTAGGTCATTTCGCATCCTGTCGTCGGTGGGGGCCATCTTCACCGCACGCTCAAGGTGAGTGGCAGCGGAGGCGTTATCATTTTTGGCGGCGGCCAACTGGCCCAGGCCATGTTCCCCTTCAGCCGTCAGACAGGTGCCGAGCAAGCTTTCGTACAACGGCTGCGCGTCGCCGCTACGCCCCATCATGCGCAACACCCGAGCCTTGCGCAGGCGAACCTGGACCAGGTCATCGGGCAAACCTTCCAGATTCGCCAGGCTGGCATACAAACGGCCTTCGTCGGCCATGTTGTCGGCCAGGTTCAGGGCCAGTTCCTGCTCCGAACCGGGCTTGGCACAGCTGGGCGGTCGCGAAGTCAGGCCATTACTGGCGCAACCTGCGAGCATTAACGTCGTCGCTATTGCAATGACTGCTTTCATCGTATGTCCTCTGGCTACAACAGGTTGAACGCCCGGCCAATGGCAATGAAGCTGGCCCGGCAGGCGTTCAACGTCACCGTTACGAGTGAGGGCGAGGCGAGTCTGGTTCAGGCTCCGGATCATTGCGAGAGACCGCTGAGACTGTCGAAGTCGCCATTTTCCAGGAAAAACATGCGGTAGAAGTTCGGGTCGTAATTGCGCAGCTGTTCGCCAGGCAATGACGGTAGTGTTGCATTGGCAGCCAGTGGCTGGACCAGATGGGGGGTGACGATCATCAGCAGTTCGCGCTCTTCACGGTTGATGGTGTTGTCGCGGAAAAATGCGCCCAGAACCGGGATATCGCCCAGCCCCGGAAACTTGTTCACCTGGGAATTGTTGCGGGAGCTGATCAGGCCGCTGATGACGAAGCTCTCGCCGTCGGCCAGGGAGATGCTGGTATCGGTACGGCGCACGCTCAGGGCCGGGACTATCGTGCCGGCGATGCTCACGGCGTTGGTGAAGTCCAGTTCACTGACTTCCGGCGCCACCTTCAGCGCGATACGATTTTTCCCGACGATGGTCGGCGTCAGCGTCAGGCGGATACCGAACTCCTTGTACTCGATGGACACGTTATCGCTGCCTGAACTGGGCACCGGAATCGGTATTTCACCGCCGGCCAGGAAGCTCGCACTCTGCCCGCTGAGCGCTACCAGGCTTGGCCGCGCCAGGGTGTAGGCGAAACCACTGCCTTCCAGCGCATTGAGTGCCACCAGGGTACTGCCGGTAGCAAACGTGAGGTTGAAGTTGTTGTTGTTCACCGGTATCGCGGGCGTGACAATGCCGCCGATGGTGGGCAAGGTTCTCGGCGAGCCGAACAGGAAGTTGCCACGGATGCCGAAAATCGAGGCGGAAGCTTCCTTGAGCTTGGTCCGGCTGACTTCGACGAAACGGATATCGGTCTGCACCTGGCTCGGCAGCAGCGGGTCGTCGGAGGGCACCGACGGCACGCTGGTCAGTGCCGATGTGGCTTTACCCTTGACGAACACCATGCTTTGGCGCGGCGTTTTCGAACAGGCAGTCCAGACCATCAGGCTGGTGGTCCCCGGTGCAATGCCCGTGAGTATGAACGCGTTGTTGCCGCTGGGTTGCACGTCGGCAATTTTCGGGTCACCCACCGCCAGTTGCGTTACCGGAACGGGGCTGCGCAGTTCATTCTGCAGCCCCTGACCGACCTCGAACGTTGTCGACCAACTGTCCAGTTGCGAACAATTGGCAGGTGCGGCCTGAGCCGCATTCACGCTGAGGCCCGTCCAGAACAGGCCATGGATAATTTTCTTGAAAGCGGGCGCGGGACGAAGGCTCATTTAATGCATCCTCACTGGATAGGCCATCTATAGGCAGACAAAGTTGTCTCTGATCACTTCACGGGGATCGGACTATCCCCCCCAATGCGCCACACCACTTATCGATGGCTTTGGCGTTATTCCTTGCGTGCAACACACGAGCGGGCGCAGTTCGCTGACCGGGCTGAACAGCGAGCGACCTTTGCTAAAACGGTTTTTAGTGAGGCGGTTACCTGGACTGCGCGCCAGAGTGACGCTGGCAGTTACGGACGCTACTGTCCGCCGACCTGCCCCCCCCGAAAAGTAAACGGCCATGTAGGTACAGAGCCGGAATACGCCTGCCATGATCATAGTGAGCTAACTCCTTTTGCCAATCTGATCATTGAAGCTAACTTGGAAACTGGAGCCGTTATGACTTCTTATTGTTTGACGGTAGTTCAATCAAACCAAAGTGCCATGATTTTTAAAAAAAACCATGGGTGCAAAAGCTGTAGAAAGGCAGGTGGGTGAGCGGTGCAGGCAAGGTCGTAGCGCAGTGCGATTGGCTGATACCGAGGGGGAAATGAAGGAAAAAAAAAGACCTATCAGTCAGGCTGAACGGGCCTTTTTCATGTCTCAACCTGCCTTCAACTGCAAATGCCCATGATCGGAAACGGTCGTTGCGCCTGCACCAGATCCGGCATATCCCGCCACTTGATCCACGCCGAATCTTGCCAGTGCAGCAGCGGCACCGAGAGGCCGCCCCATCAAACGTCCCAGGTCCTATGGTGGTGCGGATGCGCCATGTTGATGATTGACCGGCTTCGACCCCGGGCCGCTGATTTGGCAGCGACGGGACAAAGCCTATCGGTCAGGCGCTCGCGGCGCCAAGCCTACTCTGGCGATGCTTGTCGTAGGAATCAGAGTCTTTTCAGGAAGGCTCGATCTGTAGGAATTTCCTGTTTTTACTTGAAGTGCAGAGGCACCGCGCCGCACAGCTAGTTTTTCCTATAGGTTTTCCGCTTTCAGTCATGAACTGCGGGTTTACTGCATGTTGATCGAATTTTCAGTGGCCAATTACCGCTCCTTCCGCGAGAAGAAAACCTTAACCATGGCCGCAACGCCGCGCCTGAGTAAAAAACGTAACGTGTTCAAGTCACCTGTAGAGGGAGAAAAGCTGCCTGACTTGTTGAAAGTGGCCGCCATTTACGGACCCAACGCGTCAGGCAAATCTTCGCTGGTCCGGGCCATGGGAATCATGGGCCATTTGCTTGCTTCTTCAGCCTCGTCAAATGACGAACCTCTCCCGGTATCACCGTTTCGTTTCGACTCGCAACTCAAGAACACCCCCAGCTTCTTTGAATACAACTTCATCCAGAGTGGGCTTCGCTATCGGTTTGTTCTGCGCATGACGGCACAGCGGATAACCGAAGAGCAATTGGTTTCATACCCAAAAGGCAAAGAAACGCTGCTTTATGAACGTCGTTTCGATGAGGAGGGCGAGAAGTATGTTTTCGGCCCAAGCCTTGAGGGCGGCAAAGAAGTGCATAAAGCCTGGCAACGCCTGACCAGCCCCAAGATGCTGTTTATTTCGCAGGCCGTTGCAAACAGCAGCGAAGAGCTGACGCAGTTGCGTCGGCCGTTCAGCTGGTTTCAAACCGGCCTTCTCGTAATTGAGCAGAACAACATGATTGGCCTGTCTGCCGCATCGATCAGGTTTCTGCAGATGGCGTCGAATTACACGTGCGACTTACGAGACTTTCTAAAAGCAGTGGATATCCCGGTGACCAATATTCAGCTCAATACCGACGCGGACTCCGTCCCGACGGACAAAAAACTCACGCTTAAGGAATTTTTCGCTGCGGCCCAAAAAGACAAAGTGACCCTGACGCATACAAGTCTTTTGGGAGGCGCCGACTTCGATTTTTCGGAGGAGTCGGGCGGCACCAAAAACCTGATTGGGTTCTGGTTACCGTGGTTCATGATCAATCACGCAGACGGGAGCGGGGTGCTGTCTGTCGATGAACTGGACAGCAGCCTGCATCCCGCCATCGTCGCGGAGTTGATTGAGAAACACCTGGACAGCGGGCGGGACACTCAGTTGATTTTCACTACTCACGACATGCACTTGATGGATGCCAAGACGCTTCGACGCGATCAGTACTGGATCACCGAACGCGATGCCAATGGTTCAACCGATCTGTTTTCGGTTCACGATTTTGAGGGGCGAGAAGGCGAGGATATCGAGAAACGCTATTTTGAGGGGCGATACCGCGGTCTACCGCTGATAAGGCGGGGATGACCATGGTGCGCTCGGCAAGATCATTTGATCGAAAGGCACCGCGATTTAAACCTCAACCTAAAGTGTTGGTGCTCTGTGAGGACAGCCAGTCAGGAAAACGATATCTGCAAGAGGCCGCATTTTATTTTCGCGCCAACGCCCTGGTTGAGATCGTCCACTGCGGAGTCACACACCCAAGCGGCATCGTGGAAAGAGCCATTGCACGTCAGAAGTGGTTCGACAGGGTGTTTTGTGCACTGGATCGCGATACGCACCCATGCTTTGAACGAGCCATCGATATGGCGAAGGCGCATCCAAAAATCCACGTTATTGCCTCATACCCCTGTTTTGAGTTTTGGCTACTTCTGCACTTTGGATTCAATCGAAAGCCGTTCAGAGCTGTTGGGAAAAACTCTCCGGGCGACTTGGTGACCAGGAGCCTCAGAGAAAAACCAAGTATGGATAAATACGAGAAGGGCAAAGACACCAACTATTTCGCTCAACTGCTGGGCGAGCCGTTCCAAAAGGCGAGAACCCTGGCCCCCAAGGTTCTTGAGGACGTCGCGGTTAGTGGCGAACCCAACCCCAGCACCGAGATTCATTTGCTGATGGATGAATTCGAAGCACTCTCCAAACCGCAGACTCTCTAGCAACATGAAGCCTGCCCACATTGCTGCGGGCAGGCTGTCGATTGAAGAGCAAATGCCTTAGTGACTAACCTTCCAGGCATCCCCCGCAGGCGCCGTACCATGGTCATACGGCTTGGCAATCCACATATAAACCAACCCCAAGCCAATCACGATCGCCGTGCTCAGCACCATCGCATAGTTGATGTACCACGCCGCATCCGGTGTGCGCGGCCAGGCCATGTTGATGATGGCGCCGACGCCGTAGACCAGCGCGCCGATGTTCACCGCCCAGCCCCAGGCGCCGAGGGTGAATTTGCCGCTCGGTTTCCAGCCTTTCAGACGGGCATAAAGGGCTGCGAGGACGATCATCTGGAACGCGAGGTAGATGCCGATCGCTGCGAAACTGACGATGGTGGCCACGGCGTCTTGCAGGAAGAAGCCCAGAATGATGATCAGCGCCGGCAGGACGCCGGAGACGAACAGCGCAGCAACCGGAACCTGGGTTGTAGGTGAAATCTTTTTCAGCAGTGAGCTGCCGATGACCATTTCGTCCCGGGCGTAGGAATACAGCAGACGACTCGCCGCCGCTTGCAGGCTGATGACGCAGGAGATGAAGGAAATCATCACCACGCCCATGACCATTTTCGAACCGACCGGGCCGAAGGCGTTGTTGAGGATGGTGCCGACCGGGTCTTTGTCGGTGCCGTTGATCACCGCTTGCATGTCCGGCACGGCGAGGATCAGCGCCAGGCAAGCAAACATCGCCGCAACGCCGCCGATGTAGATGGTCATGCGCATGGCCACCGGGATTTTCTTGCTCGGGTTCGGGGTTTCTTCGGCCACGTCGCCGCAGGCCTCGAAGCCGTAGTACAGGAACATCCCCGCCAGCGAGGCGGTGAGGAAGGCCGGCAGATAAGAGCCGTCAACGCTGATGTCGAAGGTGTTGAACAACACGCTGATCGATTGATGACGTTCGAAAACCAGCAGGTACATGCCGACGATCACCGCGCCGACCAGTTCGCAGAGGAAGCCGAACATGGCGATTCGCGCCAGCACTTTGGTGCCGCTGAGGTTGACCAGCGTGGCGAACAGGGTCAGCACCAGGGCGATGACGATGTTGGTGTTGTTGCTCGGTTCGAAGCCCATCATCGCGGCAAGGTAAGGCCCGGCACCAACCGCAACGGCGGCGATGGTCACGCACAGGGCGATGGAGTAGATCCAGCCGACCATCCACGCCCAGCGTTTGCCCACCAAACGGCGAGCCCATGGGTAAACACCACCAGAAATCGGGAACTGCGAGACCACTTCACCGAAGATCAGGCACACCAGCAATTGGCCGCAACCGACCAGCAAATACGCCCAGAACATCGGTGGTCCACCGGCGGCCAGGCACAGGCCGAAGAGGGTATAAACCCCTACGACCGGTGAGAGGTAAGTGAAGCCCAGGGCGAAGTTTTCCCACAGGCTCATGCTGCGGTTGAAGTTGGAGGTGTAACCCAGCTTTCGGAGTTGCTCGGCATCGCTGTCGGCAACGGCTGCGGAGAATTCAGGTAGTGCACTCATGGTGTGTTAGCTCCGGAAAATCGGCAGATTTCGGATGTCCGAAACCGTGACAGGGCCGTGATGGCGCTGCCCGGATCGGTGGTTATTGTTTTTTTGGTCTGGCGTTGAAGCCTGGTGGTGCGTATTGACGGTTTCTACCTTGAAACCGAGGTGACACCATCGCCAGCAAGCTGGCTCCTACAGATTTTGTGCCGTGCGCCAATGATGTGAACGGCGCAAAACATTGTAGGAGCCGGCTTGCCGGCGATGCTTTTAGTGCTTGAACATCACATGCCGCACAACGGTGTAATCCTCCAACCCATACATCGACATGTCCTTCCCGTACCCGGACAGTTTCTGACCGCCATGGGGCATTTCGCTGACCAGCATGAAGTGCGTGTTCACCCAGGTGCAGCCGTACTGCAAGCGTGCCGACAGGCGATGTGCGCGGCCGACGTCCGAGGTCCACACCGACGACGCCAGGCCGTAGTCCGAATCGTTGGCCCAACCGAGCACCTGAGCTTCATCGCTGAATTTGGTCACCGACACCACCGGCCCGAATACCTCGCGGCGGACGATTTCGTCGTCCTGCTGTGCATCGGCCAGCACCGTTGGTTCGAAGAAGAAACCGTTGCCTTCAACTGCCTTGCCGCCAGTGATCAGGCGAATGTGCGGTTGCGCTACGGCGCGGTCGACGAACCCGGCTACCCGGTCGCGATGCTGCGCGGTGATCAGCGGGCCAAGTTCGGTCGACGGATCATCCTGCACGCCGTACTTGATGCTGCTGACTGCCGCGCCGAGCTTCTCGACGAATTTTTCGTAGATGCCGGCCTGTGCGTAGATGCGGCACGCGGCGGTGCAGTCCTGGCCGGCGTTGTAGAAGCCGAAGGTGCGAATGCCTTCCACGGCGGCATCAATGTCGGCATCGTCGAAGATGATCACCGGGGCCTTGCCGCCCAGTTCCATGTGCATGCGTTTGACGCTGGCGGCGGTGCTGGAAATGATGTTCGAGCCAGTGGCGATGGAGCCGGTCAGCGACACCATGCGCACTTTAGGGTGGGTGACCAGCGGGCTGCCTACGGTAGGACCACGGCCGAATACCAGGTTGAGTACGCCGGCCGGGAAGATTTCCGACGCCAGTTGTGCCAGGCGCAGCGCGGTCAGCGGGGTTTGTTCCGACGGCTTGAGCACCACGGTATTACCGGCGGCGAGGGCCGGGGCGATTTTCCAGGCGACCATCATCAACGGGTAGTTCCACGGCGCGATGGAGGCGATCACGCCCACCGGGTCGCGGCGGATCATCGAGGTGTGCCCGGCCAGGTATTCACCGCCTGCCGAACCGCTCATGCAGCGGCTGGCGCCGGCGAAGAAACGGAACACGTCGGCAATCGCCGGGATTTCGTCGTTCAGCGCAGCGCTGTAGGGTTTGCCGCAGTTGTCGGATTCGAGTTTGGCCAGCTCTTCGCCGTGTGCTTCGATGGCGTCGGCAAGTTTGAGCAGTAACAGCGAGCGCTCTTTCGGCGGGGTGTGCGACCAGCTTTCGAACGCGGCATCGGCAGCGCGTACGGCAGCGTCGACCTGGGCTTCGCTGGCTTCGTTGATTTCCACCAGCACACGACCGAGGGCCGGGTTGAACACCGGTTGGGCGGGGCCTTCGCCGTCGAGCAGTTGGCCGTTGATCAAGAGTTTGGTTTGCATGGCGTTGTCCTCTTTGAATCTATTATTTTTCTGCCGAAACCGGATCCTGTGTAGGAGCGAGGCTTGCCCGCGAAGCTTTTGGCGCTCTCGAGGACGCCTTCGCGGGCAAGCCTCGCTCCTACACAGGATTCGGTTTCTACAGTGGATATTGAGTTGTTCGTTACTTCCCGCCACTCCCCGCCACGCTTTCACCACCACGGGTCAGGTAATAGGCGCCGAGAATCGGCAGCATGGTCACCATCATCACCAGCATTGCGACGACGTTGGTCACCGGCACGTCCCGTGGGCGGCTGAGCTGGTTGAGCAGCCACAGCGGCAGGGTGCGTTCATGGCCGGCGGTGAAGGTGGTGACGATGATTTCGTCGAACGACAGCGCAAACGCGAGCATGCCGCCGGCCAGCAACGCCGAGCCGAGGTTCGGCAGGACGATGTAGCGGAAGGTCTGCCAGCCATCGGCGCCGAGGTCCATCGAGGCTTCGATCAAACTGTGTGAAGTGCGGCGCAACCGGGCGATGACGTTGTTGTAGACGATCACCACACAGAAGGTCGCGTGGCCGACGATGATGGTGAACATCCCCGGCTCGATGCCCAGCGTCTTGAAGGTCGCCAACAGCGCGATCCCGGTGATGATCCCCGGCAACGCGATCGGCAAAATCAGCATCAGCGAGATGCCTTGCTTGCCGAAGAAATCCCGCCGGTACAACGCCGCCGACGCCAGCGTGCCGAGCACCAACGCGATCAACGTCGCGACGGAGGCGATCTGCAGCGACAGCTTGATCGCTTCCAGTACATCCGGCCGCGCGAACGCCACGCTGATCCACTTCAGGGTGAAGCCCTTGGGTGGAAAGCTGAACGCCGCGTCTTCGGTGTTGAACGCGTAGAGGAAGATGATCAGGATCGGGAAGTGCAGAAACACCAACCCGCCCCAGGCTGCGATGCGCAGACCCAAAGAAGCTTTCTCAGAGTGCATCGAAGGCCCCCAGTCGTTTGACGATGGTCAGGTAAATGGCGATCAACACAATCGGCACCAGCGTGAACGCCGCGGCCATTGGCATGTTGCCGATCGCGCCTTGTTGGGCGTACACCATGCTGCCGACGAAGTACCCCGGCGGGCCCACCAGTTGCGGCACGATGAAGTCGCCCAGGGTCAGCGAAAACGTGAAGATCGACCCGGCGGCGATGCCCGGAATCGACAACGGCAGAATCACCTGCATAAAGGTCTGGCGCGGCTTGGCGCCGAGGTCGGCGGAGGCTTGCAGCAACGACGGCGGCAGGCGTTCCAGCGAGGCCTGAATCGGCAGGATCATGAACGGCAGCCAGATGTAGACGAACACCATGAAGCGCCCCAGGTGCGAGGTCGACAAGGTGCTGCCACCCACGCCCGGAATGCCCAGCACAAATTGCAACACCGGCTCCAGTCCCAAGTGTTGAACGAACCACTGCGCCACGCCGCCCTTGGCCAGCAGCAACGTCCACGCATACGCCTTGACGATGTAACTGGCCCACATCGGCATCATTACCGCGATGTAGAAAAACGCCTTGGTCTTGCCGGTGGTGTAGCGCGCCATGTAGTAGGCAATCGGGAACGCGACAATGGCGCTGGCAATCGAGACCACGACGGCCATGCTCAGGGTGCGCAGAATGATGTCGAAGTTCGACGGCTGGAACAGCGCGGTGAAGTTCGCCAGGGTCAGGTCGGGCGTGACCGCCATGGTGAAGTCGTCGAAGGTGTAGAAGCCTTGCCACAACAGCACCAGCAGCGAACCGAGGTAAATCGCGCCGAACCACAACAACGGCGGCACCAGCAGCAGCGACAGGTAAAAGTTCGGCCGGCGATACAGCAGGTTGGAAAACCTGCGTAACGGCGAGCCGCCGGCCGGGGTTTGAGGGAGAGCCACGCTGGTCATCTCACACCCCGCCGGCAACGGTGTCGTGCAGCGGGATCATCGCTTCCCGTGCCCAGCGTGCGCTGATGCGTTGCCCGGTCTGATGTTGCGCGCTGACGTCCAGCCATTGATTGTTGGCCTGGCTGATGTTCAGGGTCTGGCCGTTTTCCAGCTTCAGTTCATAACGGGTGGCGCTGCCCTGGTACTGAACGTCGTGGAGCAAACCACTGACTTCGATTTCGTGGCTGGCCAACGGGCCGTCGGCGAAACGCACGTGTTCCGGGCGAATCGAAAACGGCTGCGGATTGCCGCTGAGCTGCTGCGCCAGATCGCCGCGAATCACGTTGGAGGTACCGACGAATTCCGCGACAAAAGTGGTTGCCGGTTTCATGTAGAGGTTGCGCGGGGTATCGACTTGTTCGATGCGCCCCTTGTTGAAGACTGCCACACGGTCAGACATCGACAGCGCTTCGGTCTGGTCGTGGGTGACGAAGATGAAGGTGATGCCGAGCTGGCGTTGCAGCTTTTTCAGCTCGCTCTGCATTTGCTCGCGAAGCTTCAAGTCGAGGGCGCCCAGCGGTTCGTCGAGCAGCAGCACCCGTGGGCGATTGACCAATGCGCGGGCCAGGGCCACACGCTGGCGCTGACCGCCAGACAGTTGCACCGGTTTGCGCGCGCCGTAGCCGCCGAGGGCGACCATGTCGAGGGCTTCTTCAGCGCGTTTCTGGCGTTCAGCCTTGCCGACGCCTTTGACTTTCAAACCGTAGGCGACGTTGTCGAGTACGTTCATGTGCGGGAACAGGGCGTAATCCTGAAACACCGTGTTGACGTCACGCTCGTACGGCGGCAGCCCGGCGGCTTCATTGCCGTGAATCCGGATCGAGCCTGCGCTCGGTTGTTCGAAACCGGCGATCAGGCGCAAACACGTGGTTTTGCCCGAGCCGGAAGGGCCCAGCATGGAGAAGAACTCGCCGTCCTGGATGTCGATGGAAACCCGGTCTACGGCTTTCACTTCGCCGAACAGACGGGAAACGTTGGTGAACTGGACTGCAAGCGTCATGGTGCGGTGCTCCGAAATATCAAATCTGAAAAGCATCGCTGGCAAGCCAGCTCCTACAGGGGGTACGCGTACTTTGTAGGAGCCGGCTGGCCGGCGATAAGGTCCGAAGGACCTTCAGGCGTCAGCGACCGCCCATGATCGCGATGTAATCCTGGGTCCAGCGGCTGTACGGCACGAACTTGCCGCCTTCAGCCTGCGGGGTTTTCCAGAAGGCGATCTTGTCGAACTGGTCGAAACCGTTGGTCTTGCAGCCTTCGGCACCGAGCAGTTCGCTCTCTTTGCACCCCGCCGGAACCGACGGCAACGAACCGAACCAGGCGGCCAGGTCACCCTGGACTTTCGGTTGCAGCGAATGGTCCATCCACTTGTAAGCGCAGTTCGGGTGCTTGGCGTCGGCGTGCAGCATGGTGGTGTCGGCCCAGCCCGTTGCACCTTCTTTTGGAATGACCGAGGCCACCGGCTGCTTGTCTGCCACCAGACCGTTGACCATGTAGCCCCAGGTGCTGGACGCCACGACGCCTTCGTTCTTGACGTCACTCATCTGCACGGTCGCGTCATGCCAGTAGCGGTGGATCAGAGGCTGTTGCTTGCGAAGCAGGTCCAGCGCGGCCTTGTACTGTTCTTCGTTGAGCTGGTACGGGTCCTTGATCCCCAGTTCCGGCCGTTTCGCCTTGAGATAGAGCGCTGCATCGGCGATGTAGATCGGACCGTCGTAGGCCTGGACCCGGCCCTTGTTGGACTTGCCGTCCGGCAGGTTCTGTTCCTCGAACACCACACCCCAGCTGTCCGGGGCGGTCTTGAAGACGTTGGTGTTGTACATCAACACGTTCGGGCCCCACTGATACGGGGTGCCGTAGGTTTGTTTGTTGACGACGTACCACTGGCCATCCTTCAGGCGCGGGTCGATGTTCTTCCAGTTCGGAATCAACGCGGTGTTGATCGGCTGCACGCGTTTGCCAACGATCAACCGCAGCGACGCGTCGCCCGATGCGGTCACCAGGTCGTAACCGCCCTTGGACATCAGGCTGACCATCTCATCGGAAGTGGCGGCTGTTTTGACGTTGACCTTGCAGCCGGTTTCCTTCTCGAAACTGGTCACCCAGTCGTAGGCCTTGTCGCTTTCGCCACGTTCGATGTAGCCGGGCCAAGCCACGATATCCAGCTGACCTTCGCCGGCACCGACGGCTTTCAGCGGTTCGGCGGCCTGGATACTGGCGCTGGCCAACAGCGCTGTGGTGATTGCACTGAGCAGTGCGGTCTTGTGCACGAACATGGGAATTCCCTCTTCTTTAAATTATGGTCGGGGCAGTTTTGAACGTGGTTCAGCGTTGTAAACACGGCCCTTGTAGGAGCCGGCTTGCCGGCGAAGAGGCCTTTAAGCCTTGCGATGTCTTTCGGACGCCTTCGCCGGCAAGCCGGCTCCTACAAGGGATTCGCGGTGTTCCAGCGTTTCTGCGCTAATGCCTTTACGGCTAATTGTTAGCGTAGTGCGCTTTTATAAATGCTGTCCGTGGCGCGCCATGATGTGCCGCACCACGCTGTAGTCCTGAAGCGAATCGCTGGACAGGTCTTTGCCGTAGCCCGAGCGTTTCAGGCCGCCATGGGGCATTTCGCTGACCAGCATGAAATGGCTGTTGATCCAGGTGCAGCCGTACTGCAAGCGCGCGGCGACCTGCATCGCCTTGTCCAGGTTCTGGGTCCAGATCGAGGAAGCCAGGCCGTATTCCGAATCGTTGGCCCAGTCCACGGCTTGTTCGAGCCCATCGAAGCGGGTCACGGTGACCACCGGCCCGAACACTTCGCGCTGGACGATTTCATCGCTCTGCTTGCAGCCGGCCAGCAGCGTCGGTTGGTAATAGAAGCCGGCGCCGGAGTGCACGGCCGCGCCGGTCACGCGCTCGATGTGTGGCTGACCCAGGGCGCGTTCGACGAAACTGGCCACGCGGTCGCGCTGGCGGGTGCTGATCAGCGGCCCTATTTCGTTGTCGGCATCGCGTTTGCCGGCGAAGCGCAGGCTGCTGACCGCCGCGCCGAGTTCGGCCACCAGACGGTCATGAATGCCGGCCTGGGCATAAATGCGGCAAGCGGCGGTGCAATCCTGGCCGGCGTTGTAGTAACCGTACGTGCGCACGCCTTCGACCACCGCCTGAATGTCGGCATCGTTGCAGACAATCACCGGGGCCTTGCCGCCGAGTTCGAGGTGCGTACGCTTCAGGGTTTTCGCTGCGGCCTGCAGGATTTTTTGCCCGGTGACGATATCGCCGGTCAGCGACACCATGCGGATTTTCGGGTGGCTGACCAAGTGGCTGCCCACGCCTTCACCGCCGCCGCAAATAATGTTGATCACGCCGCGTGGGAGGATCTCGGCCAGCGCGGGCGCCAGGGCCAGGATCGACAGCGGCGTGTGCTCGGAAGGCTTGAACACCAGCGTGTTGCCGGCAGCCAGGGCCGGGGCGATTTTCCACGCGGCCATCATGATCGGGTAGTTCCACGGTGCAATCGAGGCGACCACGCCAATCGGATCGCGACGCACCATGCTGGTATAACCCGGCAGGTATTCGCCGCTGAGCTGACCGGTCTGGCAGCGCACCGCACCGGCGAAGAAGCGGAACACGTCGACCGTCGCGCTCAAGTCGTCCTGACGCGCCAGGTGCAACGGTTTGCCGCAGTTCAGGGATTCGAGGCGGGCGAGCAGGTCGGCTTGTTTTTCGATGGCATTGGCGATGTCCAGCAGCAGGTTCGAGCGCTGCTGCGGCGTGGTTCGCGACCAACTGGCGAACGCACGGTGCGCGGCGAGGATCGCGGCTTCGACTTGCTCGGTGCTGGCTTCGGCAATGTGCGTCAGCACTTCACCGGTGGCCGGGTTGAGGATTGGTTCGACAAAACCCTGACCCGCGACCAGTTCGCCATCGATCAACAACGCGGTGAACAACGGGGTCTGCGCGCCAGCCATTTTTCGGGTTCTCTTTTCTTGTGTGGCCATGCTGCTCCCTGTGACTGGGGCCCGGCCGTCTTATAGATGTTCCAAGACTAGTGCCCGGATCCGAGGTCGACAAATACTAAATACTGAAGGTGGCGTTCGATTAAATAGATGGCTTGCGCCCGCCGTGGGGCTGCTCGCGCGCGACGGTCAGGAACGGGTCGACCAGTGCCGGACGCGCCGTGCCGCGGCGCCAGGCCAGGCCGACGTCGAGGGTCTGGCTCAGGTCGGCAATCGGCCGCGCTTCGATGATGTCGCCCTCCAATGACCAGGGGCGATAGGTCATGTCGGGCTGGATCGACACGCCCAATCCGGCGGCCACCAGGCTTCGTACCGCTTCTGTGGAGGCGGTTTTAAGGGTGATGCGCGGTTGAAGCGATGCTGCCGACCACATGCGCTGGGCGTTGCGGTCCATTTCATCAACGTTCAGTTGAATCAGCGGCTCACGGGCGACGTCGGCCAGGTTGATGCTGTCGTGTTCCAGCAGCGGATGCTGGGCCGGCAGCCATAAACGGTGGGGCGAATGGGTCAGCACTTCCGTTTGCAGGGCGTGGCGGTCTTCGAGGTTGGAGAGGATCAGCACACCGACATCGATCTCGCCGCTGACCAGCAAATGCTCGATGTACGGGCGTTCGTCCTCCATCACGCGGATCTCGACGTTGGGGTAGGCGCGTTGAAAGCGGGTGAGCAGGTCCGCGAGGTAATAACCGGCGACGAGACTGGTTACACCGACGATCAACTGCCCGGCGACTTGATCGGTGCTTTGTTGCAGGCTGCGTTTGGCGTTGTCCACCGTTGCCAGAATCAGGTGTGCCTGGCGTAGGAACTGATGACCCTGGTGGGTCAGCGTCATGCCCTTGGCATGGCGGTTGAACAGCCCGACGCCGATTTCCTGCTCCAGTTGCTGGATGGCCAGGGTCAATGTCGATTGGGAAATGAACGCGGTTTGCGCGGCGGCAGAGATCGAGCCGGTCTCGGCCACGGCGATGAAATGACGAATTTGACGCAAAGTCATCATGAAGAAGTACCCGGTGGGCGGTTTTTATAGATTCGCTTGAGTGTATATCTTTTTAATCGATGGGCTTTTTAGCGTTACAGAAGGTGAGCAACATCTGGAAGCACTCTCGCCGGGAAGGGCTGGGCACTTTCGATCTAGGCTGGTGGCCTTATGTGTCCGGTTAACCCCTTTTGTGGAGGCGGCAAGAATGAATACCCGTGGATTGCTCGATCAATTACTCAAATCCGGCCAGGACCTGTTGCAGAACAAGACCGGTGGCGCGCAGAACAAGGCGTCCAGCGCTGGGTTGGGCGGATTGCTTGGTGGTGGCGGTGGTTCGGGCGGCCTTGGCAGTTTGTTGTCAGGCGCGGGTGGCGGTGCATTGGCCGCTGGCGCGATGGGCCTGTTGATGGGTAACAAGAAGGCTCGCAAAGTCGGCGGCAAAGTCGCTGTCTACGGCGGCCTCGCGGCATTGGGCGTGATTGCCTACAAGGCTTACGGCAACTGGCAGGCCCAGCAGGGCACTGCACCGAAGCAAGAGCCGCAAACCGTGGACCGCGTGCCGACGGCGCAGGTCGAGCAACATAGCCAGGCGATTCTCAAGGCGCTGGTGGCGGCGGCCAAGGCTGATGGTCATGTCGACGCGCGCGAACGCGCGTTGATCGAAGGCGAGTTCACCAAACTCGACAATGATCAGGAACTCCAACACTGGCTGCACGCCGAACTGAACAAACCGCTGGATCCAACCGATGTTGCGCGCGCCGCCAGCACCCCGGAAATGGCGGCCGAGATGTACATCGCGAGCGTGATGCTGGTGGACGAGGAGAACTTCATGGAGAAGTCTTACCTGGACGAACTGGCGCGCCAACTCAAGCTTGAGCCAGCGTTGAAGGTCGAGCTGGAAAAACAGGTGCGCCAGGCTTCCATGTAGAAACCGGCTTCAAATCCTGTTTCGCTCCCTAGACCGCCATCGCCGGCAAGCCGGCTCCTACAAGGGAACTTCGGTGCGCACAACACTCGTGCCCGACACCGAACACCTGTAGGAGCCGGCTTGCCGGCGATGAGGCCCTCAAATCCTGCCCCGCCCTCAAGACCGCCATCGCCGGCAAGCCAGCTCCTACAAGGGAATTGCGGTGCGCACAACACTCGTGCCCGACACCGACCACCTGTAGGAGCCGGCTTGCTGGCGATGAGGCCCTAAAATCCTGCCCCGCCCTCAAGCCCGCCATCGCCAGCAAGCCGGCTCCTACAAGGTATTTTCGGCGCGCACAACATTCGTGCCCGACGCCACCACCTGTAGGAGCCGGCTTGCTGGCGATGAGGCCCTAAAATCCAGCACCGCCCTCAAGACCGCCATCGCCGGCAAGCCGGCTCCTACAAGGGAACTTCGGTGCGCACAACACTCGTGCCCGACACCGACCACCTGTAGGAGCCAGCTTGCTGGCGATGAGGCCCTCAAATCCTGCACCGTCCTTCAAGGCCGCCATCGCCGGCAAGGGAATTGCGGCGCGCACAACATGCATGCCCGACACCGTTCCCCTGTAGGAGCCAGCTTGCTGGCGATAGCCTTTTCAGCCCCGCCACAACCCTCATTCGCCGAGATGTGAACCGCCGCGCATCCGTCTTATAAATGAAACACCGCCCTCGGCTATACTGCGCAGCATTTGAAATGGCCCCGAGGACTGACTGTGAAGAACTGGACGTTGCGCCAACGCATTTTGGCGAGCTTTGCGGTAATTATCGCCATCATGTTGCTGATGGTCGTCGTCTCGTATTCCCGGCTGTTGAAGATCGAGGCCAGCGAAGTCAGCGTTCGTGACGACGCGCTCCCCGGGGTGTATTACAGCTCGATGATTCGTGGCGCCTGGGTCGACAGCTATCTCCAGACCCAGGAAATGCTGGGCTTGAAGGAAGGGCAGGGCATCAGTGCCGAGGACGCCGCAGACTTCAAGAATTTTGAAGCGCGCGTGCAGGACGCGATGAATAGCTATCGCGCCACCGTCACCACGGATGAAGACAAGCTCGAATTCGCAGCCTTCGAAAAATACCATGAGAATTACGGCAAGATCCTGGCCGCAGTGCTCGACTTGCATAAGCGCAATCAGGAAGCCGAGGCCATCAAGTTGTTCAATGAACAACTGACCCCGACCTGGACGGCGGGGCGCATGAAGCTCAATGACATCCTGCGCGAAAACAAAGCCGTGGCGGATCAGGACATGGCCTACATTGATGATGCGGTGTTCACCGCGAAAGTCATCATGGGTATTTCCCTGCTGGTGGCGGTATTGGCCGCCGGTCTCTGCGGCCTGCTGCTGATGCGCGCGATCATGGCGCCCATGAACCGCATCGTGCAGATCCTCGAAGTCATGCGTACCGGCGACCTCAGCGGCCGCTTGAACCTGGAGCGCAAAGACGAATTCGGCGCCGTGGAAACCGGCTTCAACGACATGATGGCCGAACTCACTTCGTTGGTGTCTCAGGCGCAGCGCTCGTCGGTGCAGGTCACCACGTCCGTGACCGAAATCGCCGCCACCTCCAAACAGCAGCAAGCCACCGCTACGGAAACCGCCGCCACCACCACCGAAATCGGTGCCACTTCCCGTGAAATCGCCGCCACCTCGCGTGACCTGGTGCGGACCATGACCGAAGTCTCCACCGCTGCCGATCAGGCCTCGGTGGCTGCCGGTTCCGGGCAGCAGGGGCTGGCGCGAATGGAAGAGACCATGCACTCGGTGATGGGCGCCGCGGATCTGGTCAACGCCAAACTGGCGATCCTCAACGAGAAGGCCGGCAACATCAATCAAGTGGTGGTGACCATCGTCAAGGTCGCGGACCAGACCAACCTGCTGTCGCTGAACGCTGCCATCGAAGCCGAGAAGGCCGGTGAATACGGTCGTGGATTTGCTGTGGTTGCCACCGAGGTGCGGCGCCTGGCGGACCAGACCGCCGTGGCCACGTACGACATTGAGCAGATGGTGCGCGAGATCCAGTCGGCGGTGTCGGCCGGGGTCATGGGCATGGACAAGTTCTCTGAAGAAGTGCGTCGCGGCATGTCCGAGGTGCAGCAGGTCGGCGAACAGCTGTCGCAGATCATCCATCAGGTTCAGGCGCTGGCGCCGCGGGTGTTGATGGTCAACGAAGGCATGCAGGCTCAGGCCACCGGCGCCGAGCAGATCAACCATGCACTGGTGCAGTTGGGCGATGCCAGCAGCCAGACCGTCGAGTCCTTGCGTCAGGCCAGTTTTGCCATCGACGAACTGAGCCAGGTGGCCGTCGGGCTGCGCGGCGGCGTTTCGCGATTCAAAGTCTGATGAGCGAACTCACGGCTAAACGCACCACCGTGAAGCCGGCGATGCATGCATTGTTTCTGGTGTTTCGCATCGGCAGCGAGCGCTATGCCTTGCAAGCGATCGAGGTGGCAGAAGTGCTGCCGTGCCTGCCGTTGAAGCCGATACCCCGCGCGCCGGACTGGGTCGCCGGGGTGTTCGCCTATCGCGGCGCGGTAGTGCCGGTAATCGACCTCAGTGCGCTGACCTTTGGCGAACCGGCCCAGGCGCGTACCAGCACGCGCCTGGTGCTGGTCAATTACCGTGCGGATGAAACCGCCGAGGCGCAATTGCTCGGGCTGATCCTGGAGCAGGCCACCGACACGCTGCGCTGCAACCCGGCGGACTTTCAACCCTATGGCCTAGATAATCGCCAGGCGCCGTACCTCGGACCGGTGCGTGAAGACGCGCAAGGTTTGCTGCAATGGGTGCGCGTCGCCGATCTGCTGGACGAGCAGGTTCGGGCGCTGCTGTTTCCGTCACCCCCGCTGGACCTGGCGCAGCTTGAGGTGCAGCCATGAGCAGCGATCAGCGGTTTTTCGATTTTCTCAAGGAGCGCATCGGCCTCGACGTCACCTCGGTGGGCCCGGCGATCATCGAACGTGCGGTACGCCAGCGCAGCACGGCGTCCAGCGCGCTGACGGCCGATGAGTATTGGCACACCTTGCAGGGCTCGCAGGATGAGCAGCAAGCGCTGATCGAAGCGGTGATCGTTCCCGAAACCTGGTTTTTCCGTTACCCGGAATCCTTCGCCGCCCTGGCAAAACTGGCGGCCAAGCGCCTGACCGATATCAACAACATGCGCGCGCTGCGAATCCTCAGCCTGCCGTGTTCCACCGGTGAAGAACCCTATTCCATTGCCATGGCCTTGCTCGATGCCGGGTTCAAACCGCATCAGTTCAAAGTCGAAGGCATGGACGTCAGCCCGCTGTCGGTGGAGAAAGCCAGGCGCGCGCAGTACGGCAAGAATTCGTTTCGCGGCCAGGACATCGCGTTTCGCGAGCGGCATTTCACCGCCGAGGACGAATCCTATCGCCTCAGCGAGCGCGTGCTGGAACAGGTGCGTTTGCAGGTCGGCAACCTGCTGGATCCGTCGTTGCTGGCCAACGAATCGCCTTATGACTTCGTGTTCTGCCGCAACCTGCTGATCTATTTCGATCAGCCGACGCAACAACAGGTGTTCGAAGTGCTCAAGCGCCTGACCCATGTCGAGGGTGTGCTGTTTATCGGCCCCGCCGAGGGCAGTTTGCTGGGACGCTTGGGCATGCGTTCGATTGGTATTCCACAGTCATTTGCGTTCAGTCGCCAGAGCGCGCCCGAGCCTGAACCTTTTCCAGCCTTCGTATCGACGCCGCTGCCGTTGCCAGTGCGCCAACCGGTGCGCAGCGTCACACCGGCGCCGGTACGCCTGCGGCCCTTCGCAACGGTGACGCCGCTGCCGGTGGCGACAAAAGCCGCCAGTCCCGACGCCGCTACGTTGCTGGCAAACATCGCCGCACTGGCCAATGAAGGCAAAAGCGCCGAAGCCCGCGCCGCGTGCGAAAGTTATTTGCGCAGCCATGAACCGGTAGCCCAGGTGTTTTACTGGCTGGGACTGCTCAGCGATGTCGCCGGCAGCGCTCTCGAAGCCCAGGGCTTTTATCGCAAGGCGTTGTACCTCGAACCGCAACATCCCGACGCGTTGATGCACCTGGCGGCCTTGCTGCAATCACAGGGCGACACGGCGGGCGCCAAACGATTGCAGGACCGCGCCGCCCGCAGCGAGCGCGCAAACAGTGAGCGCAAACGATGAATGCCGCCGACAGCTTTAGCCTCACCCATGAAGATGCCCAGGCCATCGACGATTGCTGGAACCGTATCGGTATCCACGGCGACAAGTCCTGCCCGCTGCTGATCGAACACATTCATTGCCGCAATTGCGCGGTGTACTCGGCGGCCGCTACGCGTTTGCTCGACCGCTACGCGTTGCAACAGGAAGACCGCGGGCAAGTCTCGGTCGCGGTTGAAAGCGAGGTGAAAACCCGCTCGCTGCTGATGTTCCGCCTCGGCGAGGAATGGTTGGGCCTGGCCACCCGCAGCCTGGTGGAAGTGGCGCCGCTGCAAGCGATTCATTCCCTGCCGCACCAGCGCTCCCGGGCCTTGCTTGGCGTGGCGAATGTGCGCGGCGCGCTGGTGGCGTGCCTGTCGTTGGTGGAACTGCTCGGGCTCGACGGCGTGAGCAGCGTGGCGCCTGGTGCGCGCGTGATGCCGCGCATGTTGATCATCGCGGCCCACGGCGGGCCGGTGGTGGTGCCAGTGGACGAAGTCGACGGGATCCATGCCATCGACGAGCGCCTCCTTGAGGCCGCATCGCGTTCCGGTGCGCAAGCCAGCGCCAAATACACCCGTGGCGTATTGCAATTCAAAGGTCGCAGCCTGCGTTGGCTGGATGAAGAACAGCTGCTGTCCGCCGTGACCCGGAGCCTCACATGACCCCCGAGCAAATGCGCGACGCCTCTTTGCTGGAACTGTTCAGCCTCGAAGCCGAGGCCCAGACCCTGGTGTTGAGCACGGGGCTGCTGGCGCTTGAACGCGATCCGACCCAGGCCGATTACCTTGAATCGTGCATGCGCGCGGCTCACTCGCTCAAAGGCGCGGCGCGAATTGTCGGCGTCGATGCCGGCGTCAGCGTTGCCCATGTGATGGAAGATTACCTGGTCAGCGCCCAGGAAGGCCGGTTGTATCTGCGGCCAGAGCACATTGATGCCTTGCTGCAGGGCACCGATTTGCTGATGCGCATCGCGACGCCGAACAACGCACCGGCGCCTGCGGATATCGAAGCTTATGTCGTCTTGATGGGACGTCTGCTTGTTCACATGGCGACGGTTGCCCCCATCGCGCCGCCGATGGCAGAACTGCAGCTGGAGCCGCCGACGGCCACGGTTGAGTCACCCATGCCGGCCGCCACGCAAGCCCCTTCGGCAGCTGCCGCCGAGCCCTCGCCCAAGACCAAACGCACCACCGAAAGTGGCGAGCGCGTATTGCGCGTTACGGCCGAGCGCTTGAACAGCCTGCTCGACCTGTCGAGCAAATCCCTGGTGGAAACCCTGCGGCTCAAACCGCACCTGGCCACCATGCAACGCCTCAAGCGCATGCAGAACAACGGCCTGCGGGCGCTGGAAAACCTCAATGTCCATCTCAAGGATCAGACCTTGAGCCTGGAAGCCCGGGAAGCCCTCGACGATGCGCGTCGGTTGCTGGCGGAATCCCAGCAATTGCTGGTGGAAAAAAACGCCGAGCTGGACGAGTTTGCCTGGCAGGCCAGTCAACGCGCGCAAGTCCTGTACGACACCGCGTTGGCCTGTCGCATGCGGCCGTTTGCCGATGTGCTGAGCGGGCAAGTGCGCATGGTCCGCGACCTCGGCCGCAGCCTCGGTAAACAGGTGCGGCTGGAGATCGAGGGCGAGAAAACCCAGGTCGATCGCGACGTCCTGGAAAAACTCGAAGCGCCGCTGACGCACTTGCTGCGTAACGCCGTCGACCACGGCATCGAATCCCCGGAGCAACGGCTGCTGGCCGGTAAACCGGAGGAAGGTTTAATCCGCCTGCGCGCCTCGCATCAGGCCGGTCTGCTGATGCTGGAACTGAGCGATGACGGCAACGGCGTCGACCTGGAAAAGGTCCGCCGCAGCATCATCGAACGTCAGTTGTCCCCGGCCGACACCGCCGCCCAGTTGAGCGAAGAGGAGTTGCTGACGTTCCTGTTCCTGCCGGGTTTCAGCTTGCGCGACGCGGTCACTGAAGTGTCCGGACGTGGCGTCGGCCTGGACGCGGTTCAGCACATGGTCCGCCAGTTGCGCGGCGCGGTGGTGCTGGAGCAGACGGCGGGCGAGGGCAGCCGCTTCCATCTTGAAGTGCCGCTGACCCTGTCGGTGGTGCGCAGCCTGGTGGTGGAGGTCGGCGAAGAGGCGTATGCGTTTCCGCTGGCCCACATCGAGCGCATGTGCGACCTGGAGCCGGCAGACATCGTGCAGGTCGAAGGCCGTCAGCATTTCTGGTACGAAGGCCGGCATGTCGGATTGGTTGCGGCCAGCCAATTGCTTCAGCGTCCGGCGAGCACCAACAGTCAGCAAACCCTCAAGGTCGTGGTCATCCGCGAGCGAGATGCGATCTACGGTGTGGCGGTCGAGCGGTTTGTCGGCGAGCGCACGCTGGTGGTCTTGCCGCTGGACGAGCGTCTGGGCAAAGTGCAGGACATTTCCGCAGGCGCCTTGCTCGACGATGGTTCGGTGGTGCTGATCGTCGATGTTGAAGACATGCTGCGATCGGTGGACAAACTGCTCAATACCGGGCGTCTGGAGCGGATTGCCCGTCACAGCAATCAGGCGGCTGAAGCTGCGCGCAAACGGGTTCTGGTGGTCGACGATTCGCTGACCGTCCGCGAGTTGCAACGCAAACTGTTGCTCAATCGCGGCTACGACGTGGCCGTGGCGGTGGACGGTATGGATGGCTGGAATGCCCTGCGTTCCGAGGATTTCGATCTGCTGATCACCGACATCGATATGCCGCGCATGGACGGTATCGAACTGGTGTCATTGTTGCGCCGGGACAACCGCCTGCAATCGCTGCCGGTGATGGTGGTGTCCTACAAGGATCGCGAAGAAGACCGTCGTCGTGGACTGGACGCCGGGGCCGACTATTATCTAGCCAAAGCCAGTTTTCACGACGACGCCCTGCTTGATGCAGTGGTTGAGCTCATAGGAGGAGCGCGGGCATGAAAATCGCAATCGTCAACGACATGCCCATGGCCGTGGAGGCCCTGCGCCGCGCCTTGGCGTTTGAGCCGGAGCATCAAGTGATCTGGGTCGCCAGTAACGGCGCCGAGGCCGTGCAGCGTTGCGTGGAAAACACCCCGGACCTGATCCTGATGGACCTGATCATGCCGGTGATGGATGGCGTCGAGGCGACGCGGCGAATCATGGCCGAGACGCCGTGTGCCATCGTGATCGTCACGGTCGACCGCCAGCAGAACGTGCACCGGGTGTTCGAAGCCATGGGCCACGGCGCTCTGGATGTGGTCGATACGCCGGCAATCGGTGCCGGCAATGCCCAGGAAGCAGCGGCACCGCTGCTGCGCAAAATCCTCAACATCGGTTGGCTGATCGGCGACAAGGGCAATCGCGTGCGACCTGCGCCGGGCCCGTTGCGCCACTCAGGTTCCCGGCAAAAACTGATCGCCATCGGTTCCTCTGCAGGCGGGCCGGCAGCCCTGGAGATTCTGCTCAAAGGGCTGCCGATAAATTTTTCCGCCGCCATTGTGCTGGTGCAGCATGTTGACCAGGTGTTCGCCGCCGGCATGGCCGAGTGGCTCAGCGGCGCCAGCGGCCTGAACGTGCGCCTGGCCCAGGAAGGCGAGCCACCGCAGGCGGGCACCGTGCTGCTGGCCGGCACCAACCACCATATTCGTTTATTGAAAAACGGCACGCTGGCGTACACCGCCGAGCCGGTCAACGAGATCTATCGGCCCTCGATCGATGTGTTTTTCGAGAGTGTGGCCAGTTACTGGAATGGCGATGCCGTAGGGGTTTTATTGACCGGCATGGGACGCGATGGCGCGCAGGGGCTTAAACTCATGCGCCAACAGGGTTACCTGACCATCGCTCAGGACCAACAAAGCAGCGCGGTGTATGGCATGCCGAAAGCGGCAGCGGCCATCGACGCCGCTGTAGAAATTCGCCCGCTGGAAAAGATAGCGCCACGATTGCTGGAGATTTTTGCCAAATGACTATGCTCAGCAGCAATCCTGGCCCAGGCAGTACTCAGGTGACCGCACATGAATGACTTACAGCTCGACGGCTTCAAAACCGACGAAAACGCCGCCATGGTGTTGTTGGTGGACGATCAGGCCATGATCGGCGAAGCGGTGCGCCGCGGGTTGTCGAATGAAGAAAACATCGACTTCCACTTCTGCGCCGACCCGCATCAGGCGATTGCGCAGGCGATCCGGATCAAGCCGACGGTGATCCTCCAGGACCTGGTCATGCCCGGTCTCGATGGCCTGAGCCTGGTGCGCGAATACCGCAATCACCCGGCCACCAAGGACATTCCGATCATTGTGCTGTCGACCAAGGAAGACCCGCTGATCAAAAGCGCGGCATTCGCGGCCGGGGCCAATGATTACCTGGTCAAACTGCCGGACAACATCGAACTGGTGGCGCGCATCCGCTATCACTCGCGCTCCTACATGACCCTGTTGCAGCGTGACGCGGCGTACCGCGCGTTGCGGGTCAGCCAGCAGCAGTTGCTCGACACCAACCTGGTGCTGCAACGCCTGATGAACTCGGACGGCCTGACCGGCCTGTCGAACCGTCGTCACTTCGACGAGTACCTGGAACTGGAATGGCGACGTTCGTTGCGCGACCAGAGCCAGTTGTCGTTGCTGATGATCGATGTGGACTACTTCAAGTCCTACAACGACAACTTTGGCCACCTCGAAGGCGACGAAGCCCTGCGCAAAGTCGCCACGGCCATCCGCGACGCCAGCGCCCGACCTTCTGATTTGCCGGCCCGTTATGGCGGCGAAGAATTCGCGCTGGTCCTGCCCAATACATCACCGGGCGGTGCGCGACTGGTTGCGGAAAAACTGCGCCAGACCGTGGCGGCACTGAAAATCCCGCACATTTCACCGAGCGAAGGCTCAAGCCTGACCATCAGCATCGGCCTGTCGACCATGACCCCGCAACCGGGCGCCGATTGCCGTCAATTGATCTCGGCGGCGGACAAGGGGCTGTATCTGGCGAAGAACAATGGGCGCAATCAGGTGGGTATCGAGTAACAGGGCGACCTCATTTCCTGTAGGAGCCGGCTTGCCGGCGATAGCGGTTTAATCTTCAACATTTAGTTGCCGGACACACCGCCATCGCCGGCAAGCCGGCTCCTACAGGGGGCACGTACGCTTTTGATTCCCACCACTCATCAGGCCGAGCGTTAGCTCGCCTTCCGCTTTTGATCTGAGCGCCCCCTCGAGAGGCCGAGTGGAGGTTCTGCGTAGTGGGCAACCCGGCATGGATGCCGGGTTAGCCGCCCCCGGCCATGGATGGCCGATGGCGGCGGGCCCACGGAGCAGGACCGGAGCGAGGGCATGCCGAGCCTAGGCGAGGCACCGAACGAAAGGGGCAAGAGCCCTTGGTTACTTGGGGCTTCTCCAAGTGACTCGCCGTAAGGGCGAAACCGATAGCCGCCGTTGCCCAAAAAACGGATATGTACTCCGACCGAAAACAGAGTCTGGATCTTAGTAAGCCATCGCCGGCAAGCCGGCTCCTACAGTTGATCGGTGTACGGCCGCTCCGAAAACGCATCGGGCCTTTTCGGCCAAGCGGGCTGCCGTTTCCGGCCGTTTGCCGTTATACTCGCCGGCTTTCAAAAGTTCGCCAACGAGTGCTGCCCGCCATGGAAATCAACCCGATCCTTAACACCATCAAGGACCTGTCCGAGCGCTCCGAAACTATTCGGGGGTATCTTTGACTACGATCAAAAGCACGAGCGTCTGACCGAAGTCAATCGCGAGCTTGAAGATCCGAGCGTCTGGAACAAACCTGAATATGCCCAGGAGTTGGGCCGCGAGCGCTCTGCGCTGGCACAGATCGTCGATACCCTGGACGAGCTGAACACCGGTCTGGCCGATTGCCGCGACCTGCTGGACATGGCCGTCGAAGAAAACGACGAAGGCGCAGTGGGCGATGTCGTCGCCGAGCTGGCCCGTCTCGAGGAAAACCTCGCCAAGCTTGAATTCCGCCGCATGTTCAGCCATGAAATGGACCCGAACAACGCCTACCTGGACATCCAGGCCGGCTCCGGTGGCACCGAGGCCCAGGACTGGGCCAACATCCTGCTGCGCATGTACCTGCGCTGGGCTGACAAACGCGGCTTCGACGCCACCATCATGGAACTGTCGGCCGGTGAAGTCGCCGGCATCAAGGGCGCGACCGTGCACATCAAGGGCGAATACGCCTTTGGCTGGCTGCGTACCGAGATCGGCGTACACCGCCTGGTGCGCAAGAGCCCGTTCGACTCCGGCAACCGTCGTCACACTTCGTTCTCGGCGGTTTTCGTCTCGCCAGAGATCGACGACAAGGTGGAAATCGAAATCAACCCGGCAGACTTGCGGATCGACACCTATCGCTCCTCCGGTGCCGGTGGTCAGCACGTAAACACCACCGACTCGGCCGTACGTATCACCCACGTACCGACCAACACCGTGGTCAGCTGCCAGAACGAACGTTCCCAGCACGCCAACAAGGACACCGCCATGAAAATGCTGCGGGCCAAGTTGTACGAGCAGGAAATGCAGAAGCGCAACGCGGCGTCCCAGGCGCTGGAAGACACCAAGTCCGATATCGGCTGGGGTCATCAGATCCGTTCTTATGTACTCGATGCCTCGCGCATCAAGGATCTGCGCACTAACATCGAGCGCAGTGACTGCGACAAGGTACTCGACGGTGATATCGATGAATACCTCGAAGCGAGCCTGAAGTCGGGCTTGTAAGCAATGCAATACGGGATCGGCTGACACCCCCCGATCCCCTGTAGGAGCCAGCTCGCTGGCGATCCCCGGCCGCAGGCCGGGGGCAACGAACCAGATGGAATATCTAAAGACATGAGCGACCTAGAACTCGACCCGCAAGCCCTGCAACAGGAAGAAAACTCCCTGATCGCCCTGCGCAAGGAAAAGCTTGCTGCCGAGCGCGCCAAGGGCAATGCCTTCCCGAACGACTTCCGCCGCGAAAACTACTGCGAAGACTTGCAGAAACAGTACGTGGACAAGACCAAGGAAGAGCTCGCAGAGGCTGCAATCCCGGTCAAGGTTGCCGGTCGCATCATGCTCAACCGTGGCTCGTTCATGGTGATCCAGGACATGACCGGTCGCATCCAGGTCTACGTCAACCGCAAGACCCTGTCCGAAGAAACCCTGGCCGCGGTGAAAACCTGGGACATGGGCGACATCATTGCCGCCGAAGGCACCCTGGCCCGTTCCGGCAAGGGCGACCTGTACGTTGAAATGACCAGCGTGCGCCTGCTGACCAAATCCCTGCGCCCGCTGCCGGACAAGCACCACGGCCTGACCGACACCGAACAGCGCTATCGTCAGCGTTACGTTGACCTGATCGTCAACGAAGACGTGCGCCAGACCTTCCGCGTGCGTTCGCAAGTCATCGCCCACATCCGCAGCTTCCTGATGCAGCGTGACTTCCTGGAAGTGGAAACGCCGATGCTGCAAACCATTCCGGGTGGCGCGGCGGCCAAGCCGTTCGAAACGCACCACAATGCGCTGGACATGGAAATGTTCCTGCGTATCGCGCCTGAGCTGTACCTTAAGCGTCTGGTGGTTGGCGGCTTCGAGAAAGTGTTCGAGATCAACCGCAACTTCCGTAACGAAGGCGTTTCGACTCGTCACAACCCTGAATTCACCATGTTGGAGTTCTACCAGGCTTACGCCGACTACGAAGACAACATGGACCTGACCGAAGAACTGTTCCGCGAGCTGGCGCAGCTGGTTCTGGGCAGCACCGACGTGCCTTACGGCGACAAGGTGTTCCACTTCGGCGAACCGTTCGTGCGTCTGTCGGTGTTCGATTCGATCCTCAAGTACAACCCTGAGCTGACTGCCGATGATCTGAATGACATCGACAAGGCCCGCGCCATCGCCAAGAAAGCCGGCGCCAAGGTGCTGGGCTTCGAAGGCCTGGGCAAATTGCAGGTGATGATTTTCGAAGAGCTGGTCGAGCACAAGCTGGAGCAGCCGCACTTCATTACCCAGTACCCGTTCGAAGTGTCGCCGCTGGCCCGTCGCAACGACGACAACCCGAACGTCACCGACCGTTTCGAGCTGTTCATCGGTGGCCGTGAAATCGCCAACGCCTACTCCGAGTTGAACGACGCGGAAGACCAGGCCGAGCGCTTCATGGCGCAGGTGGCCGACAAGGACGCCGGCGACGACGAAGCCATGCACTACGACGCCGACTTCGTTCGCGCGCTGGAGTACGGCATGCCGCCAACGGCCGGTGAAGGCATCGGCATCGACCGTCTGGTGATGCTGCTGACCAACTCCCCGTCGATCCGCGACGTGATCCTGTTCCCGCACATGCGGCCGCAAGCGTAAATGTTTCAATTAAAAAGCCGCCTATAACAGGCGGCTTTTTATTGCCTGTCTGGTACAAACGTATCAATTGGTTACTTTTGAAATGAGAGAGGAATTCCTGTCGTGAACCGTGCAATGGCTCAAGAAGGTGCAGCGGGTATCGCCACTGCGGTCGCTGAAAGTGTTCAGTACCAGGGCCGCAAGGCCAGCCGTCAGGGCAGCGAGCAGCGTCGACAGGACATTCTCGATGCGGCCATGCGCATTGTCGTGCGCGATGGCGTGCGGGCCGTGCGTCACCGTGCGGTTGCTGCAGAAGCGGGTGTGCCGCTGTCGGCCACCACTTACTATTTCAAGGACATCGATGACTTGCTCACCGATACCTTTGCCCAATACGTGGAGCGCAGCGCGGCGTTCATGGCCAAGTTGTGGGTGAACAATGAAGGGCTGCTGCGCGAGATGGTCGTCAGCGGCGACGGCAGCCCCGAGTCGCGCTCGCAACTGGCGGACGACATTGCACGGTTGATGGCGGACTATGTTCACCGGCAACTGATCAACCGTCGCGAACACCTGATGGCCGAACAGGCGTTCCGTCAGGAAGCGCTGCTGAACCCCCGCCTGGCGGAGCTGGTGCGCTCGCATCAGCAGATTCTCCTGCAGGGTACGTGTCAGCTTTTCCAGGTTTTGGGTTCCCGTGAGCCACACCAGGATGCCAAAGTGTTGACGGCGATTATCGGACGGATGGAATATCAGGGGCTGCTCAACGACGCCGAGCCTGACGCCGAAGCTGAAATGCTCGGTATCCTGACTCGCTACATGCACTTGGTACTGGCGTCGGTGTGATCCTGCGATGAACCGCGACCTGTAGGAGCGAGGCTTGCCCGCGAAGGCGATTTAACATTCAACAGATGATGTGTTGACTGACGCATCGCCTTCGCGGGCAAGCCACGCTCCTACAGGGACCGTGACCATTCGGGGACTGTGTTCATAGGGAGTATTGAATGAAAGCCTGGCGCGTCGTTGTGATCGCCTTGTCGATCCTGCTGCTCAGTGGCTGTCTGGTGACCTTCAGGGAGCCATTGCCCACGAGCGACCCCGCGCCCAAAGGATTACTCGGCAAATGGACCAGCACCAACGCCTGGGGCGAGCCGCTGAACCTGGAGCTGACGCGCATCGGCGAAAATCGCTATCAGGCGGTCAGCTACTTCAAGGCCAAACCCAAGGAACGCGAAGCCTATCCCTTCACCGTCTCGCGCCATGGCAACCGCTGGTACCTGTCGGCGAAAGTCCCGGCACAGTTCGGCGGGCATTTCACCATTGCCGGTTTCGAACTCACCGACAAGCATGAACTGGTGGTCTACAACCTCGACCTCGAGCAGATCAACCAGGCCCTGGGGCAAAAAGTCCTCAGCGGCGAAGGTTTCCAGACCGACGACGGTGACGGCGTGTTGATCAACACACGCATGGACCAGGTCTTCGCTTACCTCGACGATCCGGCCAATTCCGATGTCTTCGTCGAAGCCGTGCGCTATCAGCGCCTGGCCAAAGCCAAATAAACCCAGCACATAACGGTTTTTCTACAGGAGTTTCGGGTGGACGATTACCAGCAGACGATACGCATGTTGTCCGATCGCATTGTGCTGGCGCAGACGCCGATTCGCGTCCTGGATGCAGTGAAGTGGGACGACAGCATCCGCAAGGGTTTCCTCAAGGCCAAGGGCAAGGAAATGCCGGCGGTGGACCGTGATTACTACCTGAACCGGCCGCTGTCCTTCGACTCCAGCAAAGTGAAACTGGAATTCCAGAACATCGAGCGCGACATCACCCGTCAGCTTGGCCAGTTCAACCCGGTCGGCCAGATCATGCGGCGCATGTGCAAGGAATACCGGATGGTGGTGCGCATGCTTGAAGCGCGCGGCACCGAGGATTTCGGCCTGATTTCCCAGGAGTTGTATGGCGCGGCATCCGATGCGTTTCACGCCGGTGACCCGACCCTGTCCGACCTCGGCCTGATGCTCTCCGATTATCTGAATAACATCGATGGTCGTGGTGACCTGAAGGACGAGCCGAAAATCCTCACCGCCAAGGACGCCGTGCATTTGTTGCAAACCCGGCTGAGCAAAGTGTTTGGCGAGGCCGAGGAAACCATCCGGGTGTTCGAGTCCGACGGTATCGTCGCCGATGCGGCGGCCGGCGCCGACTACATCAAGATTCGCACCGACGCGATGTTCAACGAGCGTGACGTGCGTGCGCTGGAAGTCCACGAAGGGCTGGTGCATGTCGGCACTACGCTCAACGGTCTGAACCAGCCGATCTGCACCTTCCTGTCCAAGGGGCCGCCCTCGTCGACGGTGACCCAGGAAGGCCTGGCGATCCTGATGGAAATCATCACCTTCGCCTCTTACCCGAGCCGCCTGCGCAAACTGACCAACCGTACCCGCGCCATTCACATGGTGGAGGAGGGCGCGGACTTCCTGCAGATCTTCGAGTTCTTCCGCGAGCAGGGCTTTGAAATGGCGGAAAGCTACGGCAACGCCAGTCGGGTTTTCCGTGGTTCGGTGCCGAACGGTCTGCCATTTACCAAAGACTTGTCCTACCTCAAGGGCTTTATCATGGTTTACAACTACATTCAGTTGGCCGTGCGTAAAGGCAAGCTTGAGCAAGTGCCGCTGCTGTTTTGCGGCAAGACCACGCTGGAAGACATGCGCACCTTGCGTCAGTTGGTGGACGAAGGCCTGGTGGTACCGCCGAAATACCTGCCGGAACAGTTCCGTGACATGAACGCGCTGTCGGCGTGGATGTGCTTCTCCAACTTCCTGAACCACCTGAGCCTGGACCGGATCGAAGCGGATTACTCCAATATCTTGTAATCACCGCATACCTTGTAGGAGCGAGGCTTGCCCGCGAAGGCGTTGTGTCAGTCAACATGCCTGTTGAATGTTATACCGCCTTCGCGGGCAAGCCTCGCTCCTACAGGACTTGCTATCAATCCTAAAGCGAGGTTTCAACGGATGAGAATCCTCGGCATCCTCTTCCTGCTTCTAACCCTCGGCGGGTGCAGCTCTTTGCTGTTCTACCCCGAGCCCGGACAGCTGTTCACCCCGGAAAAAGCCAAACTCGAATACCGCGACGTCACCCTCACCACGGCCGATGGCCTCAAGCTGCATGGCTGGTGGCTGCCGGCGAAAAAAGGCGTCGAAGTCAAAGGCACGGTGCTGCACCTGCACGGCAACGGCGGCAATCTGCCGATGCATCTGGGCGGCAGCTGGTGGTTGCCGGAGGAAGGCTATCAAGTGCTGCTGATCGATTATCGCGGTTACGGTTTGTCCGAAGGCGAACCGAGTTTGCCGGCGATCTATCAGGACATCGACGCCGCGTTCAAATGGCTCGACCAGGCGCCGGAGGTCAAAGGCAAACCGTTGATCCTGCTCGGGCAAAGTCTGGGCGGCTCAATGGCCGTGCATTACCTGGTTCAGCATCCCGAACGCCAGAAACAACTCAAGGCCTTCGTCCTCGATGGCGTGCCCGCCAGTTATCGCAGCATCGGCCAATTCGCCCTGAGCAATTCCTGGCTGACGTGGGCGTTCCAGGTGCCGCTTTCGTGGCTGGTGCCGGACGGTGACAGCGCGATCCACTCGATGACGCAGCTCAACGGCGTGCCGAAACTGATCTATCACAGCATCGACGATCCGATCGTGCCCCTTTCCAACGGCATCCGTCTGTATCAAGCTGCGCCGCCGCCGCGAGTGCTGCAACTGACCCGTGGCGGTCATGTGCAGACGTTCGCCGACCCGGTCTGGCGCAAGGTCATGCTGCGATACCTCGATGACCCGCAGCATTTCAACGGTCTGCGCCGCCTGGGTGAAATTCCCAACTACCCGGCACCCCCGAATTCAGAAGATGAACCACCAGAGAGTCCGCAATGAGTGAAGAACGTAACGCCATCCCGCTGATCATCACCGGTATCTGCAGCATCCTCGGCACCGTCGGGGCCCTGTGGTACTACGGTTACCTGCACTTCGCCAAACCCGAAGATGCGCTGCTGCTCAGCGACTTCACCATGCTCAAGACCGTGCCGGGCGAAGACTACAAAGTCTCCCTGGAACCGGCTCCACAAGTGGCCCAGTGCATCGATGGCGTGCTGGTGATGTTCGACACCGAACAGAAAGGCCTGACCGGCGTATTGGTCAACAACAAGAAAAAAGCCGTGCGCTGCATGGGCCAGGAAACCCCGCAAAAGCTGGAGCAGTAACTGTAACGCGGTTAAATCACACAGACCGCGTTGCCTTCATCGCCAGCAAGCCGGCTCCTACAGGTTTGCGTTGATCCTGTAGGAGCCGGCTTGCTGGCGATGGACGCGACGCGGTGTTCTGCCAAACCGCGAAAACAAAAAGCCCCGCCTGATCAGATCAGGCGGGGCTTTTGCGTTACGGCATGAAGCTTAGTTGGCGCTCACCGCCGAACGCGGGATCACCGGCTGGTTGTCGTTGGAAATGGTCACTTCTACACGGCGGTTCATGGCTCGACCCGAAGCGTCGCCGTTTTCAGCAACCGGGTATTCCTTGCCATAACCCTGGGCAACGATGCGCGCAGGATCAACGCCCATTTTCACCAGTGCCATGCGCACGGAACCGGCGCGACGCTCGGACAGCGACTGGTTGTGCGACGCCGTGCCGGTGCTGTCGGTGTAGCCTTCGACGATCACCTTGCGGTCCGGGTTTTCCTGAAGGAACTGCGCCAGTTTGTTGATGTTCGCCAGGCCGCTGGACTTCAGGTCGGCACGGTCGGTTGCGAACAACACATCACCAAAGGTTACCAGCGTACCGCGATCGGTCTGCTTGGCGTTCAGGCTGTCCTGCAACTGTTTGATCTGCGCGTCGCGAGCATCCAGACGTGCCTGGGCGCGCTGTGCGGCAGCGTTCTTCAGGTTGGCTTCAGCGGTGCGCAGGGCGATGGTTTGCTTCGCCACTTCAACACGCTGATTGGTCAAGTAGGCCAGTTGGTCGACTTCGTTCGCGTCTCGCTTGTCCAGATAAGCCTTGTCGGCCTTGTCCAGGTAATCGCTGGCGTCCTTGGTTTCCAGTGCCGCGACTTTGCTCGCCTGCGGGTTGGCTTGCAGGCCGCTGTAGTTGGTGCGGGCCTGTTCAAGGTTCGCATTAGGCGGCGTCGAGCAGGCAGCCAGTGCAACGCTTGCGGCCAGCAGGGCAGGGATCATCAATTGATTGCGCATGTGGGTATCGTCCTTTTAAGTCGAGTAAGAAGTACGTCGTGGCGGCGCTTATTGCACGGTGCGCCGGCTTTCCTGACGCAGTTCCTGAACCCCAATCCGAGAGTCCTTCACCGCCTGTTCGGCTTTGATCGCCTGGGCTTTGCGTTCGGCGACGCGCGCGTCCCACTCGGCCTGTTCGGCGAGCACTCGGGCTTCGTCGTACTTTTGGTCGTGCATCGCGATTTCGGCTTGTTTGAGCTTGTCCTGGGCGGACTTCATCTCAACCGCCGAGAATTCGGTGCCGCCCGCGCTGACGGCGCTGTTCACGGCCGATTGGGTCACGGCGTATTGCTCGGTCGGCGGGTTACCGGCGCAACCGGCCAGAACCAGGCTGCTGCCGATGGCCAGGGCGGCCAGTTTCAAGCTGCGCAGGGGGGTGGAAGCGGGCTTGGCAGTGTTGATCTTCATGGTCTTCAACTCCATTGGAATAACTCCTGAAAAACTGAACATCCATCCTGGGCAAGGAGCCGCAACCATCAATTTCCGAAGCGTTTTGAAACGGCCGTCCCAGGCGTGGTTACTGGTTACGACCCGAGGCATTTTTTAAAAGTTCAGAGAATATGGCCTGTCGCCCGAAAAAACTTTGACCGAACGGACAAGGCTCTAAATCGGGAACTTTGGCGCTTCGAAGGGGTACGCGCACCTGTAGGAGCCGGCTTGCTGGCGATGGATTCCGATACGCCGCGCTCATTCAGGTATTGCGCGTTTTCGTTGACGACCATCGCGAGCGAGCTCGCTCCTACAGGGGATCTATAGGCAGGAAATCAGTGCTTCTGCTTGTCCTCACCAGACGACAAATCGTGCAAATGCCGCCGGGACAACGCGAGAAAACGCGGGGTCGGGCCGATGTCTTCGTACAGCGGATCGCCTTCTTCGTCGGTGGCCACGATGGTCGAGCCTTTCACGTACGGGAAGCTCTTTTCCAGCTCTTCGAGCGCCGCGCCGATCAACTCGCCGAGCAGTTCTTCAGGGTGCCGCTTGGGGTACATCTCGATGATCGCCGCCAAGCGCGCGGCGGCCTCCACATCCAGATGAATCGAGTAGCCGGTGTCGGTCAGGCGACCCTTGGCGTTTTCTTCCCAATGATGGGCAAGCTCGCGGATTTTCATAAAAACCTCATGGCACGCCTGCTCATGGCAGGGCGGGTAAGTGTCCGGCCATGGCCGGCGAAAGCCGTTGTGCGGCTTACTCTTCAGACTAGCTTGCGTGCCCGGGGTTTAAAGTCCCTTCGTCGTGTGCTTGTAAGAAGCGCTTTACGGCGGCACTCTTGAACCACAAGGCACCCCGGATTTTTCGCTGGAGAACGGCTGATGACCGATATTGATGCACGCTTGCGCGAGGATGTTCACCTGTTGGGTGAGCTGTTGGGCAACACCATTCGTGAACAGTACGGGGACGATTTTCTCGACAAGATCGAGCAGATCCGCAGAGGCGCCAAGGCCGACCGTCGCGGTTCGATGGACGCCGAACTGAGCGCCAGCCTCAATCAGCTGAGCGAAGACGAGTTGCTGCCGGTGGCGCGGGCATTCAACCAGTTTCTCAACCTGGCCAACATCGCCGAGCAATATCAACTGATCCATCGCCGCGAAGAATCCCAACCCGCGCCGTTCGAGGCGCGCGTGTTGCCGGAGTTGCTAACGCGCCTGCTGGCCGAAGGTCATGCGGCCGAATCCCTGGCACGACAGTTGGGGCGCCTGGAAATCGAACTGGTTTTGACTGCGCATCCGACCGAAGTCGCGCGCCGCACGCTGATCCAGAAATACGACGCCATCGCCGCGCAACTTGCCGCTCAGGATCACCGCGACCTGACCAGCGCCGAGCGTGAGCAGATTCAATCGAAATTGCAGCGCCTGATCGCCGAAGCCTGGCACACCGAAGAAATCCGTCGCACCCGCCCGACCCCGGTGGACGAAGCCAAATGGGGGTTCGCGGTGATCGAGCATTCGCTGTGGCAAGCGATCCCGAACTATTTGCGCAAGGCTGATAAGGCTCTGTATGACGCCACCGGCCTGCATTTGCCGCTGGAAGCCGCGCCGATTCGCTTTGCTTCGTGGATGGGCGGCGACCGCGATGGCAACCCCAACGTCACGGCTGCCGTGACCCGTGAGGTGCTGCTGCTGGCACGCTGGATGGCCGCCGATCTGTACGTGCGCGATGTCGATCACCTCGCCGCCGAGCTGTCGATGCAACAGGCCAGCGACGCGCTGAAAGCCAAGGCCGGCGACAGCGCCGAACCCTATCGTGCCGTCCTTAAACAACTGCGTGAACGCCTGCGCGCCACTCGAAGCTGGGCCCACACTTCCTTGACGACAGCCACGCCGGCCCCCGCCGATGTGCTGCAAAACAACCGCGATTTGCTCGACCCGCTGGAGCTCTGCTACCAGTCGCTGCATGAGTGCGGCATGGGCGTGATCGCTGATGGGCCGCTGCTCGATTGCCTGCGTCGTGCGGTGACCTTCGGCTTGTTCCTGGTGCGCCTCGATGTGCGCCAGGACTCGTCCCGTCACACGGCGGCGATGACGGAAATCACCGATTACCTTGGCCTCGGTCGCTACGAAGACTGGAGCGAAGAGGAGCGCATCGCCTTCCTGATGCGCGAGTTGAACAACCGTCGGCCGTTGTTGCCGACTTACTTCAAACCCTCCGCCGACACCGCTGAAGTGCTCGCCACGTGCCGGGAAATCGCCGCCGCACCGGGCGCTTCGCTTGGTTCGTATGTGATCTCCATGGCCGGCGCCGCTTCCGACGTGCTGGCTGTGCAACTGTTGCTCAAAGAATCTGGTGTATTGCGGCCGATGCGTGTGGTGCCGCTGTTCGAAACCCTTGCCGACCTTGATAACGCCGGCCCGGTGATTGAAAAACTGTTGCTGCTGCCGGGTTATCGTGCGCGCCTGCAAGGCCCGCAGGAAGTGATGATCGGCTATTCCGACTCAGCCAAGGACGCCGGCACCACGGCGGCAGCCTGGGCGCAATATCGGGCGCAGGAGCGTCTGGTCGACATCTGCCGCGAGCAGCAAGTGGAACTGCTGTTGTTCCACGGTCGCGGTGGCACCGTGGGGCGTGGTGGCGGTCCGGCGCACGCGGCGATTCTGTCGCAGCCGCCGGGGTCGGTGGCGGGGCGTTTCCGCACCACCGAGCAGGGGGAAATGATTCGTTTCAAATTCGGCCTGCCGGACATCGCCGAGCAAAATCTCAACCTGTACCTGGCGGCGGTGCTGGAGGCGACGTTGTTGCCACCGCCACCACCGCAACCCGCCTGGCGCCATTTGATGGACGAATTGGCGGCAGACGGTGTCAGTGCTTACCGCGCCGTGGTGCGGGAAAATCCGCAATTCGTCGAGTATTTCCGCCAGTCCACCCCGGAGCAGGAGTTGGGGCGCCTGCCACTGGGCAGTCGCCCGGCCAAGCGCCGCGCCGGCGGGATCGAAAGCCTGCGGGCGATCCCGTGGATCTTCGGTTGGACCCAGACCCGCTTGATGTTGCCGGCCTGGCTCGGCTGGGAAGCCGCGTTAAGCAAGGCGCTGGCGCGCGGCGAAGGCGAGCTGCTGGGGCAAATGCGCGAGCAGTGGCCGTTCTTCCGCACGCGCATCGACATGCTGGAGATGGTCCTGGCCAAGGCCGACGCGGATATCGCCCGCTCCTACGATGAGCGGCTGGTTGAGCCGGATCTGCTGCCTTTGGGTGCGCACTTACGCGACCTATTGTCGCAGGCGTGTTCGATTGTTCTGGGGTTGACCGGTCAGTCGCAGCTACTGGCACATAGCCCAGCTACCCTCGAATTCATCCGCTTGCGCAACACCTACCTCGACCCGCTTCATCTATTGCAGGCGGAGTTGCTGGCACGTTCGCGCCTGCAGGAAGTGGCGCAGGGCAGCCCGGTAGAACAGGCGTTGCTGGTGTCTGTGGCGGGGATTGCCGCCGGTTTGCGAAATACCGGCTAAGGTTTTCGTCGTGGGTTCGGGCACTCGACGCGGGCGTCGAGTGCCGGTTTGCGCGAGGTTGGAAAGTGCTGCAAGGCGACACTTAATGATGGGGTTGCGACTTGGGGTACCCCGTCGCAAGGTCACGCAAGGCGCGGGTTTCTCCGACTTTCGACGGCTTGTGTGCGTAGGATCTGCTGTGTATCTTGATCAGCCTTTGGCCGTTTGGGCGGTCACGACCCTGTTTTGAGATTGGCCCCACGAGGCGAATCCTTTGTTATCTATATAAAAATTGAGGAGCACATCGATGCGCGTCATTCTGCTGGGAGCTCCCGGGGCCGGTAAAGGTACTCAGGCTAAGTTCATCACCGAAAAGTTCGGCATCCCGCAAATCTCCACCGGCGACATGCTGCGTGCTGCGGTCAAGGCCGGCACCGAGCTGGGCCTGATCGCCAAGAGCGTCATGGACAGCGGTGGCCTGGTTTCCGATGACCTGATCATCAATCTGGTCAAGGAACGCATCAGCCAGGCGGATTGCGCCAACGGTTTCCTGTTCGACGGTTTCCCGCGCACCATTCCTCAGGCTGAAGCCCTGGTGAAGGCCGGCGTCGAGCTGGACCACGTGGTCGAAATCGCGGTCGATGACGAAGAAATCGTTCAGCGTATTGCTGGTCGTCGTGTTCACGAGGCCAGCGGCCGCGTGTACCACACCGTCTACAACCCGCCAAAAGTTGCCGGTAAAGACGACATCACCGGCGAAGATCTGGTGCAGCGCAAGGACGACACTGAAGAAACCGTGCGTCATCGCCTGTCGGTCTACCACTCGCAGACCAAGCCACTGGTGGATTTCTACCAGAAGCTGTCGGCGGCTCAAGGCAAGCCGAAGTACAGCCACATTGCTGGCGTCGGTTCGGTTGAAGCGATCACCGGCAAGGTGCTTGAAGCGCTGAGCTGAAAAGTCTGAACCGCTTCATCTTCTACGGCCCGCTTGCGGGCCGTAGTTGTTTATACTGGCGCACTTTTTCTGACCTCTCTTACGGAAACATCGATGAGCACCTTGCTGGCCCTGGACACCGCGACTGAAGCTTGCTCCGTTGCCTTGCTGCATGACGGCAAAGTGACGAGCCATTACGAGGTGATCCCGCGCCTGCATGCGCAGAAGCTGTTGCCGATGATCCAGCAATTGCTCGCCGATGCCGGGACCACCTTGCAAGCGGTCGATGCCATCGCTTTTGGCCGTGGGCCGGGCGCATTCACTGGCGTGCGTATCGCCATCGGCGTGGTACAGGGCCTGGCGTTTGCCCTGGATCGCCCGGTCCTGCCGGTGTCGAACCTGGCGGTGCTGGCGCAGCGGGCGTTTCGCGAACACGGTGTGAGCCAGGTCGCGGCCGCCATCGATGCGCGCATGGACGAAGTGTATTGGGGCTGCTACCGCGAAATGGCGGGTGAGATGCGTCTGGTCGGCAACGAAGCCGTATTGCCGCCGGAAGTGGCGGCGTTGCCGGCGGATGCCAGTGGTGACTGGTTTGGCGCCGGCACCGGTTGGGGTTATGCCGAACGCATCGCCGTCAGCCTGAGCGGTCAGGACGCAGGCATGCTGCCTCACGCCGAAGACCTGCTGACCCTGGCGCGATTTGCCTGGGAACGGGGTGAAGCGATTGTGGCGGACGAGGCGCAGCCGGTTTATCTGCGGGACAAGGTTGCGACGCCCAAGGCGCGTTAATCAGCGATACCGAGTTGTCTCCTTCGCGGGCAAGCCTCGCTCCTACAGGGTTTGCGCGGCCCCTGTAGGAGCGAGCGGTGCGGCGGTCCGACTTGCCCGCGAAGGCGATTTAGGGGATGTAACCAATCGTCGTTTTATCCCCCCGCCTTTAAACCTTTTCGCAATTCTGTGTTCTAGTTATCACCAAGCAGTTTGCGAAGTGGGCTATGCGCCACTAAACTGCCATCACTGATACCGAGCATGACATTATGCGCATAGACGGCCTTTCTTCTCAGTCCTACCCCATCAAGCGCAAGCCTCGCAAAGGGCATGTGGTTGAAGACGAATCCGTCGATATCGAGGGCGAGCTGGAATTCCCTTCGGAAGAGCAAATGGCCGCCCGCGCTGCCAAAGCCTCCGCGCAGCGCCTGAGCAATCTGCCGGCGCGCCAACAAGACATGATTTACCACCGCGCCATGAGCAAAAGCGTCGCGATGGCCCTGGCCAGCTACCTCAGCACCGCCAATTTTGTCGATTGGGATTCGGATGTGATGGGTCTCGACCTGTATATCTGATGCGGCTGCCTTACTACCTCGGCTGCCCGTCCTGGAGTGAAAACGCCTGGCGCGATTATCTTTATCCGCAAGACGCGAAAACCTCCGAATTTCTCAATCTGTATTCTCAAGTATTCAACGCCGTGGAAGGCAATACGACCTTCTACGCGAGCCCGGCTGCCAGCACCGTGCAGCGTTGGGCCGAGACCATGCCCGAACACTTTCGCTTCACCGCCAAATTCCCCGGCGACATCAGCCACGGCGGTGACCTGCGCGAACAATTGACCGCCACCGAAACCTTCCTGCAATTGCTCAGCCCTTTGGGCGAGCGGGTGTCGCCGCTGTGGTTGCAGTTGTCGAAAAGTTTCACGCCACAACGATTGCACGAGCTGGCGGGTTTTATCGACGCAGTGGATCGGCCGCTGGCCATCGAAGTGCGGCATGACGATTTCTTCGCCAAGGGTGAGGCCGAGCGCTCGCTCAATCGCCTGCTGCTGGATCGCGGGGTCGAACGTATCTGCCTCGATCCGCGGGCGTTGTTCAGTTGCACGTCCACCGATCCTTCGGTGCTCCACGCCCAATCGAAGAAACCCAGGGTTCCGCCACGTCCGGCGGCCTTCACGCAATTCCCGCAAGTGCGCTTCATCGGCCATCCGCAACTGGAAGCCAACGACCCGTTCCTGGTGCCCTGGGTCGAGAAAATCGCCTTGTGGATCGAAGAAGGGCGCACGCCGTATATCTTCCTGCACACCGCCGACAACCTGCTGGCGGCGAAACTGGCGCAACGTTTTCACGCAAAGCTGATGCTGCGTTTACCTGGCTTGCCGCCGCTGCCTGAGCTATACAGAGAGCCCGCCGCGGAGCAACTTGGCCTGCTCTGAGGCGGATTCCCTGCCTTTTTCAGGAGCCTGCCAATGGATGCGCAAACCCTTCGAGCCCAAGCCTTCAAAGCACTGCATGAACGCGCCGGGGCTTTTGTCATTCCCAACCCGTGGGACGCCGGCTCGGCGAAAATGCTCGCCAACCTGGGCTTCGAGGCGCTGGCGACCACCAGTGCCGGTTTTGCCTTTTCTCAGGGGCGACCCGATGGCGGGCTGACGCTGGACGATACCCTGGCGAACGTTCGGGCGATTGTCGCGGCGACGGACCTGCCGGTTGCGGTCGATCTGGAAAACGGTTTTGCCGACGACCCCGCCGAATGCGCCCAAAGCATTCTGCGAGCCGCTGCAGCAGGCGCTGTCGGTGGTTCGATCGAAGACGCCACGGGACGTGCAGACGCGCCGATTTACTGCTTCGAGCATGCAGTGGCGCGAATCGAAGCCGCCGTCGCCGCCGCCCGCAGTTTGCCGTTCCCGTTCACGCTGACGGCCCGGGCCGAGAATTTTCTGCATGGCAATCCCGATCTGGACGACACCATTCGCCGCTTGCAGGCCTTTGCCGAAGCGGGCGCCGACGTGCTCTATGCGCCGGGATTGCGCAGTGCTGAAGACGTGTTGGCGGTGGTGCGCGCCGTGGCGCCGAAACCGGTCAATGTGTTGATGTCCGGCGGGTTGAAACTGACGGTCGAGCAGTTGAACGAAATGGGCGTCAAGCGCATCAGCGTCGGTTCGGCGCTCGCGCTGGCAGCGCTTGGCGAATTCTACCGAGCGGCCGAAGAGATCAAGACTTCGGGCACGTTCGGCTTTACCTCTCGGTCGATGCCGTACGCACAGGTCAATCAATTGTTCAAAGGCTGACAACGCGGTTTTTGCGGGTGATCGCTCACCCGCTACAAACTGATGCGGCTACGCGAGGTGGGGGTGTTGCTGAGGGTCAGGCGGCGATACGCAGGTTCTGCAGCACGATCGGGCGCGCCCAGCCGATATCGAAATCGAAGTTTTTCTGTTGTTCCGCCAGCTCTTCCGGCGGGAACGGCGGGAATGGCTTGTCCAGCAGGTCCATTTCGAATTCGGCGATCGGCAGGTGCAGTGGACGTGGTTGCGGCGCCGGGCCGGCTTCTGGCACGGGTTGCCCCGCCGTCAGTACGATCGGGCGAACCCAGCCGCTTTCGAAGTTCTGCTGCTTTTGCTGGGCAGCGATTTCTTCCGGTGGGAACGGTGGGAATGGTTTGTCGGCCAGGTCCATTTCGAACTCTGCGATCGGCAGGAACAGCGGCTCGGGTGGCTTGACCTGGGTTTCCTTCACATCGCATTCACGCTGGGAAACGATGTGCGCCAGCAGTTCGCTGCCAACCGTGGGTTCTTCCGGGCTTTCGAGATCGACCGGTGGAAAGTTGAGAGACGCCGGCACGACATCGCCCGACTGTTCGGCCAGGGCCTGGGCAAAGAAATCCTGCCACAGGTGACTGACGCCGCTCAGTGCTTGGGAGTTTCGCAGGCCAAAATCGCCGTGGGGCGAGATGTAACCTATCGATGTGCGTTGAATGTCTGACATTTCTCTCGGTCGACGCTCAGCTCTGGCAAAATGCTCGTTAGTTTTGTTATCGGCCGTTTCTGCCGATCATTAATTTTTTTGAGCGTGTTTTCCCATGATTGAGCAACCGGCGGCTTGCCGCATCCATGTCGAGGCCCTGGGCACGGCTTTTCAGCCACAGGCCGAGCAATGGGCCGAGCGCCTGGGCCTGCCTTTGCAGGTCGATGACGGCGAATTTGCCTTGCAGGTGGGTGAACAGGGTTTGCAACTGCAACAGCTCGGCCCGGACGCACCGGGACCGGTGCGGGTGGACTTCGTCGAGGGTGGCGCCGCCCATCGCCGGTTGTTCGGCGGTGGCACCGGTCAGATGATCGCCAAGGCGGTCGGCATCGCTCAGGGCGTGCGCCCGCGGGTGCTGGACGCCACGGCGGGGTTGGGCAAGGATGCATTCGTGCTGGCGAGCCTGGGTTGTGAGATGAGCCTGATCGAACGTCAGCCGCTGATTGGTGCCTTGCTTGAGGATGGTCTGGCGCGCGGCGCGGAAGATTTCGACGTGGCGTCGATTGTGGCGCGCATGCGATTGCTCAAGGGCAACTCGATCGAAGTCATGCGCAACTGGGAAGGCGAGCCGCCGCAGGTCATCTACCTCGACCCGATGTTTCCCCATCGTGAGAAAACTGCGCTGGTGAAGAAGGAAATGCGCCTGTTCCGGCCGTTGGTGGGGGATGACCCGGATGCACCGGCGTTGCTCGAAGCGGCGTTGGCATTGGCCAGCCACCGGGTGGTGGTGAAGCGTCCGCGCAAGGCGCCGTGCATTGCCGGGCCGAAGCCGAGCCATGCGCTGGACGGGAAATCCAGTCGGTATGACATTTATCCGAAGAAGGCGCTCAAGCCTTAAGACCGAGTCGCGCCCTTCGCGGGCAAGCCTCGCTCCTACAAAAGCACCGCGGCCCCTGTAGGAGCGAGGCTTGCCCGCGAAGGCGTCCGTTAGAACGATATCAATCTATCAGGCTGACTAGGGACGATAAGCCCGCATAAACAACCCCACCACTTCCCGCACATGTTCCTCCGCCGCATCCCCGGTCAACGGTTCGCCACAGCCATACAACAACCGAAAATTCCCCGCGCCCTTGAGCAGGCAAAAGAAATGCTCCGCCGCGTTACGTGGCTTGTCGATGCTCAACACACCGCTCTGATCAACCTTGGTCAGCAACCGTTCCATGCCATGCAGCATGCGCTCTGGCCCGGCCTCGAAGAAGATCTGCGAGAGTTTCGGGTCCTGGCTGCCCAGCGTCATCATCAACCGGTGCAGGTTCACCGATTCATCGCTGTTGATCAGGTGATGAAAGCCGCGCGCGATATTCAACAGCACCGTTTCCACTGAAATGCCGTCAGGCAATTCGAAAAACAGCGTAGGCAATTGCTCTTCGCACTTGGCGACAACGGCGGCGGAGAACAGCGTCTCCTTGTCGTTGAAATGGCTGTAGACGGTCAGCTTCGACACGCCAGCTTCGGCCGCGACGGCGTCCATGCTGGTGCTCGCATAGCCATTGCTCAGGAACAGGATTTTCGCCGCATCGAGGATTGCCTGGCGTTTGGCCAGATCCTTGGGGCGGCCCGGACCATTGGGTGATGAAAAGTTGTTCGGCATTATTCGCTTTTAATACTGGACTGGTGAGTTTGCTATTAATAACATACTGGTCAGTATAATTATTCCAAGCACCATTAGCGAAAGGTCCTTCACCATGTTCCGCTATGCCTTGCCCCTCGCATTGCCAGTCAGTCTGGCGCTTTTATTGTCTGCGTGTGGTCACGAAGAGGCACCGCAAGTCACCGTCCGACCGGCCATGGTGGTGCAGCCAGAGCCTTCGGCACAAGCGATGGAAAGCTATCCCGGTGAAGTCCGTGCTCGCTACGAGCCGGATCTGGCGTTTCGCATTGGCGGCAAAGTCAGCCGACGACTGGTCGAAGAAGGACAGCGGGTCAAGGCCGATCAACCGCTGGCCGAACTCGATCCCCAGGACGTCCGCCTGCAACTGGAAGCCACCCGCGCTCAGGTCGCGGCTGCCGAAGCCAATCTCAATCTCGTACGTGCCGAGCGCGATCGCTACAAGACCCTGATGGATCGTCAGATGGTCAGCCGCTCGCAGTACGACAATTCCGAAAATCTATACAGATCCGGTGAAGCGCGCCTGAAGCAGATCAAGGCCGAATTCAACGTCTCGACCAACCAGGCCAGCTACGCCGTGCTGCGTGCGCCGCAGGACGGCGTCGTGGCCAAGCGTGCGGTGGAAGTCGGGCAAGTCGTCGCCGCCGGTCAAACCGTGTTTACCCTCGCCACCGATGGCGAGCGCGAAGTGTTGATCAGCCTGCCGGAACAGAGCTTCGGTCGTTTCAAGGTCGGGCAGCCGGTGTCGGTGGAGCTCTGGACCCAACCTGATCAGCGTTTTGCCGGGCGCATCCGTGAGTTGTCACCCGCCGCCGACCCGAAATCCCGCACCTTCGCCGCCCGCATTGCGTTCACCGCCGGCAAGGTTCCGGCCGAGCTCGGCCAGAGCGCCCGGGTGTTTATCCAGACTGCCGATGTCGTGGCGCTGTCGGTACCGCTCTCGGCAGTTACCGCCGAAAACGGTGCCACCTACGTGTGGGTGCTCAGCGCCAACAACACCCTGAAGAAAGCGCCGGTCCGGGTTGGCCCGTTCGGCGAGAAAACCGTGCCGGTGCTCGAAGGCCTGAACGCCAGTGACTGGGTGGTGGCAGCCGGTGTGCATGTGCTTCACGACGGGCAGCAAGTGCGCCCGGTGGATCGCTCCAACCGCGTGGTCAATCTAGCGGGCAAGGAGTAATCCCCGATGGGTTTCAATCTTTCCGAATGGGCGCTGCGTAACCGCCAGATCGTACTGTTCCTGATGCTGTTGCTGGCGATTGTCGGCGCACTTTCCTACACCAAACTGGGCCAGAGCGAAGACCCGCCGTTCACCTTCAAGGCCATGGTGATCCGCACCAACTGGCCGGGGGCCACCGCCGAGGAAGTGTCGCGCCAGGTCAGCGAACGCATTGAAAAGAAGCTGATGGAAACCGGCGAGTACGAGCGCATCGTTTCGTTCTCTCGACCGGGTGAATCCCAGGTGACGTTCGTTGCGCGTGACTCCATGCACTCGGTGGAAATTCCGGATCTCTGGTACCAGGTCCGCAAGAAGATCGGCGACATTCGTCATACCTTGCCACCGGGCATTCAGGGCCCGTTCTTCAACGATGAATTCGGCACCACCTTCGGCAACATCTACGCGCTGACCGGCGACGGTTTTGATTACGCGGTGCTCAAGGACTACGCCGACCGCATCCAGATTCAGCTGCAACGGGTCAAGGATGTGGGCAAGGTCGACCTGCTCGGGTTGCAGGACGAGAAGGTCTGGATCGAACTCTCCAACGTCAAACTCGCCACTCTCGGTTTGCCGTTGGCGGCGGTGCAGCAGGCACTTGAAGAGCAGAATGCGATGTCCACGGCCGGTTTCTTTGAAACCACCAGTGAGCGATTGCAGCTACGGGTTTCGGGGAATTTTCAGACGGTCGAAGAGATCAGGAACTTCCCGATTCGCGTCGGTGATCGCACGTTCCGTATCTCCGACGTCGCGGACGTGCGTCGTGGCTTCAACGATCCTCCGGCGCCGCGCATGCGCTTCATGGCCGAAGACGCCATCGGTCTGGCCGTGGCGATGAAGGAAGGCGGCGACATTCTGGTGCTGGGCAAGGCGCTGGAAATCGAGTTCGCCAGGATCCAGAAAAACCTTCCGGCCGGCATGCAGCTGCGCAAGGTTTCCGATCAACCCGCCGCGGTGAAAACCGGTGTCGGTGAGTTTGTCCAAGTGTTGGTGGAAGCCCTGGCCATCGTGCTGTTGGTGAGCTTCTTCTCTCTCGGCGTACGCACCGGCATGGTGGTGGCGCTGGCGATTCCGCTGGTGTTGGCGATGACCTTCGCCTGCATGTATTACCTGGGCATCGGCCTGCACAAGATTTCCCTTGGCGCGCTGGTGCTGGCGTTGGGCTTGCTGGTGGACGACGCGATCATCGCCGTGGAAATGATGGCGATCAAAATGGAGCAGGGCTTTGACCGGATCAAAGCCGCGAGTTACGCCTGGACCAGCACCGCGTTCCCGATGCTCACCGGCACGCTGATCACGGCCGCCGGTTTCCTGCCGATTGCCACTGCGCAATCGGGCACTGGCGAGTACACGCGTTCGATCTTCCAGGTAGTGACCATCGCGCTGCTGGCGTCGTGGATTGCCGCCGTGGTTTTCGTGCCGTACCTGGGGGAAAAACTCCTGCCGGACCTGGCGAAGATTCACGCAGCGAAACACGGCATTGGTCAGCCTGATCCGTACGCCACGCCTTTTTATGAACGTGTCCGACGCCTGGTGGAATGGTGCGTGCGCTGGCGCAAAACGGTGATCACGCTGACAGTGGTGTTGTTTATCGCCTCCATCGTGTTGTTCCGTTTTGTACCGCAGCAGTTCTTCCCGGCCTCGGGACGACTGGAGTTGATGGTCGATCTGAAACTGGCCGAAGGCGCTTCGCTGAGCAACACCGCCGACGAGGTTAAACGCCTTGAAGGTTTACTGAAGGATCACGCCGGCATCGATAATTACGTGGCCTACGTCGGTACCGGTTCGCCGCGCTTTTACCTGCCGCTGGATCAGCAACTTCCTGCAGCGAGCTTCGCCCAGTTTGTCGTCCTGGCCAAGACCATCGAGGACCGCGAAACCCTGCGGACCTGGCTGATCGAAACCCTCAACGAACAATTCCCGGCCCTGCGTTCGCGGGTGACGCGTCTGGAGAACGGCCCGCCAGTGGGCTATCCGGTGCAGTTCCGGGTCACCGGCGAACACATCGAGGACGTCCGCGCCCTGGCTCGAAAAGTGGCGGCCAAGGTTCGCGAGAATCCCCATGTGGCCAACGTCCACCTGGACTGGGAAGAGCCGAGCAAAGTGGTTTATCTGAACGTCGATCAGGACCGCGCCCGCGCGCTGGGCGTGAGCACGGCGAACCTGTCGAAGTTTTTGCAAAGCTCGCTGACCGGTTCCAGCGTCAGTCAGTACCGCGAAGACAACGAGTTGATCGAAATCCTGCTGCGCGGCACGTTGCATGAACGCACTGAACTGTCGTTGCTGCCGAGCCTGGCGGTGCCGACCGACAACGGTCGCAGCGTGGCGTTGTCGCAGATCGCGACGCTGGAATACGGCTTTGAAGAAGGCATCATCTGGCACCGCAACCGCTTGCCGAACGTGACGGTCCGCGCCGATATCTATGGCAAGGAACAACCGGCGACGCTGGTGCAGCAGATCATGCCGACGCTCGATCCGATCCGCGCGGAACTGCCTGACGGCTACTTGCTGGAAGTCGGCGGCACCGTGGAAGATTCCGCCCGTGGGCAGAATTCGGTGAAGGCCGGTGTGCCGCTGTTCATCGTTGTGGTGCTGACGTTGTTGATGCTGCAACTGCGAAGCTTCTCACGCACGGTGATGGTGTTTCTTACAGCGCCATTGGGATTGATCGGGGTGACCCTGTTCCTGATGGTGTTCCGCCAGCCGTTCGGTTTCGTGGCCATGCTCGGGACCATCGCGCTGTCCGGGATGATCATGCGTAACTCGGTGATTCTGGTAGACCAGATCGAGCAGGACATCGCCGCCGGGCTCAAACCGTGGCAGGCGATTATCGAAGCCACGGTGCGTCGTTTCCGGCCGATCGTGCTGACCGCGCTCGCCGCCGTATTGGCGATGATCCCGCTGTCACGAAGCGTGTTCTTCGGGCCGATGGCGGTGGCGATCATGGGCGGATTGATTGTCGCGACGGCGTTGACGTTGCTGTTTTTGCCGGCGCTGTATGCGGCGTGGTTCCGCATCAAGAAAGAAACGGTTTGATGGGTGGTCTTGGCGGCCTTCGGGCCGACCAGGTTCTTGGTTATTAAGTACATATCCATTTCTGCGGTTACGGCCGCTTATGGTTTCGCCCTTACGGCGAGGCACTTTTTTCAAACGCCAAAAAAGTACCCAAAAAGGCTCGCCCCGGCGTCCGGCTCCTCGCTAAGGCTCGGCGTACCCTCGCTCCGGTCCTGCTCCGTGGGCCCGCCGCCATCGGCCATCCATGGCCGGGGGCGGCTAACCCGGCATCCATGCCGGGTTGCCCACTGCGCAGAACCTCCACTCGGCCTCCCGAAGGGGCGGGTGGATCAAGATCAAGAGCTGCAGGCGAGCTAACGCTCGGCCTGATGAGTGGTGAGAAGCGAGTGTACGCCGATCCCCTGTAGGAGCCGGCTCGCTGCGGGCGGCGTTCCGACGATGGCGGCCTGACAGCCGACCTGTTTTCGCGGATGTACCACGCCTTTGTAGGAGCCGGCTTGCCGGCGATGGCGGCCTGACAACCAAGCTGTTCTAGCTGATATACGCAGAATCATTGTGGGAGCGAGACCGGCTTGCCGGTGAACGCGGTGTGTCAATCGACATCAAATTCGACTGATACACTGCATTCGCCGGCAAGCCGGTCTCGCTCCCACAATGGCGTTGTGTTGAGGCTTAGAGCGAACCAAACACCTTCTTCGCCAAACTGGTCGCCGCCGCCGCAGGGTTCTGGCGAATGGTTTCTTCCTGTTTGCCGATCATCTCGAACAAACCGTTCAGGGCCTGCTCGGTCACGTAGCTTTCGATGTTGGCGCTTTTCGCATCCACCACGCCCATGGTCGCGGCTTGTCCGGCGAACGAGTTGTACTGCTTGGCCAGGCCAACCTGGTCGGTGGCTTGTTTGACGATCGGCAGGAACTTGGCGCGGATCTGTTCGCGGCTGGTTTTGTTCAGGTATTGCGTGGCGGAGTCATTACCGCCGCTGAGAATGCCCTTGGCATCGTCGACCGTCATCTTCTTCACGGCATCCACGAGGATCGGCTGAGCCTGGACCACGGCCGTTTCCGCCGCTTTGTTCATGCTGGTTTCCAGCTGATCGACCTGATCGCCCATGCCGAACTGTTTCATTTTGCTGGCGACCTTGCCCAGTTTGCCCGGCAGTTCGATCTTCACGTCCGGGTTGTTACTGAAGCCGCCCGGCGTGCCGAGTTGTTTCACGGCCAGTTGCGCGCCTTGGGTCAGGGCATCCTTGAGACCGCCGGTAGCGTCCTTTTGCGACAAGTCACTGAGTGACAGCGCCATGGCACTGGCGGAAATCATCAAACCTGCACACAGGCCGGCGAAGCGAAGGGTAGGGCGGAACATGGCGGCTTCCTTGTTCGGAAAAAAATGAGCAAAAAAAGAATTAACGGACGGCGTCGACGCGAATTTTCAGTGGCTGCGGGTCGCTGCCATTCAGTTGTACGGCGTGATGTTCGGTGGTGATGAACATCAGTTGGCCATTCACTTCGATTCGCGCGCTGACGGAATAACGATGGCCGGGTTTGACCTGGGCCGGATCGTAACTCAGATGGAACGGCAGTGGCACCTGGCCTTTGACCGGACCTTTCTGCTCGTCGAGCACCACGGCAGGAGCGTCGGCCAGCGATACGTCCTGCAAGCTGACGCTCAGGGTGGCAGTCGGCGGCAGGGCGATGCGTTGCAGGTAGAAGACTTCGCCATCGAGGCTGGTTTTGGCGGCGGGTTGCGGGGTTTGGCAGGCACTGAGCAAAGCAGCCAGTCCCAGAAGCGGAAGTTTTTTCATGCATTCAATCCTTGTCGTTGGCACCTGAAGAAGACTGGCGCCAACGACAATTTAGCGTTTTTTTCAGGCGAGGGCTTAGAAGTTACCTTCCGGTGTTTCACGAACGCTACGAACGACAACGTCCTCCGGGCGCAGGTGGTTTACACCCAGCTCCACTCGATGAAGTTTGATGGTCTTGTAAATCATATGCTCGGGGGTTTCGATGCGTGCACGGATTGCATAGCTATTGCCAGGCAGGACATCCGCAACCTGGTACAGCAGGGAAAAGGTTAACGCTTTCTTTTCCGCATCAGAGATAACTTGTCGGGCAAGTAGTTTGGCTGGGGCATCAGTCGCAGTGACATCCAGCAGATCGACGTAAAGTGTCGAGTTCAGTGGAAGGGCAATCTTGTGCAGGTAGTACACGGTACCGCTGATGTTCATTACAGGTTCGCTGCTCATTTTGATTTCCTTATCAAATAAATCGTCGGAAATGACGAGCAGTCAGCCTATCGCCAAGGCACCGGAACCAGATGTAGGGGAATTCCCTGATTAGGGGGTGAATTGATGTCAGGGTGGATCGGAAGCTTCCTTGCTTCTGAACCCCTGGGGGCCGTGCGATCAAACAGGCGTGACCAACTCCGCCGCATCTTCACTGCGATGCAACGCCACCTGACGGATCGACAAGCGGATCTCCGCCGACAACACCCGTTTCGCCGCACCTTCGGCCAGTTCGCCGAGCAGTTCGTGATAGCTCAGCTTGCCGGCCTCGTCACGCTTGAGCACGTCGAGGTCGAGCATCGTCTGGATGAAGTGGCGGAACAGGCTCTTGTCGAAAAATTCCGGCGCGTTCAGGCCATGCAGGATCGACAGGCGCTGGGCCATGACCGTGCAGAGGTCTTCCAGTTCTTCGGCGCTGATGCTGTTCTGGCCGCTGTTGAGCAGCAGGGAAACCGTCATGTAGAAGCGCTGCAAGGTCTGGGCGATGCTCTTCGACAGCAGCGTCAGCAACACGAAATGCCGCGAGCTTGGTGCCGGGCGCAGGTAAACGTCGTTCTCGAAACGCAGCAGGCCTTGCTCGACGAACGCTTCGAGCCATTGATCGATCACGGCATCCAGTTCGTCCAGCGACCAGCGAATGAACAGCTCCGATTGCAGGTACGGATACAGTGCGCGGGTGTAGCGCAGGATCTGCTCGCGGCTCATGCGCGACGCACTCTGGAAGAAGCTCGCGAGCAACGCCGGCAGCGCGAAAATGTGCAGCACGTTGTTGCGGTAGTAAGTCATCAGGACGGCGTTTTGCTCGTCCAGATAGAGGATTTTGCCCAGCGCATCGCTTTGCTCGGACAGCAGGTCCATGTCCTTCACATGCTCGATCAACGCGCGGCCGTCACCTTCCGGCAGCGTGGTGTGCGGCGAGTACGGAACCTTGCGCAGCAGCGCCAGATACAGATCCAGCACCCGCGCCATGGCACGATCGTCCAGTGCCAAGCGACTGGTGGACAGCAATGCCAACGCCACGAGGTTGACCGGATTGATCGCTGCCGCTTCGTTCAGGTGCTGCGCCACTTTCTCGCCGAGGCGGTTGGTGGTTTCGTTGAGCCAGGCCGGTTTGAACTGCGGGCCGAGTTCCTGTTGACGCCAGTCTGGCTGTTCGCTGTCGAGGAATTCCGCCAGTTTGATCGGCTCGCCGAAGTTCACCGCCACCTGGCCGAATCGCTGCTTCAGGGCGCCGATGACTTTGAAGATGTCGAAGATCGATTCTTTCTTCTTGCTCGCGCCACGCAGTTCGCCGAGGTAAGTCCGGCCTTCCAGCACGCGTTCATAACCGATGTACACCGGCACGAACACGATGGGCATGCGCGAGGAGCGCAGGAAGCTGCGCAAGGTGATCGCCAGCATCCCGGTTTTCGGTTGCAACATGCGCCCGGTGCGCGAGCGGCCGCCCTCGACGAAATACTCGACCGGAAAACCTTTGGTGAACAGGGTGTGCAGGTATTCGTTGAACACCGAGGTGTACAGCGGGTTGCCCTTGAAGGTACGGCGCATGAAGAACGCACCGCCGCGACGCAGCAGGCCGCCGATCCCCGGCATGTTGAGGTTGATCCCGGCGGCGATGTGCGGCGGGGTCAGGCCGTTGCGAAACAGCAGATAGGACAGCAGCAGGTAGTCGATATGGCTACGGTGGCACGGCACATAGATCACTTCGTAACCCGGGGCGACCTTCTGCACGCCTTCGATGTTGTTGACCTTGATGCCGTCGTAGATCTTGTTCCAGAACCAGCTCAGCACCACTTCCATGAAGCGTATCGCGGTGTAGGTGTAGTCCGAGGCGATCTCGTTGCCGTAGCGCAGGGCCTGGGCCTTGGCTTTCTCCGGGGAGATATTCTCGCGTTCGGCTTCGTCGAGGATCGCTTGCTTGACCAGCGGCTGGTTGAGCAGGCCTTTGACCAGGTTGCGACGGTGGGAAATGTCCGGGCCGATCACCGCGGCTTTGAGGTTGCGGAAGTGCACCCGCAGAATCCGTTGGGCCATGCGCACGGTGCGCTCGTGGCCCTTGTCGTGCTCGATCAGTTCACGCAGGTGGATCGGCGCGGAGAATTGCACGCGGGTCTTGCGCCCCAGCACGATGATGCTCAGCAAGCGGCGCAGGCGCCCGGTAACCGCCCAGCTATCGGCGAACAGCAGTTTCCATGGACTCGATTCGCTGTCCGGCGACTGGCCCCAGAACACGCTGACCGGAATGATCTGCGCGTCTTCGGCAGCGTTCTGGCTCAGGGCGCTGACCAGTCGGGTCAGGGTCGGTGGCGCGCCGCGTTTGTCCTGGCGACCGAGCCAGTCGGGCTCAGGTGTCAGGTAAAAGAACGCGGCAGGTTCCAGCAGATTGCCGACAGACACCGGCAGCACCGGGCGCGGTAGGCCGGCCTTGCTGCATTCGGTGTCGACCACGGCGAGGTCGGTCAGCGAAGGGTTTTGCAGGACGTAGAACACCGGACGGCTGCGGTCGAGGTTGAGGGTGAACGACGACTGATTGATCGTCTCCGAGCGAACCCAGAGATAGAGCAGTCGGCGCAGGGTGCCAAACACAAGACGGCGGAACGGGGAACGGGTCATACGGCTTCTGCATGAGTGGAATAAACCGAGCGTTTGCTCGGGCGCTCGATAGTGTGCCGGATTCACTGAAAATCGGCAAAAAAGCGGCAATCAAAGTGCTATTGAGAGATTAAATGTCTGACATATACTCGGCGCACTGTCGCCGTCACCCTCATGGGACCGGTATGCGCAGGCTGACGTTCCCGAGGCTTTCCTGCGAAAAGCCCGATCAATAATAAAAAGGGAGTATGAACAAATGGCAACACGCGAAACCGGCAACGTGAAGTGGTTCAACGACGCCAAGGGCTATGGCTTCATCCAGCGCGAGGACGGGGTGGACGTGTTCGTGCACTACCGCGCGATTCGCGGTGAGGGGCATCGTTCGCTGACTGAAGGCCAGCAGGTCGAGTACGGCGTTGTGACGGGGGAGAAGGGTTTGCAGGCTGAGGATGTGGTGGGGTTGTAAACCCACACTTCAGATCACCCAAAACCCACTGTAGGAGCGAGGCTTGCCCGCGAAGGCGTCATCACTGACGCTAAAAGCTTCGCGGGCAAGCCACGCTCCTACAGGTTCGTGCTGTGATGGGTTACGCAGTTTTCCAGGTGATCTCTTCTTCGCCATCGGCGCTGATGCGCATCCAGCGATCCGCTGTCTCTTCACCTTCTTCCTCGACCCAACTACCCGGTGCACAACGTACTTCTACGTTCAGCGCGGCAAACGCGGCGCGGGCGCAGGCGATGTCGTCTTCCCACGGGGTCTGGTCGCTTTCCAGGTACAGGCTGTTCCATTTTCCTACCGCTTTCGGCAGCCAGGTCACTGGCACGTTGCCAGCCTTGCACTTGTAGGTCTGACCTTTCTGAACCCAATCGGTGCACGGGCCCAGAGCCGCGCCGAGCCAGGCGGATACGGCCTTGTGGTCGACGTCGGCGTCTTTCAGGTAAATCTCGATATCGGGTTGGCGCATGGATGTCCTCACTGCGGGTCTGAAAAATCCATTCGCGGATTTAGCCGGCCTCAAGCTGCTGCTCAAGACCAAAAATTAAGATTGAAGAACAAAATAATCGTAGCGCATCGAAACAGTGACCTCGAACGGTTCCACTTGTTCGATGACCGCCGCCCGGCGTTCGGCACTGGCGCGCCAGCCGTGAGGCGTCATGGCCAACAGGTTGGCGCGATCCTGACCACTTGCAAGCGTCAGCTTGAATTCCAGGGTTTCACTGTGTTGCAGCGCCATGCCGTCCGGCACCAGGGCCAGATGCTTGTCGTCGGTGTACTCACGCACTTCGTCGTACAGCCGCTCGCGCAATTCCATCAGGTGGCCGCTGGTCGGCCCGACTTTCATCAAGCCGCCGCCGGGGCTGAGCAGGCGTTTGGCTTCTTCCCAGTCCAGCGGGCTGAAGACGCTGGCGAGAAACTGACAACTGCCGGACGCCAACGGCACCCGCGCCATGCTGGCGATCAACCAGGTCAGCTGCGGGTTGCGTTTGCAGGCGCGTTTGACCGCTTCCCGGGAGATGTCCAGTGCGTAACCGTCTGCGTTCGGCAACGCCTCGGCAATTTGCGCGGTGTAGTAACCCTCGCCACAACCGATGTCGAGCCAGCGCTGCGGCGCGTATTGCGCCGCCAGCTCAGCGAGACGCCTGGCCACCGGCGCGTAATGGCCGGCGTTCAGGAAGTCGCGCCGGGCTTCGACCATTGCCAGGTTATCCCCAGGGTCGCGGCTGTTCTTGTGCTGCACCGGCAACAGGTTCAGGTAACCCTGGCGCGCACGGTCGAAACGATGCCCGGCGGGGCAGGCCACGCCGTTGTCCACCGCGTTCAGCGGTTCGCTGCAGATCGGGCAGGCGAGCATCAGGCGAGCAACTTGATCAGGGTCTGGTAGTAGATTTCGGTCAGCACGTCGAGGTCGGCGGCCAGCACGCGCTCGTTGACCTGGTGGATCGTCGCGTTGACCGGGCCCAGTTCAACCACCTGTGTACCCATGGTCGCGATGAAGCGGCCATCGGAGGTGCCACCGCTGGTGGAGGCTTTGGTTTCGCGACCGGTGATGTCCTTGATGCTCGACGCGACGGCGTCCAGCAACGCGCCCGGTTCGGTGAGGAACGGCAGACCGGACAGCGCCCAGTCGATGTGCCAGTCCAGGCCATGCTTGTCGAGGATATCGGCGACGCGCTTCTGCAAGCCTTCAACAGTGGACTCGGTGGAGAAGCGGAAATTGAACACCGCCACCAGATCACCGGGGATCACGTTGGTCGCGCCAGTGCCGGAATTCACATTGGAAATCTGGAAACTGGTCGGCGGGAAGAAATCGTTGCCGTGGTCCCAATGCTCGGCGGCCAGTTCGGCCAGTGCCGGGGCGGCGAGGTGGATCGGGTTCTTGGCGAGGTGCGGATAAGCGACGTGACCTTGCACACCGCGTACGGTCAGCTTGGCGCCGAGGGAACCGCGACGGCCATTCTTGACCACGTCACCGACCAGCGTAGTGCTCGACGGTTCGCCGACGATGCACCAGTCTAGACGCTCCTTGCGCGCCGCCAGACGTTCAACCACCGCTTTGGTGCCGTGGTGCGCCGGGCCTTCTTCATCGCTGGTGATCAGGAACGCGACTTTGCCCTTGTGATCCGGGTAGTCGGCGACGAAGCGCTCGGCGGCCACGGTCATGGACGCCAGGCTGCCTTTCATGTCCGCTGCGCCACGACCGCAGAGCATGCCGTGTTCGTCGATCAGCGCATTGAACGGGTCGATCTGCCAGGCGGTCACCGGGCCGGTCGGGACCACGTCGGTGTGGCCAGCGAAGCACAGCACCGGGCCGTCGTGCTTGCCGTGGGTGGCCCAGAAGTTATCCACATCTTCGATGCGCATTGGCTCAAGCATAAAGCCGGCATCGCCCAGGCGCTGCATCATCTGCTTCTGGCAATCGGCGTCGACCGGCGTCACGGACGGACGGCGGATCAGGTCGATGGCGAGTTGGAGGGTCGGCGAAAGGTCGGCGTGGGCCGTCATGGAAAACTCCGGTGCTTTATCTGTAGGAGCGAGGCTTGCCCGCGAAGAACGATAATGAGGTGTATCTGTTACACCGAGTCGCTTCGTTCGCGGGCAAGCCTCGCTCCTACGGGAAATGGGGGGCAAGGCCTGGAAAATGGCGGTTATCTTAAAGCAAAACGGCGGCCATTGGCCGCCGTTTAGTGCATCTGCAAAGATTTAGACTGCCGGTGCCGTTTCGGCCTCGACGGCCGGTTTCGGCAGCGAGGACAGGAACGCCATGATCAGCGCCGCCAGGTACGGCAGCGACTGCACCAGCAACATGATCACCCAGAAGCGCATGTCGTTGCTCGGCAGCCCGTTCACCAGGAAGATCCCCAGCGCCGCGCCCCACAACAGCAGCATGATGAACATCTCTTCACGCGCTTCCGAAATCGCCACCCAGAAGCCGTGATTGTCGGCGTTTTTCGGCGTGCGGAAGAACGGAATGCTGCTGGTGAAGAAGCCGTACAACACCGCTTTGGCGATGGTGTGCGACAACGCCAGCCCGGCCAGCGCCGCGCAGAACGCATCCTTGAGGTTCACGCCAACGGCGCGACGGTAGAGGAAGATGATCTTGCCGACCTTGAACACGAACAACGCCAATGGCGGGATCGCGAAAATCAGCAACGGCGGATCGACCCGCTGCGGCACGATGATCATCGCCGCCGACCACAACAGTGCGCCCACGGTGAAGAAGATGTTCATGCCATCCGCCACCCACGGCAACCAGCCCGCGAGGAAGTGGTAGCGCTGGCCACGGGTCAGCTCGGTGTCCTTGCCGCGCAGCAGACTGGCGGTGTGACGCTTGATGATCTGAATCGCACCGTAGGCCCAGCGGAAACGCTGTTTCTTGAAGTCGATAAAGGTATCGGGCATCAGGCCTTTGCCGTAGCTGGTGTGGTAGTACGCCGCCGACAAGCCTTTCTCGAACACGCGCAGACCCAACTCGGCGTCTTCGCAGATGCACCAGTCGGCCCAGCCGAGTTCCTCGAGCACCGAGCGTCGGGTCATGGTCATGGTGCCGTGCTGGATGATCGCGTCGCGGTCGTTACGGGTGACCATGCCGATGTGGAAGAAGCCTTTGTATTCCGCGTAGCAGAGCTTCTTGAAGGTGCTTTCGTTCTGGTCGCGATAATCCTGCGGCGACTGCACCACAGCGATTTTCGGATCGGCGAAGTGCGGCACCATGTGCTTGAGCCAGTTCGGGTCGACGCAGTAGTCAGAGTCGATCACCGCAATCACTTCGGCATCTTTGGCGGTGTGCGGAATCAGGTAGTTCAGCGCGCCGCCCTTGAAGCCGGCGAGCGGTGCGACGTGGAAGAACTTGAAGCGCGGGCCGAGGGTTGCGCAGTAATCGCGCACCGGCTCCCAGACGGCCGGGTCCTTGGTGTTGTTGTCGATGATCAGGACTTCGAAGTCCGGATAGTCGAGGTTGGCCAGGGCGTTGAGGGTCTGTTTGACCATCTCCGGCGGCTCGTTGTAGCACGGCACGTGAATCGAGACTTTCGGCCTGTAGTCCGAATCGCCCACCACCGGCAGGAATTCACGCCGGCGTTTGTGGGTCCAGACCGCTTCGGCCAGTTCATGCGCCTCGGTCAGCAGGACGATAAAGACCCCGAGTGCGCCGAGTGCGAGGAGAAATCCTACGGTCAGGCTGAACCAGGTGCTGTATTGCTGACTGTAGTCGTAGCCGATCCACACCAGCACCGAACCGCACAAGAAGGCGATAAAAGTCAGGAAGGTGCGGCCACGTTGACGCAGGGCCGAGCCGTCAATCATCAGCAAGGTCAGGGACAGCAGGGCCAACACCGCCGAGCCGATGGCCAGTACGCGCCATTGCGGGATCGCGACGACCGGGCCTTCGAAGTTGAATTTCTGCTGACGCGCAGCGTTGAACACGCCCCAATACGCGCCCACCGAACCTTCGTCACTGGCCTTCCACGGCTGGTCGAATGCTTCGATCACGAAGTAGTTGAAACCCTGGCGGTTAAGCTTGTTCACCAGCGTACGCAGGTAGATCGCCTGATCTGCCGGGCTCGCATCGGTGCCGCCACGCATGCGGCCGTTGCTCGGCCAGCCAACCTCGGACAGCAGCAGCGGTTTTTTCGGGAACATCTTTTTCAGATCGCGAGCGCGGTCGAGGACGAACTGGCCGGCCTTGTCCACCGGGATGTATTCCCAGTAAGGCAGCACGTGCGCGGCAATCAGGTCGACGTGCTTGGCCAGTTCCGGGTGTTCTTCCCAGACGTGCCATTGCTCGGACGTGGTGACCGGCACCTTCACGGCTGCGCGAACGCGATCAAGGAGCACGCTCAGTTCGGCAGCGGTAATTTCCTTACGGAAGATGGCCTCGTTGCCTACGACCACACGAACCACGCTGCGTGAGGAGTTGGCGATCTCGATGGCCCGGGTGATTTCCCGCTCGTTGCGTTCCAGGTCCGGGCTGATCCAGATCCCCAGGGTAACCCGCAGGCCGAATTCCTCTGCCAGTTTGGGAATGTCTCCCAGGGTGCCATCGACCGAGTAGGTACGGATGTTGTCCGTCAGCTTGCTCATTATCTCCAGATCGCGACGCATTTGATCGTCGGTCGGGTACTGCTCTTTCTGCGGATACTGGCCTTGCTGGAACGGCGAGTACGAGAAACCGGAGATCTGTTCAGGCCAGTTGGGGGCGGTGACCGGGCGATTGATCAGCGCCCAGAAGCCGGTAAACAAGGCTGCGATGGCGAGCACCACGACCAGGTTGAGTCCAAATTTACGCGATGACATAGCTATTTCGGGTTCCAAAGGCTGTGGAACGAAGGAACGGTTGGCGATCGCCAAGGGGCGCGCATCCTACACCGGCAGTTCACTGAACGTACATCGGACAGGGAATTGCACGACATTGGGCAATCGGCTTTCACATAAGTTCTTACACTTGTAGCTTGAAACTTAAAACTTGCCGCTGCGAAGCCCTATAATGCGCGCCGGTTTTTGGGGTAATGGTCATGAGCACAGAAGATCCGCGGTTTGCAGGCATCGCCCGTTTGTATGGCATCGAAGGGCTAGAGCGCTTGCGCGCGGCGCACGTGGCGATCGTCGGCGTCGGTGGCGTCGGTTCCTGGGCTGCGGAAGCGGTGGCGCGGTGTGGCGTGGGCGAGATTTCGCTGTTCGACCTCGACGACGTCTGCGTCAGCAACGCCAACCGTCAGTTGCATGCGCTGGACAGCACCGTCGGCAAGCCCAAGGTCGAGGTGATGGCTGAGCGCCTGCGCGGGATCAACCCGGATTGCACGGTGCACGCGGTGGCGGATTTCGTCACCCGCGACACCATGGCCGAATACATCACGCCGAACATCGACTGTGTGATCGACTGCATCGACAGCGTCAACGCCAAGGCTGCGCTGATTGCCTGGTGCAAACGCCGCAAGATCCAGATCATCACCACGGGCGGGGCG
>NZ_JAGYGF010000023.1:0-83552 GCF_019947305.1 Pseudomonas sp. BF-RE-21 | reverse complement strand
AGCCCAAAGTAACCAAAGGGCTCTTGCCCCTTTCGTTCGGTGCCTCGCCTAGGCTCGGCATGCCCTCGCTCCGGTCCTGCTCCGTGGGCCCGCCGCCATCGGCCATCCATGGCCGGGGGCGGCTAACCCGGCATCCATGCCGGGTTGCCCACTGCGCAGAACCTCCACTCGGCCTCTCGAGGGGGCGCTCAGATCAAAAGCGGAAGGCGAGCTAACGCTCGGCCTGATGAGTGGTGAAAGTCAAAAGCACACACGATTCCCTGTAGGAGCGAGGCTTGCCCGCGAAAAACGACCGGACGACGCGTTCATTCAGACAGCCCGCGTTATCGTTGACGTCCATCGCCAGCAAGCTGGCTCCTACAAAGGAAATGCATATGTATTTGGATAAATACGATCAACTGTAGGAGCCGGCTTGCTGCGGGCGGCGTTCCGACGATAGCGGTGGGTCATCCAACATATTTATTGACTGAACGGACGCCATCGCCGGCAAGCCGGCTCCTACAGGGGGATGCGTACGAGCAAAGAACCAGGTCGGCTGGCAGGCCGCCTCGCTTTGGCTTTGGCTTTTGATCTTGATCTGCCCCGTCGGAAGGCCGAGTGGAGGTTCTGCGCAGTGGGCAACCCGGCAAGGATGCCGGGTTAGCCGCCCCCGGCCATGGATGGCCGATGGCGGCGGGCCCACGGAGCAGGACCGGAGCGAGGGCATGGCGAGCCTTAGCGAGCCACCGTACGTCAGGGGCGCAGGCGCTTGGTTACTTGGCGCTTTTCCAAGTAACTCGCCGTAAGGGCGAAACCAATAGCAGCAGCAACCGCAGAAACGGATATGTACACCAACAAAAAACTCGTCACCTGATACGCAGCCATCGCTGGCAAGCCAGCTCCTACAGGGTCCAAAGTTAACCCTGTGAGAGCAACGCCAATCTCAGGCCAGGCTTTCGCCGTTCAATTCAAAACGCAAAACACGAACAGCCAAACGCTCCCCAGAATCCCTGAAAATCACTCACTGGCGCCGAAGACAACCGCGCCCGCTCATGGCTATGGGCATGCACAGCGCAAGCCCCGACACACTGATGAACCTGCGCCGTCATCGGCGCCAACGGTTTCCAATGGCCCGGCACGTTCACCACCGGTGACCATTCCGGCACCACCGGTACAGGCGGCGGCCCGAGTTTCTCGAACTCGGCGGTGCCATAGACAATCTTGCCGTCGACAATCGTCAGCACCGACTCGATCCATTTGACCGCTTCATCCTCGATGTGGAAATAGTCCGCCGACAGCGCAATCAGGTCCGCCAGTTGCCCGACCTTGATCTGGCCTTTCTTGCCCTGCTCGGAAGAGAACCAGGCGCTGCCGTGGGTGAACAATTCCAGCGCCGTGTCGCGGCTCAAGCCTTGCGGATACAACGCCAGACCACCGACGGTTCGGCCGCTGACCAGCCAATACATCGAAGTCCAGGGGTTGTAGCTCGACACCCGCGTGGCGTCGGTGCCGGCACCGACCGGTACACCTTCGGCGAGCATGCGCGCGATGGGTGGTGTGTGTTCGGCAGCCTTGGCGCCGTAGCGGTCGACGAAGTACTCGCCTTGAAAGGCCATGCGGTCCTGAATCGCAATGCCGCCGCCCAAGGCTTTGACGCGCTCGATGTTCTGCGGGGTGATGGTTTCGGCGTGGTCGAAAAACCATGGCAAACCGTCGAACGGGATGTCGCGATTGACCTTCTCGAACACATCGAGCATGCGGCTGATGGATTCGTTGTACGTGGCGTGCAGGCGGAATGGCCAACGCTGCTCCACCAGATGCCGGACCACTGGCTCCAGTTCCTGCTCCATGGTTTGCGGCAGGTCCGGGCGTGGTTCCAGGAAGTCTTCGAAATCCGCCGCCGAAAACACCAGCATTTCCCCGGCACCGTTGTGCCGCAGGAAATCGTCGCCCTGGCCGTAATGCGACGTGCCGGTCCAGTTTTTGAAGTCGGTCAGCTCTTCCTTGGGTTTCTGCGTGAACAGGTTATAGGCGATCCGCACCGTCAGCTGTTGGTCTTTGGCCAGTTGCTGGATCACCTGATAGTCGTCCGGGTAATTCTGATAACCGCCGCCAGCATCGATGGCGCTGGTGACGCCGAGGCGATTGAGTTCGCGCATGAACTGCCGGGTCGAGTTGACCTGGTACTCCAGCGGCAGTTTCGGGCCCTTGGCCAGGGTCGAATACAGAATCATCGCGTTAGGGCGCGCGATCAGCATGCCGGTCGGGTCGCCGTTGGCATCTCGCTGGATTTCACCGCCCGGCGGGTTCGGCGTGTCGCGGGTGTAGCCGACTACTTTCAACGCGGCGCGGTTGAGCAGGGCGCGGTCGTAGAGGTGCAGCACGAACACCGGCGTATCCGGCGCGGCTTTGTTCAGTTCATCAATCGTTGGCAGGCGCTTTTCGGCGAACTGGAATTCGTTCCAGCCGCCGACCACCCGTACCCATTGCGGCGTGGGTGTGCGGTCGGCCTGATCCTTGAGTATCCGCAAGGCATCGACCAAGGACGGCACGCCTTCCCAGCGCAACTCAAGGTTGTAATTCAAGCCGCCACGGATCAAGTGCAGGTGCGAGTCATTGAGGCCGGGAATCACCGTGCGACCGTGCAGATCAATGATTTGCGTGCCGGGACCTTGCAGGGCCATGGCCTGAGCGTCGCTGCCGACCACCACGAAGCGTCCGTCTTTGATCGCGACGGCGCTGGCCTGGGGTTTCTTGCGATCGACGGTGTGCAGGCGTCCGTTGTACAGAATGAGGTCGGCCGGGGCATCTGGCATGGTTTTACTCCCTGCGATTAGCGGGCTGATCCAGGCGCCGACGGCACCTGCCGTAAGGCCTTGCAGTACACGTCGACGGTTGAAACCGTCGTGCTCGTCAGGTGGGCTCATGCAGTGTTCTCCGCTCGGTTCTTTCATAGAAGAAAAAGGGGACAGAACAGCCGATGTCTGACGCATGCGGCCAGAAGGAATATAGACCGCAAATTCACCGACAGCCGTTTTCCAAAGGTGAAAAACGACGAATCCCGCCACAAGGGGCGGGATTCGTATGCAACCAGAGAGGCTCCCGAGCGCGGGAACCGCCGTCTTAGCTTGGGAACAGCTCGGACAGTTTCATGGCCAGCATCATGTCGCCTTCAGCGCGCAGTTTGCCGCCCATGAACGCTTGCATGCCGTCGGTCGAACCGTCAACGATGCCTTCCAGGGTTTCGCCGTCCATCACCAGAGTGACCTGGGCGTCCGGGTTTTCGCCTTCTTGCAGTTCGCAGGTGCTGTTCTTGACGATCAGCGAGAAGTTCTTGGTGTCGTCGATGCGGAAACCGAAAACCAGGTCCAGGCCGGCAGCAGCGGCTGGGTTGAACTTGGCTTTCATTGCTTGTACGGCATCAGCTACGGAGGTCATGGTTCGATCCTTTCTTGGGTAATTAGAGCTGGGTGATTACAGCCAGGGTCACAATAGTCCGGACTCAGCGAAACGTGATGAGTTCCGGTGCTTTCAACAGTTGCAGGTGCGCATGACTGTTGAAAGAAGCCAGTGCCACCTCGCGGCCACGGAATTTCAGCTGGTTGAGCGAGGTGTTGACGATTTGCCAGTTCAGTTCAAAGGCCTGCCTGGCGGGCATTTGCGTAATGAGGTGGAGCAGGGCAGTGATGGTGCCGCCGGAGGTGAACACGGCGATTTTCTGGGTGTTGTCGGCGCTTTCGAGGATGCGATGCAGGCCGGCCTGCACCCGCTCGACAAAGCCCAGCCAGCTTTCCAGGCCCGGCGTGTCATACGTACCGGCCAGCCAGCGCTCGATGATCAGCGCGAAAATACGCTGGAACTCGGCGCGGTTTTGCGCGGCGTTGCGCAGGATGTCCAGCGCTTCGGGCTCATCGTCGAGCATGGCCGGCAACAGCGCGCGGATGACCGCGTCGGCGTCGAATTCGTTGAACGCGGAATCGATTTCCACGGTCGGCACCGGCAGGCCCACGGCCGCGAACTGTTCCAGCGCGCTGTTGGCCGTATGCTGCTGACGGCGCAGGTCGCCCGAGAGGCAGCGGTCGAAGCTGATACCCAGCTCGGCGAGGTGCCGGCCGAGGACTTCTGCCTGGCGAATACCGGTCGGCGACAGGACGTCATAGTCGTCTGCACCAAAGGAGGCCTGGCCATGTCGAATCAAATAGATAGTGCCCACGTCCGCGTCTTCCCGGTACGTTGAAGGTTTGGCGAGGTTATGAGGATGGCGGTGAGCTGTCAATGAAAAAACATACGCTTGTTTGAAATGCTCGTTACAGGCCTGTTGCCAGAGGTTTCACGGCTGGTCGCCAAGCCGGCGCATGGGTATGCTGATGGTATCCCGCGCGCGTTTATGCAGCGCATTGTACTGAAGGAGTCACTGTGGAGTTTTTGTCCGAGTACGCCAGTTTCCTGGCTAAAACCGTGACACTGGTGATCGCCATTCTGGTGGTCCTGGCCAGTTTCGCGGCATTGCGCAGCAAAGGTCGACGCAAGTCGGCCGGCCAGTTGCAAGTCAGCAAACTCAATGATTTCTACAAAGGGCTGCGCGAACGCCTGGAGCAGACCTTGCTCGACAAGGACCAGCTCAAGGCCTTGCGCAAGGTCGAGGCTAAATCCGAGAAAAAGCAAAAGAAGAAACCCGAAGCAAAACCGCGGGTGTTCGTGCTGGATTTCGACGGTGACATCAAGGCATCGGCCACTGAAAGCCTGCGTCACGAGATCACCGCGCTACTGACCCTGGCCACGCCCAAGGATGAAGTGGTGCTGCGTCTGGAAAGCGGTGGCGGCATGGTTCACAGCTACGGCCTGGCATCCTCGCAACTGGCGCGCATCCGCGATGCCGGCGTGCCTTTGACCGTGTGTATCGACAAGGTCGCGGCCAGTGGCGGTTACATGATGGCGTGCATCGGCGAGAAGATCATCAGCGCGCCGTTCGCGATTCTCGGCTCGATCGGCGTGGTGGCGCAGTTGCCCAACGTCAATCGCCTGCTGAAAAAGCACGACATCGACTTTGAAGTCCTGACCGCCGGCGAGTACAAACGCACCCTCACCGTGTTTGGCGAAAATACCGAGAAGGGCCGTGAGAAGTTCCAGGAAGACCTGGACATCACTCACCAGCTGTTCAAGAACTTCGTTTCCCGCTATCGCCCGCAACTGGCCATCGACGAAGTGGCGACCGGCGAAATCTGGCTCGGCATTGCGGCGCTGGACAAGCAACTGGTGGACGAGCTCAAGACCAGCGATGAATACCTCGCCGAGCGCGCGAAGAAATCGGAGCTTTATCACCTGCACTACGCCGAACGCAAAAGCCTGCAAGAGCGCATCGGCATGGCGGCCAGCGGCTCGGTCGATCGCGTATTGCTGAGCTGGTGGAGTCGGTTGACCCAGCAACGCTTCTGGTGATTTTTCAAAACACCGTCGCCTGAAAAATGAAACCGTGGATAGCCTCCACGGTTTTTTTTTGCCTTTCGCAAGGCCGCGCTTTCCGTGCGCATGCAGCGAAATTTCCTATCGTCACTGTCAATCGGTCCGGCTTTTTCGGCAGCCCGGGTTGGGTAGGGTGGTGTTCCTGAAATGATTGCAATGGAATGCACCATGAAAGAGCTCCCTCATAACAACGCTGCCGGCCCGCATCCAGCGCCCTCTGCACGAATGCGCGACGAACTGAAAGCCTCGCTGGATATCGCGCTGCCCCAGACCCCCGGCCAGTTTGGCGAACACCTGATCAAGGAAAAATGGGGCCAGGGAATTGATCCGCAGACAGCCTTGCTGGTTACGCTTGATTACAACTACAAGGGCCATCCAGCAGAAAACGGTATCGAGCAAGGGCAAGTGGCGAGTTCCCGCTCGCTGCTGCAAACGTTGTTATCCAACTATCAGACTGTGGGTGACGGGCGTTTCGCTGAAACAGCGTTCGGCCTGTACACGCCGCCGGATATCGGGCCTGCCGTACGCATTGTGAAAAACGTCGATGAGTTCGCCGACCACGGCAGCGGTAATCACCAGACGTATGAAGGCATCTATCGCCAAACCACACCGCAAGTTTACGGGCCTTCAACACAGATCAACCTGCGGCCTGCCGATTACAAGAAATGGGTCTGGGAACTGGAACTGAAGGACTTGTACGAAGCGTATCTCGGTCAAGCCTGGCCAGCCGATGACGTACTTGTTGCAGCCGAACCTTACGCGCTGAGGACGTCGGTCAAAGCGGCGTTCGTCATGGCCGCCTGGTTGCAATTTCACGAACAACGCCTGTCGCCAAAAGGCCTGGAACTGGCGATGCGAGCGGCGGGTTTACCGCCCGATCAGCCATGGGAAACACTGACCACCGGGCAACTGCAAGCACCGACTCACGCGCCTTCCTCGGTCAGGATCGGCCGGTTAAAGCTCTACCGTTATACCGCGACCGATACTTGGGCCTTTCGCGACACCGCAAGCCCCAGAGTGCTGTTGTACATTCCCGGCAACTCTTCTCCGCTGCACGAATTCGCCGATGCCGTTCAACTGCACCAATGGATTGCCACTCAAGGCCGAGTGAGTGAGACCAGGCAGGCATTGGCCGCCCACTTTGCTGAAGATGACCGCGAAGACGGTACGTTTCATGCCGGTGTTCTGACGGCGCTGGATGGCATGGCGTTGTATCCGGCAAAACACTGGCTGACGAACAATGCCGGTTTTTTCAACAACGACGGCTACTGGGACCCGGACGAGTACATTGGCTACGACGATCCGGCATCTGACACCGATCCGTTTGCCCAGTGCGTGCTGACGATGAAGCAGGCCGCCCGGGCCAGCATCAAAAGCATCCGTGACGATGCCCAGGTCAATCGTGACAATCTAAGCGCGGTCGTTGAGCCGCTTGTGCAGTGGGTCAACCGCTTTGGGCCCTTGGCGTTGTTCGTTCCGGGAGGCGAGGGGATATTGGCGTTGGCCGGGTTTATCGATGCGGGCTACGGCATCGACCAGATAGTCAATGGCAAGACATCCAGCGAACGCTCAGAGGGCGTGACGCGCACTGTTTTTGGCTTGCTCAATGCCTTGCCGATCGTCGCGGAGGTGGCGCAAAAAGGTGACGCAGTCATCGTCGATTCAGCAGAGGAAGGCGCAAGGCCCGTGCCGGAAGTGGCCGTTGCTCCAACTCCAGGCCCTTCGAACGTGGTGCCGGCGACCCGCGTCGAACTCATTCGCGCAATTGGCCCCTCTGTGGCGTCGTTCAGCGATGAAGTGCTGGCGCAGATCGGCAAGGTCAGCACGATTGACGACGACATGCTGCGGTTGATCCAGACTGGCCGCTCGCCGACGCCCTTGTTGGCTGACACCATCAATCGCTTCAGGATCGATCAGGAGCTCGGGCCGGCCGGGGACCTGGTGCTATTCGGCCAACGTTACGCTGAACTGCAACGTTCAGAGCTTGAATGGGTTCGGTTGTTCCAGGATCAATACCCGGGCTTGCCAACAAGCGCTATCGAGCAAATGCTCGACCGCTATGGCGTGGATATCCAAAGAGCGCCCGAGATGGCCGAGGCCAGGCAGGTTTTCGCACGTCTGGACAGCAAGGCACGGCAATACCAACAGCATGTGCGGCTCAATCGTGCCTATGAAGGCTTTTATCTGCGCTCGGTGGTGAACGTCGAGACGGACAGGCTGGCATTGCATTCCCTGAAAAACCTGCCCGGCTGGCCCCAGGACTTGCGGATCGAGGTTCTCGACGGTTCGTCCACTGGCCGGGTGCTTGACCGTTGCGGTCCCCTCGATACCCCGAACTTCCGATACGTCATCAAGGTGGGAAACCGTTACCTGCGGCAAGGCCGGCAAACGGATTTCTACGACGCGATCCTCGGCGTGCTGTCGGAGGACGAGCGCTCAGTGTTGCAACTCACGTCGCTGGAACCAGCCAGCGAGTTGCGGCTCAGCCTCAGCGATCACGCATTGTCCCGAACTGAAACCCTGCTTGGCTTGCAAAGGCTCGACTCCGGGTTGACCTTCGAGCGGCAGGGGCTGCGCGGTGGAGGCTACCCGACGACGCCTCAGGGTGACGCCATGAAACTGCAGGCCACCCGGTTACAGATCAAGGACATTTACCCGGACTTCACCGACGCGGACGCGGATCAGGTCATACAGCGTGCGGGTGTATCCGTGCAGGCGCACATCGACGGGCTGAATCTTCAGTTGCACCAACTCAACACCGAGTTGATGGACTGGGTCGATCAAGCCGCGCAAGACATTGAACACATCGAACTTCCCTTGCTGGCCATGGGCGACGAAGCCGCTGCGGGTATGAGCCATGCGCAAATCGCCGTGCACAATGCGCATGTCCTGCAAACGGGTTTGAATGAGGAGCGAGCGATCAGGACTGAGCTTGCCGTAGAGCTTGTCGCTATCTGGCAAAAACGCGGGCCACCGCTAAATCGCCTGTACTCAGGCGAGCAGCTGCACGGCGTCAGGCTCGATCTTGCCTTCGAGAACTATCACCGACTGCCCACTCTGAGTGTCCGGTTGGACGATGTGCTCGAATTGTCGATGCAAGGCTTCCATCTGACCGAGGAGGGCAGTTTGAACGGCTTTCTCGAAAGCTTCCCGAATCTTGAGACGTTAAATCTGGAAAACGTCGACTTGCGTCATTTCTCCGAGGACGGCCACGAGGGGTGCGCCTTGCCTCCTTCCCTTTGCGGGTTGAGACACCTGTCCTCACTCAATCTGCGCGCCACCCAACTGGTATTCAGTGAGCGCGCCGCTTCACAACTGACCGATCTGACCAGTCTGCAAAGCCTCGACCTGAGTGACAACCCGTTGGGCGTACCACCGATGGTGCTCGGCTTGAATAACCTGCGTCAGCTCAACCTGAGGAATACCGGAATAAGTCGATGCCCGGTCGGGATCACGCATGAGCCGTACCTGACCTCCCTGGATTTGCGTGATAACCGGATCACGCGGGTCCCCCAGGCGGTGCTGAACCAGGCCATCACCAGGGACCGGGTGCTGCTGTGGAACAACCCGTTGACCGACGAAGACACGTTGCGGCGACTGATTACGCATCGAGAACAAACGGGGATCAATTTGTGGTTGAGTGCGGCGGGGCCTGACTATGGGAATCCGGCGGCCTGGTTGAACGGGACTGAAGAAGGGCTGCGCGATGCAAGGCTGCAAATCTGGCAGCGACTGGCACTCAAGCCAGGTGGTGGGCGGTTTTTGGGGACCATGAATACATTGACGCTCACCCCGGATTTCCAGGTCAACTATCCAGACCTTCAGGCACGGGTATGGCGACTGTTGACGGAAGCAGACGCTTCGGACCAGTTGTGGGGGCGATTGAGCAGGAATACACCTATGCCGGAGGGCGCTTTCGACAACCCTCTTGCGGTTTTCGCGGTGCTGGAAAACCGTGCGCAGCTATACCGGGACTGGGTGGCCTTGGGGCAACCGATACCGATCCTGCGATAGGAGCGCCAACAAAGCCTTGACCCCGTCCGGGGCCAAGGCTTTATACGTCAACGGCGACGGAACAGCGGCAGCGGTTCGTCGGTGGCGGCCTGATAGGTCACCGAGAAGTCCTTGAGACCTTCCAGGGCTTCGTACGGGTCTTTATCGGCGCGCACTGCAAAGGCGTCGAAACCGCAGCGATGCATGTAGAACAACTGGTCGCGCAGCACATCGCCAATCGCCCGCAGTTCGCCTTTGAAACCGTAACGGTCACGCAGGAGGCGGGCGTTGGAGTAGTTGCGGCCATCGGTGAAGGCCGGGAAGTTCAAGGCAATGACCTGGAAACTCGCCACGTCTTCACCGATTTCTTCAGCTTCTTCGTCGGCATCCAGCCACACGCCCAGGCCGCCATCGCGGGCCAGGAGCATGCGGCTGTGTTCGCGCCACAGCTGCAACGGGACGATGTAGTCGTCGCAGTTGGTGATCTCGTCGATGTTGAAATCCTTGGGCAGCAAGTGCCAGGTTTCGTCGACGACTTCGTTGTTCTTAATTATTCGCTGCATAGACGCGTTCCTTGAAGAGGTCGATGCCAATACGCTGATAGGTGTCGATGAAACGCTCGTCTTCGGTACGTTGTTCGATGTACACGTCGATCAGTTTCTCGATCACGTCTGGCATGGCGTCCTGGGCAAAGGACGGGCCGAGGATCTTGCCCAGGCTCGCATCACGGCTGGCGCTGCCGCCGAGGGATACCTGGTAGAACTCTTCGCCTTTCTTGTCCACCCCGAGAATACCGATGTGGCCGACGTGGTGGTGACCACAGGCGTTCATGCAGCCGGAGATGTTCAGGTCCAGTTCGCCGATGTCGAACAGGTAATCCAGGTCGTCGAAACGGCGCTGGATCGATTCGGCGATCGGGATCGACTTGGCGTTGGCCAACGAGCAGAAATCGCCGCCAGGGCAGCAGATGATGTCGGTCAGCAAACCGATGTTCGGCGTGGCGAAACCTTGCTCGCGCAATTCGCCCCACATGGCGAACAGTTGGGACTGTTCGACGTCGGCCAGAATGATGTTCTGCTCGTGGGACGTACGCAGTTGACCGAAGCTGTAGCGATCGGCCAGGTCGGCCACGGCATCGAGCTGCTTGTCGGTGATGTCGCCCGGCGCAACGCCGGTCGGCTTCAGGGACAGGGTCACGGCAACATAGCCCGGCTTTTTGTGCGCCAGGGTGTTGCGGGTACGCCAGCGGGCGAAGCCCGGGTGCTGCTTGTCGAACTCGGCCAGTTCGGCGGTCTGGTTGTCCAGCGCCTTGTAGTCCGGGTCGACGAAGTGTTTGGCGACGCGATGCACTTCGGCTTCGGTCAGCGTGGTCTGGCCACCGCGAAGGTGTTCCATTTCCGCGTCGACTTTCTGCGCGAAGACTTCAGGTGTCAGGGCCTTGACCAGGATCTTGATCCGCGCCTTGTACTTGTTGTCCCGACGGCCATAGCGGTTGTACACGCGCAGGATGGCGTCGAGGTAGCTCAACAGGTCTTGCCACGGCAGGAATTCATTGATGAACGCCCCGACTACCGGCGTACGACCGAGGCCGCCACCGACCAGCACACGGAAACCCAGTTCGCCAGCGGCGTTGTGCACCGGCTCAAGGCCGATGTCGTGGACTTCGATGGCCGCACGGTCGGAAGTCGAACCGTTGATGGCGATCTTGAACTTGCGCGGCAGGTAAGCGAATTCCGGGTGGAACGTGGTCCACTGGCGGACGATCTCGCACCATGGGCGCGGATCGATCAGCTCGTCGGCAGCGACACCGGCGAACTGGTCGGTGGTGACGTTGCGCAGGCAGTTGCCGCTGGTCTGGATCGCGTGCATCTGCACGGTCGCCAGTTCGGCAAGGATGTCCGGGATGTCTTCCAGCGCCGGCCAGTTGAACTGCACGTTCTGGCGGGTGCTGATGTGGGCGTAGCCCTTGTCATAGTCGCGGGCAATCTTCGCCATCATTCGCGTCTGGCGCGAAGTCAGCTGGCCGTAAGGCACCGCCACTCGCAACATCGGCGCGAAGCGTTGGATGTAAAGCCCGTTTTGCAGACGCAGAGGGCGGAATTCTTCTTCGCTCAGCTCGCCTGCCAGATAGCGTCGGGTCTGATCACGGAACTGCTTGACGCGGTCCTCGATGATCCGCTGATCGTACTCGTCGTATACGTACATATAAGTCCTGTTCTCAGGCTTGGGCCGGTCGGATCCAGTTGCGTTTTTCGCCTGGAAAGTCTCCGATACTGCCTCGGCAATTCTGCGCGCACGGCCGCGCACTCCCAACGGAGCCGGGGCAAGATACCAGTTTGGAGTTATGCGCAAAAGTGATGTTTGAGTATATGTAAAGAACCAAATCGACTAACGAGAATCGTTATTACTAAACCCGTATTTGTGGTGTGGGCAATCATCGTCTTAACTGTGGTCGAGTCTTTATGCAATCACCGATAAAACCGACAAGAGGCGATGCAATGAGCAACCCTACCAAAGCTTCAAAGCCTGACAGTACGGTCGATGCCTGGGCCATTCTGTTTCTGATCATTCTGGTCGTGGGGACAGCGGTATTCTGGGTCAGCCATCAATAACCGACCCCGTCCGGGCCCGGTCCCGACAATTGTCGGACAAAAACTGTAATAAACGCCGTTTTACGGGTGTTCGCTGGCTATAATGCGCGGCGAATTTCCGGGGGCTCGGACGATCCATGTTGAAGTTTTTCTACACCTTTCTGTTGCTGCTCGGCACGGTTTACGGCCCTGCTGCGCGAGCGGAATCGGTGTTGTTCCTGAATCCCGGGGAAACTGACGAAGCCTTCTGGGTCAGCTATTCGCAATTCATGCAGGCGGCCGCCACGGACCTGGGTATCGACCTTCGGATTCTCTATTCCCGGCGCATGCCGGAACTCACGCTGGCGCAAGCGCGCCGTGCACTGCAAGGTCCCGATCGTCCGGACTATCTGATCTTCGCCAACGAACAGTACATTGCCCCGCAAGTGTTGCGCCTGGCGCAAGGCAGCGGCGTGAAACTGTTTATGGTCAACGCGTCGCTGACGGCCAACCAAATGAGCCTGCTGGGTGAACGCCCTGATCGACTGGGCAGCCTGGTGCCCAACGACGAGGAGGGCGGTTACCTGATGGCCAAGGAGCTGATTCGCCAGCATCCGCCCGTGGCGCCTGGTCAGGTGATCGAGTTGCTGGCGTTCTCCGGCCTGAAGATCACGCCGTCGGCGCAACTGCGTGAGCAAGGCATGATGCGAGCGCTGGCCGAGCACCCGCAAGTGCGTTTGCGGCAACTGGTTTACAGCGGTTGGACCCGCGAACGTGCGTATGAACAGGCAAAGTTGCTGTTCCGGCGCTACCCGAAAGTCTCGCTGGTGTGGTCAGCCAATGACGAAATGGCGTTTGGCGCCATGCAGGCCTATTCGGAGACGGGCGGTGTGCCCGGAAAGGACGCATTGTTCAGCGCGGTCAATACCTCGACGGCCGCGTTGCAGGCAAAGGTCGATGGAAAGTTGAGCGTATTGTTGGGCGGGCATTTCACTTTGGGCGGTTGGGCACTGGTGCAGGTGCACGACCTTGATCGGGGCGTGGACATCAGCCGGTACGGCGGCCGTGACCGCCAGATCCCGCTGCTGCAACTGGTCGACAGGGCAACCGCCAGGCGAATGCTGGCCATGGGTGAGTCGCCGGACTACGGCGTGAACTTCCGCCGAATGTCGGCCAAGGGCCGGCCTGTGTCTTATCGCTATCCGTTCAGCCTGCAAACCCTGATGCGCTAAACCCCGGCCAGCGTGATCACCAGTTGCACGATGCCGTAGAGCGTCAACGCAAACACCGCCGTGAACAGAATCCCCAGAATCACGAAATGACTCGGCTTGCCGTGGGTGAAATCCCGCGCACGGTTCTTTCCGCTTTGCACCCCGAACGCCGCCGCCATGACGCTGTGCAGCATCTGCCAGAAAGTAGGCGGCTTGTTGTCGACTGGATCGTCCATAAACCCCTCGTCACTTGTGTGTGAATCGTAAGCATAGACATTCCAACCGGATCCTGTAGGAGCGAGGCTTGCCCGCGAAGAAGCCACCACAGTCCTACAGGAAAACCGCGTCATCGTTCTTCGCGGGCAAGCCTCGCTCCTACAGAGGCGATGCTCAGCGCGAAGAGTGGTTAGTTGTCGTAACCCAGGTTCGGCGCCAACCAGCGTTCGGTCACGCTCAACTCCTGACCTTTACGCGACGTGTAGCTCTGCACCTGATCCTTGTCGATCTTGCCCACTGCGAAGTACTGCGCCTGCGGGTGAGCGAAGTACCAGCCGCTGACCGCCGCCGCCGGGAACATCGCGTAGTGTTCGGTGAGGAACACGCCGCTGCGGCCGGCACGCATTTCGGCGGCCTCGGGGTCGAGCAGGGCAAACAGCGCGGCCTTCTCGGTGTGATCGGGGCACGCCGGGTAGCCCGGAGCAGGGCGGATGCCGGTGTATTGCTCTTTGATCAGCGCCTCGTTGTCCAGCGTCTCGTCCTTGGCATAACCCCAGTAATCCTTGCGAACCTGCTGGTGCAGCCATTCGGCGCAGGCCTCGGCCAGACGGTCGGCCAGGGCCTTGACCATGATCGAGTTGTAATCGTCGCCGGCGTCCTGATATGCCTTGGCCACTTCTTCGGCACCGATGCCGGCGGTGGTGATGAAGCCACCCACGTAGTCAGTGATTTCGCTGTCCTTCGGTGCAACGAAGTCGGCCAGGGAGAAGTTCGGCTTGCCGTCGGTCTTGATGATCTGCTGACGCAGGTGATGCAGCTTGGCCAATGGCTTGCCGTCATCGCCGTAGACTTCGATGTCGTCGTCACGCACCTGGTTGGCTGGCCAGAAGCCGAACACTGCGCGGGCGCTGATCAGTTTTTCGTCGATCAGTTTGGCGAGCATTTCCTGGGCATCGGCGTACAGCGCGGTGGCGGCTTCACCGACCACTTCATCCGTGAGGATGCGCGGGAACTTGCCGGCCAGGTCCCAGGAGATGAAGAACGGCGTCCAGTCGATGTATTCGGCCAGGACTTTGAGGTCGATGTTGTCCAGCACTTTGGAACCGGTGAACGTCGGTTTGACCGGCGCGTAGGTGCTCCAGTCGAACTGCGGCTTCTTGGCGATGGCCGCCGGATAGCTCAGGCGTTCGGTGCGGGCGCTGCGGTTGGCAGTGCGTTCGCGAACGTCGATGTACTCCAGGCGGGTCTTCTCGACGAAGCCGGCTTTCAATTCCTTGGACAGCAACTGCGTCGCCACGCCCACGGCGCGGGAGGCGTCGGTCACGTAGATCACCGCGTCGTTGCTGTACTTTGGCTCGATCTTCACCGCCGTGTGTGCCTTGGAGGTGGTCGCGCCGCCGATCATCAACGGCAGGTGGAAGTCCTGGCGCTGCATCTCGCGGGCGACGTGGACCATTTCATCCAGCGACGGCGTGATCAGGCCGGACAGGCCGATGATGTCGCATTTCTGCTCCTTGGCCACTTGCAGGATCTTCTCGGCCGGCACCATCACGCCGAGGTCGACGATGTCGTAGCCGTTGCAGCCGAGTACCACGCCGACGATGTTCTTGCCGATGTCGTGCACGTCGCCTTTCACCGTTGCCATCAGGATCTTGCCCTTGGCTTCCGGCTTGTCACCTTTTTCCAGTTCGATGAACGGGATCAAGTGGGCTACGGCCTGCTTCATCACGCGAGCGGATTTCACCACCTGCGGCAGGAACATTTTACCGGCACCGAACAGGTCGCCGACGATGTTCATGCCGGACATCAGCGGGCCTTCGATCACCTCGATCGGGCGGGCGAACGACTGGCGCGATTCTTCGGTGTCTTCGACGATGTGCGTGGTGATGCCTTTGACCAGTGCGTGCTCAAGACGTTTGTTGACCTCCCAGCCGCGCCACTCTTCGGTCTCGGCTTCCTTGACGCTGCCGTCGCCCTTGTACTTGTCGGCGATGGCGAGGAGGGCGTCGGTGCCTTCCGGGGTGCGGTTGAGGATCACGTCTTCGACGGCGTCGCGCAATTCCACCGGGATCTGGTCGTAGATCTCCAGTTGGCCGGCGTTGACGATACCCATGGTCAGGCCGTTGCGGATCGCATACAGCAGGAACACCGAGTGAATCGCCTCACGCACCGGGTTGTTGCCGCGGAACGAGAACGACACGTTCGACACGCCGCCCGAAGTCAGCGCGTACGGCAGTTCGTCACGGATGTAGGCACAGGCGTTGATGAAGTCCACAGCGTAGTTGTTGTGTTCTTCAATACCGGTGGCCACGGCAAAGATGTTCGGGTCGAAGATGATGTCTTCCGGCGGGAAGCCGACTTCGTTGACCAGAATGTCGTAGGAGCGTTTGCAGATCTCTTTCTTGCGCGCTTCGGTGTCGGCCTGGCCGGCTTCGTCGAAGGCCATCACGACGACTGCAGCGCCATAGCGCTTGCACAGCTTGGCGTGATGGATGAACTGCTCGACGCCTTCTTTCATGCTGATCGAGTTGACGATGCCCTTGCCCTGGATGCATTTCAGGCCGGCTTCGATCACTTCCCACTTCGAGGAGTCGATCATGATCGGTACGCGGGAGATGTCCGGTTCGCCGGCAATCAGATTGAGGAAGGTCACCATGGCCTTCTTCGAATCGAGCATCCCTTCGTCCATGTTGATGTCGATCACCTGGGCGCCGGCTTCGACCTGCTGCAGGGCGACTTCCAGGGCTTCGGTGTAGTTGTCTTCACGGATCAGGCGGGCGAACTTGGCCGAACCGGTGATGTTGGTGCGCTCGCCGACGTTGACGAACAACGAACTGCGATCGATGGTGAACGGCTCCAGGCCGGAGAGGCGGCAAGCCTTGGGAATGTCCGGGATTTCACGCGGTGCATAACCGGCCACGGCTTTGGCGATGGCTTCGATATGGCCCGGCGTGGTGCCGCAGCAGCCGCCGACGATGTTGAGGAAGCCGCTTTGGGCGAATTCTTCGATGACCTTGGCGGTTTGCGACGGCAGTTCGTCGTACTCGCCGAATTCGTTCGGCAGGCCGGCGTTCGGGTGCGCCGAAACGTGGGTGCCGGCCTTGTTCGACAGCTCTTCCAGGTACGGGCGCAGTTCGCTGGCGCCGAGGGCGCAGTTCAGGCCGACCGAAATCGGTTTGGCGTGGGCCACGGAGTTCCAGAACGCTTCGGTGGTCTGGCCGGAAAGGGTACGGCCGGAGGCGTCGGTGATGGTGCCGGAAATCATGATCGGCAGCTCGATGCCCAACTCTTCGAACACCCCTTGCACGGCGAAGATCGCGGCTTTGGCGTTCAGGGTGTCGAAAATGGTTTCGATCAGGATCAGGTCGGCGCCGCCTTCGATCAGGCCTTTGGTGGCCTCGGTGTAGTTTTCCACCAGTTCATCGAAGGTCACGTTGCGATAGCCGGGGTTGTTCACGTCCGGGGACAGCGAGCAGGTGCGGCTGGTCGGACCGAGCACGCCGGCGACGAAGCGCGGCTTGTCCGGGTTCTCGAGGGTCTTCGCATCGGCAATCTTGCGGGCCAGGCGAGCGCCTTCTACGTTCAGTTCGTAGGCCAGTTCTTCCATGCCGTAGTCGGCCATGGAAATCCGCGTGGCGTTGAAGGTGTTGGTTTCCAGAATGTCAGCGCCGGCATCCAGGTAGGCTTTTTCGATGCCACCGATCACGTCCGGGCGCGTCAGCACCAACAGGTCGTTGTTGCCTTTGACATCGCTTGGCCAGTCGGCAAAGCGTTTGCCACGGTAATCCTGTTCTTCGAGCTTGTAGCTCTGGATCATCGTGCCCATGCCGCCATCGAGAATCAGAATGCGCTCTTTGAGGGCGTGCTTGAGGGCTTGAAGGCGAACACTGCGATCGGACATTGGGACTACTCGGAAAGACCATGACGAAGGGGCGGAATCATAGCAAACCTGTGCGGTTTTAGAGCATGTCGGGGAATTGCATGAATATCGCTCATGTTGGTCGGCGCGCTGTCCCGGTAGAATCGCTGCGTTTTTTCAAGGATCGGGAACAGGGACATGTCGTATCGCGTCGTCATCAGCAGCGTACTGCTGTTTTTAAGCTGGGGCGCCGTGGCGCAGGGCCTGGCGCCTTCCGCTGCCATTTCCTACACCCGCGACATCCAACCGATCTTCACCGAAAAGTGTGTGGCCTGCCATGCCTGCAATGACGCCGCCTGTCAGCTCAACCTGGGCAGCGGCGAAGGCGCGGCGCGCGGTGCGTCGAAAGTCCCGGTTTACGACGGCGACCGCAGCCAGGCGGCCGCGCCGACCCGGTTGTTTTATGACGCCTTCGGCAAGCACGCCTGGCAGCAAAAAGGCTTCTACCCCGTACTTGACGCCCAGGGCAGCCAGGCCGCGTTGATGGCGCGGATGCTGGAACTGGGTCACAAAACGCCTTTGACGCCCAATGCCAAATTGCCGGAAGACATCGTCCTGGGCCTCAATCGTGAAAACATGTGCGCGATGCCGGCCGAGTTCGACGGTTACGCGGGCGCTCATCCGAAGGAAGGCATGCCGCTGGCGGTCACCGGCCTGACCGATCAGCAATACCAGACGCTGCAACGCTGGCTGGCCTCGGGTGCGCCGATCGATGAACAAGGCCTGGTGCCTTCGGCGAAAGAAGCCTTGCAGGTGGTGCAGTGGGAAAACCTGCTCAACTCGCCGGGCGCCCGGCAGAGTCTGGTGGGGCGCTGGTTGTTCGAGCACTGGTTCCTTGCCCACATTTACTTCAAGGACGGTGAGCCGGGGCATTTCTTCCAGTGGGTGCGTTCGCGCACGCCGACCGGCCAGCCGATTGACCTGATCAACACCCGCCGCCCGAATGACGATCCGGGCACGCAGGTGTATTACCGCTTGTGGCCGGTGCAGGGCGTGATCGTGCAGAAGACCCACATCACCTATCCGCTGAGCGCGGCGAAGATGGCACGGGTCAAAAGCCTGTTCTACAACGGCAACTGGCAGGCCAATGCCTTGCCGGGCTACGGTCCGGAACGCCGGGCCAATCCGTTTGCCACGTTCGAGGCGATTCCGGCGCAGGCGCGCTATCAGTTCATGCTCGATAACGCCGAATACTTCGTGCGCACGTTTATCCGCGGGCCGGTGTGCCGTGGGCAGATCGCCACGGATGTGATTCGCGACAACTTCTGGGCGCTGTTCCAGGCGCCGGAACACGATCTCTACATCATCGACCCGATCTACCGCGGCCAGGCCACGCCGTTGCTGGCCATGCCGGGGCAGAACGACGATGTCGGCAGCGTGCTGAGCCTGTGGCATGACTATCGCGACAAACGTAACGAGTACGAAGTGCTGCGCCGCGACAACTACGCCGACGCGCCCGCGCCGAGCTGGTCGACTTTGTGGGCCGGCAACGACAACGCGCTGCTGACCATCTTCCGGCATTTCGACAGCGCCTCGGTGAACAAGGGCCTGATCGGCGATGTGCCGCAAACGATGTGGCTGTTCGATTTCCCGTTGCTGGAGCGCACGTATTATCAGTTGGCGGTCAACTTCGATGTGTACGGCAACGTTTCCCATCAGGCGCAGACGCGCCTGTATTTCGACCTGATCCGTAATGGCGCCGAGCAGAATTTCCTGCGCCTGATGCCCGCCGATTCACGCGACGACTATCTCGACGACTGGTACCAGAGCAGCGGCAAATTCAAGATGTGGCTGGATTACGAGTCCATCGACAACGACAAGCCGACAGCACTGAACCTCGACGAAAAAGACCCGAAACGCGACTTTTCCATGCAATTGCTGGCCCGTTACGGCGAGCTCAATGCCAAGCCCGATCCGATCAACCGCTGCGACGGGGCCTATTGCTCGCGGCCGAACATCGACCCGGATTTGCAGAGCGCCGAGCAGGCCTTGAGTCGCCTGACCTCACGGCCCGCCGCCGGGCTGAAGGTCATTGATCAACTGCCGGAAGCGACGATGTTGCGTATCGAAGCCGCGAGCGGCAAACGCGAGGTTTATAGCCTGTTGCGCAACCGCGCACACAGCAACGTCGCATTCCTGCTCGGTGAGTCGCTGCGTTATCAGCCGGGGCTCGACACGCTGACCATTTTTCCGGGAGTGCTCAGCAGCTATCCGAACTTCATGTTCAACATTCCCGCCGATCAGGTGCCAGCCTTTGTCGAGGCGATGGAAAACGCCAAGGATGCCAATCGCTTCGAGAAAATCGTCGAACGCTGGGGGATTCGTCGCAGTCATCCGCAATTCTGGTTCTACTTCCATGACCTGAGCCGGTACGTCCACGAAACCGACCCGGTGGAAGAGGGCGTGCTGGACATGAACCGCTACGAGAATCTCTGAATCCCCCCTATCTAACGTAGGAGCGAAGCTTGCTCGCGAAGGTGTATCAGCTACATACCTGTCGCCTGACACACCTTCGCGAGCAAGCTTCGCTCCTACATTAGGCAGAGTTATTGTCGTAATCTTTCCCGACAAAAATACTAGGACTTTGTGCGGCGCGATGATTGGCGTAAACTGCGCCCAAGCCTGCGAGGAGTTTCCATGACCGCTATTACCATTACCGACGCCGCCCACGATTACCTGGCTGATCTGCTCTCCAAGCAGAACACCCCGGGCATCGGCATCCGCGTCTTCATCACCCAGCCTGGCACCCAGTACGCCGAAACCTGCATTGCTTATTGCAAGCCGGGCGAAGAAAAACCCGAAGACACCGCGCTGGGGCTGAAAAGCTTCACTGCTTACATCGACTCGTTCAGCGAAGCTTTCCTGGACGATGCGGTTGTCGACTACGCCACCGACCGCATGGGCGGCCAGCTGACCATCAAGGCGCCAAACGCCAAAGTCCCGATGGTCAACGCCGACAGCCCGATCAACGAGCGCATCAACTACTACCTGCAAACCGAGATCAACCCGGGGCTCGCGAGCCACGGCGGTCAGGTCAGCCTGATCGATGTGGTCGATGACGGCATCGCCGTGTTGAAGTTCGGCGGCGGTTGCCAGGGCTGCGGCCAGGCAGACGTCACCCTGCGTGAAGGCATCGAGCGCACCTTGCTCGAGCGCATTCCCGAGCTCAAGGGTGTTCGTGACGTGACTGACCACACGCAGAAAGAAAACGCCTACTACTAAGGTGTTCGCTGCGACATGAAAAACGGCGCCCCGTGAGCGCCGTTTTTTTATGGGCCAAATTCATTGGCCCCATCGCGAGCAGGCTCGCTCCCACAGGGGATTTGTGTCCGCCACAGATCTAATGTGGGAGTGAGCCTGCTCGCGATGGGGGCCTATGGCCGATACAAATGCGCATGCCCGGCGCGATACAGCGACGACTCGCTAAAGTGATCACTGCCCAACACCCGACCCACCAGAATCAACGCCGTGCGCCGAAACCCCTTCGCCTCAACCTTTCCGGCAATATCCGCAATCGTCCCCACCACCCAATCCTGATCCGGCCAGGTCGCCCGGTGAATCACCGCAATCGGGCAGTCCGCGCCGTAATGCGGCAGCAATTCAACCAGGATTTTCTCCAGGTGATTCACCCCCAAATGAATGGCCATGGTCGCCCCATGCTGCGCCAGGCTGCCCAGCTCTTCACCGGCCGGCATCGCGGTCTTGTCGGCGTAGCGAGTCAGGATCACGCTCTGTGACACGTCCGGCAACGTCAGCTCCGCACCCAACAGCGCCGCACACGCCGCCGTCGCGGTAACACCGGGAATGATTTCAAACGCAATATCGAGTTCGCGCAGGTAACGAATCTGCTCGCCAATCGCGCCATAAAGACTCGGATCGCCGGAATGCACCCGCGCCACGTCCTGACCGTTGGCATGGGCGGTTTTGATCAGCTCGATGATCTGTTCCAGGTGCAGTTCGGCGCTGTTGACCACCTGTTCGGCGTTGTGGCCTTCCAGTACGGCGGCGGGCACCAGTGAGCCTGCGTAGATGATTACCGGGCAGCTGCGGATCAGCCGCTGGCCTTTGACGGTGATCAGTTCCGGGTCGCCAGGACCTGCGCCAATGAAATAGACGGTCATCGTCGTTTCCTGTCAAAAAAGAGGGCTGGGCAAGGCTTCAGATGAAGATTGCTCATGATCGAAGGCGAGGATTATCGGGGATTGTGCGCCGCGCAGGCCAATGCCAGGGTCGCCTGGGCATATTTTTGTCGGGAAATCAGCAGTTTTGCCGGCGCCTGGGCCAGTTGTTCGGCAAGGGCGAGGGCGGCGCTTTCTGCTACGCCGTAGCAGCCGGTGCGCTCAAAAGCGATTTCCGAACGGTGGCTGAGTTGCGGTTGATAACCGGCCAATTCTTCACTGCTGAAGTACGTCAGCGGCAATTCGAGTTGCGCGGCAAGCTCGATCAGGCCCGGTTCGTCGCGCTTCAGGTCGATGCTGGCCAACGCCGTGATCTGCTGAAGTCCGATTTGATGCGCCTGTAATGCCTGATCGAGTAACGCCCGAAGCGTGCTGACGGGGCAGCCGCGCTGGCAGCCCAGGCCGACCACTAACGTCGGCGCTGTGCTGGTGTCGCTCATGCGTGGTATTGACCATCGCTTTTGCGGCGGAACAACCAGGCGCTGATCAGGCCCAGGGCCAGCCAGAATCCAAGGTTGGTCAGCTGCGAAGCGATTTTGAATTGCGTTTCCAGGGCTTGCGGCGCGAGCATCGAGTGCACTTCCGGTTGTGGTGCACCGATCACGTGAGGGACGGCGAGAATCGCCACGCCCAGGATCTTCATCAGCCAGTGGCGGCTGAAAGCGATCAGCGCGATGCCGACGGCGGTGGACGCTGCAGTGCCGATCCACCAGATTTGCCGTTGTGCCAGGTCAGCCGCAGCTGTGCCCGGCAGTTCCGGCGGCAGGCCGAGGGTCGGCGCCAGTACAAACGTTGCGTAACCGGCCAGGCCCCAGAGCAAGCCCTGCGAGGTTTTGGTCGGCGAGCGCAGCGTGTAGAGGCCCGCGAGCATCAGGGCAAAACCGACAGCCACTACCAGGTTGCCGCCAGTCGTCGACAGCACGCGCTGCCAGCCGTCTTCCGGCTCCCAGGCTTCTGCATCGTGGGTGTGAGCGGCAGCACCGGCGGCGTGTTCATGAACTTCAACAGCGGCCGGCTCGGATTTTTCGTAAGTCTCGGCCTGCAGAATCAGTGGAGCGACCCAGAAGCTTTGCAGCAGGGTCAGCAACAGGGCGGCCAGCAGCCCTGTGAAACCTGCGGTTTGCGCAATACGCTTGATCATGTCGACAGGTCTCAATGGCACGGGAAGGCGGAGCTGTGACGGGTATCGTGCGCAGCGTTGTGCACCGCTTCGATGTGCGAGAAACCGGCGAAATACACCAGGCACGCGCCAAGGATCGACGCGCAGACGGCGGCGGTCAGGCGTTGAGCCAGGGTGGTCGTGGTGGTGCTGGTGGATGTGTGGCCGGTGCTGCTGATGATCGACATGGCGCTTCCCTCTGGTCTGTCAGCGGGTGAATAGAGCGCATGGAAGACCCCTGCGAATCGGGCTCGCAGAGATTCAAACAGCGCCCGCCCACCGCGGGTTTGTTATTCAGTGAACGTAATCGTCACTTTGTGTTGCGGGCCGGTCTCCGGGCTCACGAGGGTTTTTGGCGTCAGCCGAAACCTGCAAGCGTCACCTTCCCATGCCGAACTGCTGGCACAGTGGATCTGACGCTTCGCTCGCTTACCGTTGCGGGGGCAGCACCGGACTGACATGGCTTTGAGTAAAGCACATGAATCACCGGTTTCCCGTTTCACCCTGTGAAGGGCACCCGTAACAAGGTGTGTAGGAGAGCATGGGCGGGGGTTGGGCGTCAATTGGCAAGGGTTCTCAACTCGAAACCGAGTCGTCCCTTTCGCGGGCAAGCCTCGCTCCTACAGGGGATCGCATTTCTCTGTAGGAGCGAGCGATGCGGCGACCCGACTTGCCCGCGAAGGGGCCCGTGCGGCTACCACAAGACATTGACCCGCCCCCACACCATGCGTAGCCTTGCGCATTCGAGGTTCTTCGGCGTTTGCCGGAGCTAAGAAGGGAACGCGGTCGATGCCGCGGCTGCCCCCGCAACTGTGAACGGTGATGTTCGCTGCCACGCCACTGCAAACCTGTCCAACGGGTTCGCGGGAAGGCGCAGCCAACGCCAGTCTCGCGACAGGCACACCGTCAGCCAGGAGACCTGCCTCGACACGAATTCTCACTACAACCGGGCGGGGTGATCCGGTGGCGAACTCTTCCGCGCGCCTGTCGCTGCGGTCGTCGTCCCGCATGCCCGCCACCTTGCCAAAGGGCATCCGATGAAAACACTGGCCAAACTCCCCGTCACCATCGTTACCGGCTTCCTCGGCTCGGGCAAAACCACCTTGCTGCGGCACATGCTCGATAACGCGCAGGGCCGCCGCATCGCGGTGATCGTCAACGAGTTCGGCGAGCTGGGCATCGACGGCGAAATCCTCAAGCAGTGCTCCATCGGTTGCACCGAAGAAGAAGCCAACGGCCGTGTCTACGAACTGGCCAACGGCTGCCTGTGCTGCACCGTCCAGGAAGAATTTTTCCCGGTGATGCGTGAACTGGTGGCCCGTCGCGGCGACCTCGATCACATCCTGATCGAAACTTCGGGCCTGGCCCTGCCAAAACCTTTGGTCCAGGCCTTCCAGTGGCCGGAAATCCGCAGCGCCTGCACCGTTGACGCGGTGATCACCGTGGTCGACAGCCCGGCCGTGGCGGCCGGCACGTTCGCCGCGTTCCCGGACCAAGTGGATGCCCAGCGCAAACTCGACCCGAACCTGGACCACGAATCGCCGCTGCACGAGCTGTTCGCCGACCAACTGGCCAGCGCCGACCTGGTGATTCTCAACAAGGCCGACCTGATCAGCGCCGAAGACCTGGCCCGCGTACGCCTGGAAGTCGCCGAAGAACTGCCGCCCGCCGTCAAAGTCATCGAAGCCAGCAGCGGTCGCCTGCCACTGGACGTGCTGATCGGTCTCGGCGCCGGCTCCGAAGAACACATCGACAGCCGTCATAGCCACCACGATCATCACCACGACGGCGATGACCATGACGACCACGATCACGACGCGTTCGACTCCATTTCCATCGAACTGCCACAAGCCGACGAAAGCCTGCTGATGGACGCGCTGACGCAATTGGTGGTCAAGCACGGCATCCTGCGGGTCAAGGGTTTCGCGGCGATCCCGAACAAGCCGATGCGCCTGTTGATCCAGGGCGTGGGCACGCGTTTCGACAAGCATTTCGACCGTCAGTGGGGCGCCGACGAAGCGCGCACCACGCGTCTGGTGCTGATCGGCCAGGCGCTCGACGCCGCGCAACTCGAAGCGCAACTGCGCGCCGCGCTCAGCGTTTAACCCATGCATCTGCTCAGGACCCAGCCCGGCGGTTTCGTCTCGGATGACAACATTGCCGATCTTGGACAAACCCCTGCCGAGCTGGTGATCCTGTGCAGCGGCGATTCCAGCCTCGCGCTGCTCGCCGAAGCCGCGCAACAGTTGCCGGACGATTACCCGAGCGTGCGTCTGGCCAACCCGATGCAGGTGCAGAACCACGCCTCGGTCGATTTGTATGTCGACGAAGTGCTGCGCCACGCCAAGGTGATTCTGATCTCGCTGCACGGCGGCATTGCGTATTGGCGTTACGGCGTCGAGCGGTTGGTCGAGCTCTCCCAGCGCGGCGTGCAGCTGATTCTGGTGCCCGGCGATGATCGCCCGGACCCGGAACTCAGCGACCTGAGCACGGTGGTTGCCGAAGACCGCGACCGGCTTTGGCATTACTTGCGTCAGGGCGGCATGGCCAACGCACTCGATCTGTTTCGCTGCCTCGCCACTCGCTGGCTGGAGCGCGACTACAAGTGGGCCGAACCGCAAACCCTGCCACGCACAGCGATTTACCATCCACAAAAAAGTCCCGCTGCACTGCAGGATTGGCAAGCCGACTGGCAGGCCGATCAACCGGTGGCGGCGGTGCTGTTTTACCGCTCGCATTTGCAGGCGGCGAACACCGCTTTCATTGATGTTTTCTGCCAGCGTTTGCAAGCGGCGGGGTTGAATCCCTTGCCGATTGCCGTGGCCAGTCTCAAAGAGCCCGGCTGCCTCTCGGTGGTCGAGGACTGGCTGGATGAAGTCGAAGCCTCGGTGATTCTCAACACCACCGGCTTCGCCCAATCCAGCCCCGAAGCGCCGCACTTGCGACCGTTTCGACGCAACATCCCGGTGATCCAGGCCATCTGCGCCCAGGACAACGAACCCGGTTGGCGTGCCAGCGAGCAGGGCCTAGGCCCGCGGGATCTGGCGATGCACATCGCGTTGCCGGAGCTGGACGGGCGGATCATCAGTCGCCCGATCAGCTTCAAGGACCTGGCGTGGCGCAGTGAGCGCAGTCAGTCCGACGTGGTGTGTTATCGAGCACAACCGGAACGCATGGACTTTGTCGCCGAACTGGCGCGGCGCTGGATCGATCTGGCGCGGGTGCCGAACAGCGAAAAACGCATTGCCCTGATCCTCGCCAACTACCCGACCCGCGACGGGCGCATCGGCAACGGCGTGGGCCTCGACACACCGGCCGCTGCACTGAATATCCTGCGTGCGCTGCATCAAGAAGGTTACCCGCTGCCGGCCGAACTGCCGGGCAGCGGCACCGAACTGATCCAGCAATTGCTCGGCGGCGTCAGCAACGATCTCGACACCCTCGATCAGCGCCCGTGCCAGCAAAGCCTCGCGCTGGATGATTACAACCTGATGTTCAACGCCTTGCCCGAGGCTAATCGCCAGGCAGTGCTGGAACGTTGGGGCACCGCGCAAAACGATCCGATGTTCCGTGACGGGCGAATGATGATCGCCGGCCTGCGTTTCGGCCTGACCTTCGTCGGCATTCAACCGGCGCGCGGTTATCAGGTGGACCCGAGCGCGGTCTATCACGACCCGGACCTGGTACCGCCTCACGGTTATCTGGCGTTCTATTTCTGGTTGCGCAACACCTACGGCGCCCACGGCGTGATCCACGTCGGCAAGCACGGCAACCTCGAATGGCTGCCGGGCAAAGGCGTCGGGCTGTCCGAGCATTGCTGGCCGGACGCATTGCTCGGGCCGCTGCCGAACATCTATCCGTTCATCGTCAACGATCCGGGCGAGGGCGCCCAGGCCAAGCGCCGCACGCAAGCGGTGATCATCGATCACCTGATGCCGCCGCTGACCCGCGCCGAAACCTACGGCCCGCTGCGCAACCTCGAACTGCTCGCCGACGAGTATTACGAAGCGCAATTGCTTGACCCGCGCCGCGCCCGTGAATTGCAGCGCGACATTCTGCAATTGGTGCGCGACACGCACATCGACCGTGAGTTGCAACTGGACGAGAAGCTCGACAGCGACGCCGATGCAGCGATCTGGCTGCCGCGCCTGGACACGTATTTGTGCGATCTGAAGGAGTCGCAGATCCGCGATGGCTTGCACGTCTTTGGCGAATCGCCGAGCGGGCGTCTGCGCATTGACACGTTGTTGGCTTTGTTGCGGATTCCACGCGGCGATGGCCGTGGGGCGCAGTCGAGTTTGTTGCGGGCGTTGGCCAAGGCGTTTGGGTTGGGCTTTGATCCGCTGGATTGCGCGTTGGCCGAGCCTTGGGTCGGGCCACGACCGATTGAGCTGCAATCGCTCGACGATGAAGTCTGGCGAACTGCCGGCGATACCCGCGAACGCCTCGAACTGTTTGCCGCTCAACTGATCTCGCAAGTTTTAAATGCCACCCCCAAACCCTGTGGGAGCGAGCCTGCTCGCGAAAGCGGAGTGTCAGTCGACATTGATTTGCCTGTCACACCGCATTCGCGAGCAGGCTCGCTCCCACAGGGACAGTGTTGGTCTGATGTGAGCTCCATCCTCGACAACCTGCGCGAAGTCGTCGCACCACGCCTGGACGCCTGCGGCCCGGCGGAAATGCGCGGCTTGCTCGACGCCCTCAGCGGTCGTTTCGTCCCCGCCGGCCCCAGCGGCGCACCGAGTCGCGGGCGGCTGGACGTGTTGCCGACCGGGCGCAATTTCTATTCGGTGGACGTGCGCAACCTGCCGACCACCACCGCGTGGCGCATCGGTTTCCAGTCGGCGAACCTGATTCTCGAGCGGCACTTGCAGGACCACGGCGATCACCTGCGTCAGCTCGGCCTGTCTGTCTGGGGCACCGCGACCATGCGCACCGGCGGCGACGACATCGCGCAAGCCATGGCGCTGATGGGGGTGCGCCCGGTCTGGGCGACGGGCAGTCAGCGGGTCGATGACTTCGAAATTCTGCCGCTGAGCCTGCTCGACCGCCCACGCGTGGACGTGACCTTGCGCGTGTCCGGATTCTTCCGTGATGCCTTTGCCAATCTGATCCGCCTGTTCGATGCGGCGGTGCAGGCAGTCGCTGCGCTGGATGAACCGGACGATCTCAATCCATTGGCGGCCAAGGTCCGCGCCGAGCGCGAGGCGTTGCTGCAATCGGGCCTTGATGAAGAAGCGGCCAAACGGCAGGCCGGTTGGCGCATCTTCGGCGCCAAACCCGGTGCTTACGGTGCTGGCGTGCAAGGGGCAATCGATGGTCGTTTGTGGCAGAGCCGCGAGGACCTGGCCGAGGTTTACCTCAACTGGGGCGGCTACGCTTACGGCGGTGCCGACGAAGGCACGGCGGCCCGCGAGCAGTTCGCCCAGCGCCTGAGCCAGGTTCAGGCCGTGCTGCAAAATCAGGACAACCGCGAGCATGATTTGCTCGACTCCAACGACTATTACCAGTTCCAGGGCGGTATGCTCGCGGCCGTGGAAAGCCTCAGCGGTGCAGCGGCGGCCAGTTACCATGGTGACCACAGCCAGCCGGACTTGCCGAAAATCCGTACGCTGAAGGAAGAACTGAACCGGGTGATCCGCTCGCGGGCGGCCAATCCGAAGTGGATCGACGGCGTGAAGCGCCACGGCTACAAAGGGGCGTTTGAGCTGGCGGCGACGGTCGATAACCTGTTCGCCTTCGACGCGACGACGCAGTTGATCGACGATCACCAATACGCGTTGCTGGCCGATGCCTATTTGCTGGACCCGGCGACCCGGGATTTTGTCCGCGAGCACAATCCCCATGCGTTGCGCGACATGACGGAGCGGATGCTGGAAGCGCAGCAGCGCGGGATGTGGCAAGAGCCGGGCGCCTATAAAGAAGCACTGGAAAACCTGCTGCTGGACATAGAAGAAGACACCTGACACACCGTAGATCCCCTGTAGGAGTGAGACCGGCTTGCCGGCGATAGCGTTGGGTCAGTCAATATTGATTTGCCTGACACACCGCTATCGCCGGCAAGCCGGTCTCGCTCCCACAGTTAGAAGCATTTCACCGACCATGACCGAGATTTGATAATGACCGACACCCCGCATTTCCCGCTCTCCGCCGTGGTCGGCGCCGACGATCTCAAACTCGCCCTGTACCTCACCGCCATAGACCCGAAAATCGGCGGCGTGCTGATCGAAGGCCCGCGTGGCATGGCCAAATCCACCCTGGCCCGAGGCCTCGCGGACCTGCTCGCCAGCGGTCAGTTCGTCACCTTGCCGCTGGGTGCCACTGAAGAGCGCCTGGTCGGCACCCTCGACCTTGATGCCGCCCTGAGCGAAGGTCGTGCGCAGTTTTCGCCCGGCGTACTGGCCAAGGCTGACGGCGGCGTGCTCTACGTCGATGAAGTCAATCTGCTGCCCGATCACCTGGTGGACTTGCTGCTCGACGTCGCCGCCAGCGGCACCAACCTGATTGAGCGTGACGGCATTTCCCATCGGCATTCGGCGAAGTTCGTGTTGATCGGCACCATGAATCCGGAAGAGGGCGAGTTGCGTCCGCAACTGCTCGACCGCTTTGGCCTGAACGTCGCCCTCAGCGGTCATACCGCACCCGCCCAGCGTGGGCAGATCATCCGTCGGCGGCTGGATTTCGACAGCGATCCGCAACGATTCTGCGCCGAGTGGGAAAGCCAGCAGCAGTCGTTGCGTGAGCGTTGCCAGGCAGCGCGCAGCACACTGGCGAGCATCCCCCTGGACGATGAGGCGCTGGCACAGATTACCGAGCGCTGTTTTGCCGCCGGTGTCGATGGCCTGCGCGCCGATCTGGTCTGGCTGCGTGCCGCCCGTGCCCATGCGGCGTGGCGGGGGGCGAGCGCCATTGCCGAGGAAGATATCGATGCCGTTGCCGAGTTCGCCTTGCGCCATCGTCGTCGCGAACAGTCGCCATCGGCGCCGCAACAGGCCCGGCAATCCGCGCCGCAACCATCCAGCCCGAGCGAAGGTCAGGGCCAATGGGGCGAAATGCCGGCGCAGGCGCTGCCGGTCGGTGCTCGACGTGAAGTGCCGAGCTGGCCAAAAAAGCCCTAGGCATTCGCCCTCGATCTGACGCGGGGGCGAATGCCAGGCCCCGCGCCGGACGGCTGGACCACGGCAAGCAGGGTAAGCGTCATGCCGCCCGCAGCGGCTCGATCAATTGGCCCGGCACCTTGCTAAACGGCCGCCCGCGCCAACGCCAGGATGTGCTGTTTCAACTGCGCACCCGTTCGCCCCATGAACTGTGGCTGGTGATCGTCGACGCCTCGGCCTCGACGCGCCGCCACCAGGCCTTGAGCGACGCCAAGGGGCTGTTGGCGCAGTTGTTCGACGACGCTTATCGCCAGCGTGCGCACCTGGCGTTGCTGACGGCCAGCGGCCATGCGCCGAAGTGGCAAGTGCAGGGGTTGAAAGCTTCCAGCGGGTTGCGCCACTGGCTCGATGGCCTTGGCGCGGGCGGCGGTACGCCGTTGCTGGCGGCATTGGGCGAAGCGGGGCGATGGCTCGCGGTCCGGCAAAAACGTTTTCCGGCGGAGCAGCAACGGTTGTTGCTGGTGACCGATGGGCGGTTGAAGGAGTGGTCGGGGTTGCCGGCGCTGGCGTGTCCGGGGCTGCTGATCGACATCGAGCGTGGACCGATCCGGCTGGGGCGGGCGCGGCAGTTGGCAGCGGAGCTGCAAACGGATTATCGGCATATCGATGAGATGGTTTCAGGCTGAGTTTGCAGTGTCTGTGCTGGCCTCTTCGCGGGCAAGCCTCGCTCCTACAGGGACAATGCGTAACCTGTAGGAGCGAGGCTTGCCCGCGAAGGCATCACCGGATAATCCGGTTAATCTGCAGCGCTGCCCTATGCTATCCAGGCAAGCCATTCACAGGAGTGAAGCATGCGTGTTCTAGCCACAAACAGTCAGGACGATTTCCGCGTCAAAGCCTACGCCGGCACCAACGGCGTGCTGCTGGCCATGGACCTGGCCGAATCCCGCCGCAAGGGCCTGCTGGGTTTCGCCATCGAAAAACAGCAAGGCAGCAAGCCCTGGTTGTTCCTGTTCAATAGCCTGACGTTCCCCGGCAAGGCTCATACGTTCCCGCAGTTTCACGCCACCCCGAGCGACCTCGCGCCGTTGCAGAAATTTCGCTGGGCCGATTACGCGGTCAATCCGGGGATGACGATCCATTACCGAATCCACCTCGCCTATGGCAGCGCGGATGCACCGCAGCTGGGCGAATTTCTGGAGGTGACCGTCACGTCCGACAACGGCCTGCCGCACAATCAGAGTGTGATTTTCAACCGCGCGGTGGCCGCCAGCCAGGCATTCCAGCGCAAGTTTCCCGACCTCGACGCGTTGATCAGCGCCAACAAGAACCTGCCCATCGAGGCCTGGCCCGATGCGCCGCGCCAGTGGCTGGAAAACGGTTTGCTCGGGCGCCTGCTGGGGTTTATCGAACGGGCGCTGGATGGTCAGTGGGCGCTGGACATTGCCATTTACGAGTACGAGTTGCAGGTGATCGTCGATGCCGTCAACGCGGCGTTCGAACGGGGTGTGAAGGTTCGCGTGCTGTATCACGCACAACCCGACGATGACGACACCGTCATCAACCAGGCCAGCCTGGAAAAAATCCCGGCGGCGAACAAGCGCGGGCGTGTCACCCATAACATCTTCCACAACAAATACATGGTGCTGAGCCGGGTCGATGCTGCCGGGCAGCTTCAGCCAGAAGCGGTGCTGTGTGGCAGCACCAATTTCACGCCCAATGGCGTTTATCGCCAGGCCAACGTGGTGCATGTGCTGGACGACGCGCGCATCGGCGCCAGCTATCTGCAGACCTTCGAGCAAGTCTGGGCGACACCGGAGGACGTCGGCGCCACCCGGCAATGGATCACGCAACACAACCCGATAGACCCGCAGCAGCCGTTGTTCGCCGGGTTCTCACCGCGTTCAGGGCAGGGTGATTTGCGGGCGTTTGTCGAGATCATCAACGCCGCGAAAAAGGACGTGCTGTTTGTCACCGCGTTCGCCTTGCCCGACGACATTCTCAACGCGCTGCTCGGCCAGCCCCACGACGATATTTTGCGTTACGGCCTGCAAAACACCGCCAGCCGCATCACCGGTTTTCACGCTGATCGCAGCGCTGAATTTGCCGCGACTGCGCTGCTCAACACCGGGCTGGAAGGTTGGCTTCGAGAGAACATGAAGGGCCAGAAGGGCAACTTGCTGGTGCACACCAAAGCCGTGGTCACCGACTTCACCAGCGACGCGCCGACGATCATCAGCGGCAGCCACAACCTCAGCGCTGCGGCCAGTAACGGCAACGACGAAAACTACCTGATCGTGCGCGGCGATACCGATCTGGCTGATCGTTATGGTTTGGAGTTGCTGCGGTTCTACGAGCATTACCGCTTTCGCTACTTCGCCAAGAAGCTCGCGCTCAAACAGGTGCAGCCGTTGAGGGCGGATGACAGCTGGACTGATGATTATTACCTGGCGGGGGATTTGCGGCAGCTGTCGCGACTGCGATTCTCCGGACGGTAAAACAGTGAATTTAATGGCCCCATCGCCTGTCGGTACTGCCGCGTACGCCGGCCAATGTACAAACGGTCAAGGATCAGCGCCCAGACCGCCGACACCTCCGGCCGGGGCTTGCGGCCACGGCTCAGGCGCTGGAGCTGGAATTTCACCACAGCCATGCTCGCCAGCGAGGCCAACGGTTTGCGTTTCCACTGGATCGGCGGCAGTTGCGGATGGCTGTTCCGGCCTTCGCGCCAGTGTTTGACCAACTGCGGTTCGAGGGCCAACGCGGTGCCGATGCCGGCCATGGCGATGCCGCTGTCGAGCACTTGTTCGACGATCGCCAAACGCCGAATCCCGCCGGTCACCATTACCGGCATACGCGCCACGCTCGCCAATTCACCGGCCATTTCCAGAAAATACGCTTCTCGCGCCAAGGTCCGGCCATCGCGTGCCTCGCCCTGCATGGCCGGTGCTTCGTAGCTGCCGCCCGACAACTCAAGCAAATCGATCGGCTGATCGTTGAGCCACTGGATCACTTGGCGGGCATCGTCGGCGTCGAAGCCACCGCGCTGGAAGTCGGCCGAGTTGAGTTTTACCGAGACGCAGAATTTCGGTGATACGGCCTGGCGAACGGCGCTGATCACGTCGAGCAACAAGCGTGCGCGATTCTCCAGGGATCCGCCCCAGCGGTCGGTGCGGCGATTGGTCAATGGCGACAGGAACTGGCTGAGCAGGTAACCGTGTGCCGCATGAATCTGCACGCCGGTGAAGCCGGCTTTTTCGGCGAGGGCAGCGCTGGTGGCGAAGCGCGTGATTACCTCGGCGATATCGTTTTCGGACATCGGTTTGGGTTCGGCAAACATCTTGGAAAATGAACCGAGATCCAGCGCCACCGCCGAGGGCGCCCACGCTTGCTGGCCGAGGTTGGCCATTGTCTGGCGCCCCGGATGATTGAGCTGCATCCAGAATTGCGCGCCACCGGAGCGGCCAATCGTTGCCCATTGGCGAAAGCGTTCCATGTCGCGTTCATCTTCCAGCACCACGCCGCCGGGGCCGGTCATGGCGCGGCGGTCGATCATCACATTGCCCGTCAGCAACAACCCGGTTTCGCCCCTGGCCCAGGCCTGGTACAAGCGAAACAGTGCATCGGACGGCGCCTGCCCGGTGTTGGCAAGGTTCTCTTCCATCGCCGCTTTGGCAATGCGATTGCCGATTGTCTGGCCGTTGGGCAAATTCAACGCTTGGAAGGGCGACATGCTTGACTCCTCATCAGTGGAGAACAGAGGCTAAGCTTAAAGCTAACTTTAATGTCAAGCAGGAAAACGAGGCCGGGATGAAAATTGCTGACTTGGCTCTGGCGTCGTTCAAGCCTTCGCGCTGACGGCGGCAGCCGATGGGGCGGGAATCGGATTGCGCATCAGCGTGCCCACCACCAACGCCCCCAGCAATGCGAGCAATCCGGCGACCAACAACAAGAGACTGAAGCCGCCGACGAACGCCTGTCGTGCCAACGGTTCGACCACGCTGCGTGCGGCTTCCGGCAACAAGTCCAGCGCTGCCGGCATGTCACCGGCCACCACCCGTGACGCGATGCCTTGGGTCTGGGCGAGCCATTGCGCGCCTTGTGCCGACAAATCTGCGCGCAACAACTGTTCGGCATGGCTGGACAGCAACGCGCCGTACACGCCGATGGCCAGCACGATCGCACTGAAACGCATGGTGGTGCTCATGCCCGAGGCCATCCCGGTGCGCTCCCTGGGCACGCAGGCCATGATGTTTTTCTGCGTGTCGCCGTTGAGCAGCCCGGCCCCCGCGCCGGTGACGGCAATCGCCAGGGCAAAAGGCAGGTAACCGCCGCTGCTGACCGCCCAGGCACTGAGCAGATTGCCGCTGCCGACCAGGGTCAAACCGGTCGCCATCAACGTGGCCGGGGCAAATCGACTGGCCAGGCGCACGCCGATACGCGGGCAAATCAACATGGTCAGGGCAAACGGCAACATGCCCAACCCTGAGGCGATGGCCGAGAAACCCAGGCCGTTTTGCAGATAAAACGGCAGCAACGTCATCATCACTTGCGCGCAACCGGCGTAGGCAAACATGCCCAGCAGCGCGCCAATGAAGCGCGGATGTTTGAACAATTGCAGGTCGACCATCGGCCGCCGCTGCATCCGCTCGATCACGACGAACAACCCCAGTAACAGCGCGCCGCCGATCAGTCGGGCGTAAGTGATCGGGTTGTTCCAGCCGATCCGGTTGGCCTCGATCAGACCCCAGATCAGGCACAACAAACTGCCACTGAACGCCAGGCTGCCCCACGGATCGAGGCGTGCGGATTGAGGGTCGCGGGATTCCGGCACCGCACGCCAGACCATGACCATCAGAAACAGGCCCACTGGCAAATTGAGGTAGAAGATCCAGCGCCAGCCAATGAATTCAGTGATCAAGCCGCCGACGGTCGGCGCGGCGGTCATCGCCACGCCCATGCACGCGCCCCAGAACGCCCAGGCCTTGGCCCGTTCCACTTCATCGTGAAACGTATGGCCGATAGAGGCCAGGGCCGAGGTCAGCAGCAACGCCGCGCCGACCCCCTTGATCGCCCGTGCGATGTCGAGGAACAACGCGTTGGGCGCAGCGCCGCAACCGATGGACGCCAGAATGAAAATGCCCAGGCCGCAGAGCAGGGTTTTCTGCCGGCCGAAGCGGTCGGCGATGCTGCCCGCCGGCAGCAACAGGGCGGCGAAGGCGAGCATGTAGGCGCTGACCACCCATTCGATGTCGGCAAAATTGGCGCCCAGGTCCCGGGCGATCGTCGGCAGGGTGACGGCGACGATGTTGGTATCGAGGACGATCAACGAACACACGCCAGAGGCGGTCAGCAATGTGAGGCGCGGATTGACGCGGCTCATGAGCGGATTGCCTTTTGCACAAGGCTGCTTTCTGTAACGGCGAAAAGGGGTTTGACGTACATGCTGTGGGCTCTCTACTGTGATTGCCGAATGAGCTTATCGCGACCGCTTGTGCGCTTCGTTAGCCGAAAACCGGCACTTCATTACCTTTGAGCTAATGCGTCGATGGACATACGGCATTTCCGCTACTTTCTGGCCGTTGCCCGGCAAGGCAACTTCACGCGTGCTGCCGAACAACTCGGTATCGCACCGCCGACCCTGACTCGACAGATCCAGGACATGGAGAACGAACTCGGCACGCGACTGTTCGTGCGCCAGACCCGTGAAGTCAGCCTGACCGAAGCCGGCGCCGCACTGCTGATTGAAGCCGAGGCGACGGTGCGGCAATTCGAGTACGCCCAACGCAACGCCCAGCGCGCCGGGCGAGGGGATATCGGTCATATCGAGCTGGGTTACGTGGCTTCTGCGGTGTACTCGGGCCTGCTGCAAAAGCAGGTGCAGGCGTTCAGCCGCGAATGCCCGGACGTCAGCCTCAACGTGCGCGAAAGCCCGATGGCGAGCTTGCCGGCGATGGTCCTCGAAGGCCGGTTCGATATCGGTTATGTGCGTTCACCCATGACGTTGCCCGAGGGGCTGGAAGCCATTCGCCTCGACGCGGAAGGTTTTGTGCTGGCGCTGTCGAGCGAGTCGTGGCTGTGCCGTTTGACCGAGATCGGCCCGGAGCATTTGCAGGGTGAGACGTTCATTCTGCCAGAGCAGATCAGCGGCACCTTGCAAGTCGCCGCCGAGGGCGGGTTTGCGCCGAAACTCGGGGCGCAACCCGGCGGGCTGGTGGCGGTGCTGGCGCTGGTGTCGCTGGGGCAGGGCGTGGCGGTGGTGCCGGAGTCGGTGGTCGGGCACGTCGGGTTGCCCGGTGTGGTTTACCGGTCGATCAAAGGGTGTGAGGCGAGCTCGTGGCTGTCGTTGGTTTATCGGCGGTTTGAGAAGTCAGCGGCGGTGGTGCGGTATATCGAACGGGTGAAAAACCGTTAAAAGATCGCAGCCTTCTACAGATTTTGTAATGATTTCTGGCTGTAGGAAAAGTCGCTTTCACCTGTACGCTCCAAGGCCTTTTTCCTTTCAGGACTTGCATGAACACCCTCTCGGAGCCCCCCAGTTATCCTTCCCTTCAGCGCCATCGTGCGCGCCTGATACACGCGAAACACCCGGTCTTTCGCCTTCCGAACACCCTTGTCATTGCAGCTCCACGGCCTCTGCGCCGCGCCTTGCCGTGCCCGGCATTCTGAATTCACTGAAGAGATCGAGACGTTTTTATGGAATGGATAGCTGACCCCACCGCGTGGCTGGGCCTGTTGACGTTGATCGTACTGGAGCTGGTGCTCGGCATCGATAACCTGGTGTTTATCGCGATCCTGGCGGACAAACTGCCGCCCGAGCAGCGTGATCGTGCACGAATCATCGGTTTGTCCCTGGCCTTGCTGATGCGCCTGGGCCTGCTGGCGAGTATTTCCTGGCTGGTGACCCTGACCCAGCCGCTGTTCGAGGTGTTCGAGCACAGTTTCTCCGGCCGTGACCTGATCATGTTGTTCGGTGGTGTGTTCCTGTTGTTCAAAGCGACGATGGAATTGCACGAGCGACTTGAAGGCCATGTCGGCCAGCGCTCGTCCAACACGGCTTACGCGCTGTTCTGGCCGATCGTCGCGCAGATCGTGGTGCTCGACGCGGTGTTCTCCCTCGACGCGGTGATTACCGCCGTGGGCATGGTCGATGAGCTGGCGGTCATGATGATCGCGGTGATCATCTCCATCGGCCTGATGATTGTCGCCAGCAAGCCGCTGACCCGTTTCGTCAACGCACACCCGACGGTGATCATGCTGTGCCTGGGTTTCCTGATGATGATCGGCTTCGCGCTGACCGCTGAAGGCCTGGGCTTCCATATTCCGAAGGGCTACCTGTACGCGGCCATTGGTTTCTCGATCCTGATCGAGTTGTTCAACCAGATCGCCCGGGCGCGCCGCAAAAAGTCCATGCAGGGCCTGCGACCGATGCGCGAGCGCACGGCCCATGCGGTTTTGCGTTTGCTGGGGGGGCGCAAACTGGCGGTGGAAGAGGTCGGCGAAGAGATTGCCGACATGCTCGACAACGGCGAGGCGCCGAGCGAAGAGCTGTTCGACCGTCGCGAGCGGGTGATGATCAGCGGCGTGCTGCAACTGGCCGAGCGCCCGATTCGCACGTTGATGACGGTCCGTGCCGACGTCGATCACATCGACCTGTCCGACGACGCAGAAGCCATTCGTACACGGCTGATGCATTCGTCCTACTCGCGCCTGCCGTTGATACGCGACGGTGCGGTGGATGAGCCGCTGGGCTTCGTGCACAAGAAGGAATTGCTCAAGGAATACCTGGCCGGCAACGAGCCGGACCTTGAGCATCTGGCGCGCAAGACCATCAACCTGCTGGACAGTTATTCGATCCTCAATGCCCTGGAACAGATGCGCCAGGCCTCGACGCACATCGCCTTTGTGGTCAATGAGTTCGGTGACTTCGTTGGCGTGCTGACCATGACCGACATTCTTGAATCGATTGCCGGCGAGTTGCCCGACGCCAGCGAAATCGAGGGGCCGGACGTGGTGGAAGAGCCGGGCGGGTTCAGGGTCAATGGTGCGTTGAACCTGATGCGGGTTCGCCAGCGTACCGGGTTCGCCGTAGAGCCGACCGAGGACTATCAGACCTTGGCGGGGCTGGTGATGAGCTTGCTGGATCGTCTGCCGATGATTGGCGACAGCCATGAGTGGGAAGGCTGGCGCATGACGGTGATGGCGGTTGAGGAGCGGCGGGTGACGCGGGTGTTCCTGGCGCGGATCGGTGGGTGATTATTCGCTGAGTTTGAGGGCCTCATCGCGGTGAGGCCCTCACATTCACCTCAACCCTTCGCGGATTGCTCTTCCAGCTGATCCGACTCAAACAGCTTCGCCAGTTCCGCCCTGGCTTCCTGCGCGGTCTGCAACACCTTCGCCGCATCGTCATACACCGCATGCTGCGCTTCCAGCACTTGCTCGTCGTGATGCTGGAAACGCTTGATCCGTGCATCGGCCTGCGCCTGGGTCAGGCCCAATCCCACCAGCGTGCGCCGGCTCATTTCCAGGCTCGAATAATAGGTTTCCCGAATCGCCTCGGCCCCCAGGTCCACCAACCGGTGCACATGCTGACGGTTACGGGCGCGGGCGATGATCTTGATGTGCGGATACAGCCGGTGCACGACCTCGGCGGTCTTGATGTTGGTGTCCGGGTCGTCGGTGGCGATGATGAAATATTCCGCCTGCTCGACCTTGGCCGCGCTGAGGATTTCCGGGCGCATCGGGTCGCCGTAGAACACCGGCACGCCGCCAAAGCTGCGCGACAGTTCGATGGTTTCCACCGAGGTGTCGAGGGCGACGAACTTGATGTTCTGCGCGCGCAGGATACGGGCGACGATCTGCCCCATCCGGCCCATGCCGGCAATCACCACACGCGGCTCGTCGGTGTCGATCTCGCGGAATTTCTCCGGCACCACCACCGGCTGCACCTTGGGGCTGACCAGTCGCGCGCAGATCAGCAACAACAACGGCGTCACCGCCATGGACAGGGTGATGGTCAGCACCAGCAGATCGTACAGGCGCGGTTCGAACAAACCCTGGTCGCGACCGATCTTGAACACCACAAACGCAAACTCACCGCCCGCCGCCAGTACGATGCCGAGGCGAATCGCACTGACCTTGCCCAAACCGCCAGCCAGCCGCCCCACGACAAAAAGCAGCGGCAGCTTGATGGCGATCAGCAGCAGGGTCAGGCCCAGCACCGTGATCGGCGCGCTGAGCAGCAGGCTGAGATTCGCGCCCATGCCGACGCTGATGAAAAACAGCCCCAGCAGCAGGCCTTTGAACGGTTCGATCTGCGCTTCCAGTTCGTGGCGGTATTCGGAATCCGCCAGCAGCAAACCGGCGAGGAACGCGCCCAGTGCCATCGATACGCCGACCAGATCCATCAGCCACGCCGTGCCGATCACCACCAGCAACGCAGTAGCGGTGGAAACCTCCGGCAGACCGGTGCGGGCGACCACACGGAACACCGGTCGCAGCAGATACCGGCCGCCGATCACCACCACGGCGATGCTGCCCAAAACGCGCAAGCCGTGGTTCAAATCCTCAGTCGCGGTGGTGGTGTGATCGCCGCCCGCCAGCAACGGCACCATGGCGATCAGTGGGATCGCTGCGATGTCCTGGAACAGCAGAATCGCGAATGCCAGACGCCCATGGGGGCTGGTCAATTCCTTGCGTTCGGCCAGGCTTTGCAGGCCGAAGGCCGTGGAGGACAGTGCCAGGCCCAGCCCCAGCACAATCGCACTGTTCAACGGCTGGCCAAACACGAACAGCGCCACCACGCCAATCACCGATCCGGTCAGCAGCACCTGCGCCAGACCGACGCCAAACACCGATTTGCGCATCACCCACAAGCGTCGCGGCGACAGCTCCAGGCCGATGATAAACAGCAGCAACACCACGCCGAGTTCGGAAATATGACTGACGCTTTGCGGGTTGCCGATCAGCCCCAGTACCGACGGCCCGATGATCACCCCGGCAAACAGATAACCCAGCACCGCCCCGAGTTGCAGGCGCTTGGCTAAAGGAACGGTGAGCACCGCCGCGAACAGGAACACGACAGCGGCTTGCAACAGGTTGCCTTCATGGGGCATGGGGAAACTCCAGAACTCGGTACGGCGGGGGGTACAAGGATAAAGGCTGAGACGACGGGCGCAAGCCAGGCCTGCAATGATTGTATGGATGGCGCGTTGTTGCGTATTTCACCTGCAACAAAGCCGATGAACAGAAACCCCCAATGTTTATTCAGTTCCTTTTTAGTTGAGAACGAGGGATTTCAACGTGAGGAAAAATGCCGTCCCATTGCGCATCGATCCGCCAGATTCGCTCACTCAAATCAGGATGGGTTGCAAATAAACGATCCATTGCCGACGACACGCCAGTATTGAAATACAGGTGACTGAACTCACCCGCCCTGGCGGCCTTGATGTGCGAACCTTGTGCATGACCGCCAATCTTTTTCAGTGCGCCGGCAATGCTTTGCGGATTTCGGGTGTACTGCACCGCCGTGGCATCGGCCAGAAATTCACGTTGCCGACTGACGGCGGCCTTGATCAGACTGCCAAAAAAACTTCCGGCGAATCCGGCTATACACAAAAAAATGCCGATCAGTACACCCGCCAGTTTCAGTCGTTGGTCACGGTGGTTGCTCTGACTCGCTTTGACCAATATCAGGCTGCCCGCCAGTCCGAGCACCAGCAGTCCGCTAATGATTGCCAGCATGTGCATGTTGAGACGCATGTCCCCGTTGTAGATATGGCTGAACTCATGGGCAATCACGCCTTGCAGCTCTTCTCGCGTGAGCAGCGATATCGCACCCTGCGTCACGCCGATCACTGCATCTTCGGGGGTAAACCCGGCCGCGAAGGCGTTGATGCCCTCATCCGGTAACAGATAGACCGTCGGCACAGCGATGCCTGAGGCAAGCGCCATTTCCTCGACGATGTTGATCAGACGTTGCTCTTCGAGCGTTCGCCCGCCGTGATTGATCAGACGTCCGCCCAGTTTTTCTGCGATGACCTTGCCGCCGGCCCGGAGCTCTGCGTACTTGACCAGACTGCCCAGCAGAACAACGCCGATGATTAACGGCGCCACAACCCCGACGGCTTGCCAGTTGAGGGTCAATCTGCGGCTGCCGTCATTCGCATGGTCAAGACTGAATGCGAGGCAGGTTATGGTGATCAGGCTTAGCACCGACAGGATCATCAACAGGACGAGCAGCGCCGTTCGGTGTTTGGCCTGGCGCTGTTGCTCAAAAAAATTCATCGGACCATCCGTGGGCAAAGCGTTTTAGAAGGAAACCTGAGGTGCTTGTTGAATAGACGCGGTGTCGGGGAATTCCAGCGGGGTGGCATCGGCGGCATGGCCGAAGCGAGCGGCCAGTAGCACGGCGGGAAAGCTTTGTTTGAGATTGTTGTAGGTCAGCACCGCGTCGTTGAACACTTGGCGGGCGAAAGTCACTTTGTTTTCAGTGCTGCTGATTTCTTCACTGAGTTGCTGCATGGCCTGCAAAGCCTGGAGTTCCGGGTAGGCTTCCAGGGTGACATTCAGTCGCCCCATGGCGCTGCTGAGTACACCATCCGCCAGACTCAGTTGCGCAATATTACGCGCGTCGCCCGGTTGAGCCTGGGCGGCCTTGAGCCCGGCCAGTGCGTTGTTGCGGGCGGCGATGACGGCCTCGAGCGTCTCGCGCTCATGGGTCAGATAACCTTTGGCGGTTGCTACCAGATTGGGGATCAGGTCATAGCGGCGCTTGAGTTGCACCTCAACCTGCGCGAAGGCATTTGCTATTTCATTGCGGCGGGCGACCAGGCTATTGAAGAGCCCGATGACGTACAGAATGCCTAGAACCAGAACGGCCAAAATGACCAGCAAGACGATGCTGTTAGTACTCATGGTGTGATGTCCTTGTTCACGGAAGGAGATTTTGCGCAGGATGTTAACGGAAAACCCAAGGCTTGACTGCTTTCGGCCAAGTCAGGTTGATCGTGCAGCTTCATGTCGGCCAGTGGAGCGTCAAACCCTATTCGCTGTGAACCCGCACCGGGGGCTCGGTGCCCAACCGATACTGATTATTCCCGCTGCGCTTGGCTTCATACATCGCCAGGTCTGCAATATGAATCAACCGGTCCATGCTCGGCGCATGATCGGGGAACACCGCGACGCCCAGGCTGGTGCCGATGTGGCGCTGGTCGTTGCCGATGGTCACGGGTGGTGAGAGTTCGACGAAGATTTTCTGGCAGATGTTGCGGGCTTCGTCTTGCAAACTGCCGCCTTGCGGCAGGCCCTGGAGGATGACCACGAATTCGTCGCCACCGATGCGGGCGACGGTGTCGGTTGAGCGCAGGATTCGCTTCAGGCGCGTGGCGGTGGTGACGAGTACGCGGTCGCCGGCGGCATGGCCGTAACGGTCGTTGATGGCCTTGAAACCATTGAGGTCGACGAACACCAGCGCTACTCGGGTGGCGGTGATTCGGGCTTGTTCTAGCGCTTCGGACAAACGCTCTTCGAGCACCAACCGGTTGGGCAGGCCGGTCAACGGGTCGAAATGGGCCAGGTGCTGCAGGTAACTGGCGGAGGCTTTTTCCTCGGTGATGTCGCGGACCACGCCCATCATCTTGATCGTTTCATCGTGGTTGTTTTTCACCACGTTGCCGGTCTCGCGCAACCAGCGGATGGTGCCGTCGGGCCAGATGACCCGGTATTCCTCGTCATGGTTCTCGCCGGTTTCCAGGCAACGCAGCTCACCGGCCCGCACCCTGACCCGGTCGTCGGGATGCACGCAGGCGCAAAACAAGGCGTAGGAGGGCGTCACTTCGCCGATCTTGAAGCCGAACATGCCGTAAATCGCGTCCGACCAGTAGAGCCGATCGGTGTCGACATCCCAGTCCCAGGTGCCGATTCGGGCGAAATACTGGCTGCGTTTGAAGCGTTCGGCGTCGCTGTCCTGATGGATGTTTTGTCGTTCGGACAGGTGGGTGATGAGCACGCGATATTCGTCGAGCTGCTTTCGCAGCGAACGCTCGCGACAGATCAGCGCGATAATCAGGGCAAGCAGCAACGCGCAAATGGCTGCGCCGGTCCAGACATGAATCATGCAGAGGTTGCCGTCATGGCGTTTTGATTCCTAGGGTAGGTGCTGCATATCTTAGTTCACGCCTAGTGACAGAAACAGGCCGTATGGGTTGCCAATCGCGCACGTTTCTGGGAAAACGGCGCCGTTACGTCCAATTGGGCGAATGAACAATAGAGTGAACATGATGAATGATGAACTGCAGGTAATCGATCTTGAAGCGGGCGACGGCAAAGCTGCCGTCAAAGGTGCGCTGATCACCACCCAGTATCGTGGCTGGCTGGAAGACGGTAGCGAGTTCGATTCTTCCTACAGCCGGGGCAAACCTTTCCAGTGCGTGATCGGCACCGGACGTGTGATCAAAGGCTGGGATCAGGGGATCATGGGGATGCAGGTCGGTGGCAAGCGCAAATTGCTGGTGCCGGCACATTTGGGCTATGGCGAGCGCACGATGGGGGCGATCCCGCCGAACTCGAACCTGATTTTCGAGATTGAATTGCTGGAGGTTTTGACGCGGGATGATTGATTGGCGCGTCAGGGGGGATGTGTTGTTTGTCATGCCGCCATCGCCGGCAAGTACGCAATCCCTGTAGGAGCCGGCTTGCTGGCGATGAACGATAACGCGGTCAATCTGGCATGACTAACCCTGAAACGTCTCCCGGTACGCATACAACCCCGGTGTCCCGCCCGTCATCACAAACAGCACGTTGTCCCCGGCGCGAAAACGTTCTTGCTTGAGATCCGCCACCAGGCCGGCAAACGCCTTGCCGGAGTACACCGGGTCGATCAACAGACCTTCGGCGCGAGCCATCAGTCGCACGGCGTCTTGCATGGCTGGCGTCGGCAGGCCGTATCCCTCGCCCAACTGACTGCCGTCGATCACAACCTCTTCTGGCCGTACGGTGGCGGTGTTGCCCAGTAAAGCCAGGGTGTCCTGGGTCAATTTCAGGGTTCTGGCGGCTGACGATTCCCTATCCGACAACACCGAATAAGACTTGACCATCGAGGCCCCTCGGTCCAGCAACTGGAAGCCTGCCGCGAGCCCAGCGTGGGTGCCGGCGCTGCCGTTGGGCACCACGACCTGATTGAAGACCAGGCCGAGTGCCGTCTCCTGCTGCATGATTTCTGCGGCGCAACGCGCATAACCGAGACTGCCGAGGGGCGTTGAACCGCCCATGGGAATCACCAGCACCTTGTGGCCCGCGTCCCGAAGTTGCGCCGCGCGAGCCTCGGCCCGGGCGAGCGAGTCGGTGCCTCCCGCCAGCACTTGCAGTTGAGCGCCAAACAATTGATCGAGCAGCACATTGCCGTTGAGTTCGTAATCCACATCACTCTTGGGGACCGAGCGGGTCAGGATCAATTCGCAGGCGATGCCCAGGCGTGCGCAGGCTGCGGCGGTCAGGCGCGCATGGTTGGACTGCACGCCGCCGACGGTAATGACCGTATCAATGCCGGCCTGCTGCGCCGCACCGATATGGAATTCGAGTTTGCGCAGTTTATTGCCGCCACCACCCAGCAACATGTGATCGTCGCGCTTGAGGAACAGGCGAATTCCTCGCGTCCCCAGGCCCAACAGCTGTTCGAGGCGTTCGGCTCGTTGAATGGGCGTGGGGCCTTGCAGAAGGTCTGCTCGCGCAAATGCGCTCAGGGCTTTGTCCAGTTGGGTTTGCATCGATGGCGCCTCGCTGACGTTTATCAGAGTGACTCTAGGGAGAAAGTCACTCGCGATAAACGCATTGCCAGTCATTACACCCTTAACCTGATGTAACAAATGCGCCGGCGTGATCTTCACGAGAACAGCGGGATTCGGCCATTCAGGGAAGGGCGGTAGCGCCAGGTCAATCGCTCCAGCGCGGGTTTCAATGCCAGAATCTGCCTCAGCGTGGCGCTGGCGATACTCATGGCCAGCATCTGCCCCGGGCATTGATGACGACCGGCACCGAAGGTGAAACTGCGTCGCTGCGGGCGTTCGAGCATGAATGCATCAGGCTGCTCATTGAACTGCGGGTCGCGATTGGCCGACGCCAGCATCACCAGGATCACATCGCACGCATTGAAGTTCATACCCTCGATTTCACAGGATGCGGCGACGAAGCGACGGGTGTTCTGTACCGGCGGATCGAAGCGCTGGACTTCGGCCAACAGGTCGTCAATGTTGATCGAATCGTTCAGCCACTGCGGATGTCGAATCAACGCCAGTAACGCATTGCCGATCAGCCCGGCGGTGGCTTCATAGGTTTGCGAGAACAGGCCGATGAGGTTGGCAATCAGGGCTTCGCTGTCGGCGGAGGTTGCCGAAAACCGCTGGCGGATACCGGCAAGAAGGGCGCTTTGATTGTCCGGGTCGTCCAGCAACTCAATGAAATAACCGCGCAACTGTTCCGCCGCCGCATGGGCAGCGTCCAGTTGTGCCTGAGCGCTGAGGGGCGACAGGCACGCGACGAAATCCCCGGTCAGCTCGCTGATCACCCGAGCCTGTGCGGGCGAAAAACCCAGCAACGCCGCCACTACGCACACCGGGCCAAGAAACATTGCCTTGTGCAGCCCTTCGGCGTCGGGGCTGAGCAACCGCGCACCGACCAACGCATTGACTTCCTCCCCGTCAATAAGCGCCACCTCCGGCTGGATCGCCGATCTTGGGCAACGCTGGCGTTCGCCCTCGTTCATCCGCATCAACTGACTGAAGACCTTGCCGGCCATGCCACTGGCAATGGCCTTGGGCACTGATTCGTGAGTCGGCCGCACGTGACAGTCAGGATGCGCCAGCACCGCCGCCACGGCTTTGGCGCTACTGGCCACCCACAGTTTCAGTCCCTGGTGAAAAACCAGTCCGCCTTGAGCGCGCAGTTGCGCGTAATAAGGATAAGGATCGGCATGAGTCGCAGCGATGATCGGGTCCATGGGTCGCAGCCTTGTTCGTGGTGGGAAAAGTGTTGCTACTATCTCCAGTCCGAAAGGGGCTTGATTCGTCCGGGAGCGAAATATGAACGCAGAACTTCACGACCTCGGTGTTTCACAGGTGGCGGCGGCCATTGCCGAACCGGCCCGGACCAAAATGTTGTGTTCTTTGATGGACGGCCACGCCCGCACCAGCACCGAGTTGGCGGCGATTGCCGAAGTCAGCGCTTCCACTGCCAGCGCGCATCTGGCCAAACTCAAGGAACTGGCGCTGCTGCGTCTGCACGTCCAGGGGCGCCATCGCTATTACAGCCTCGCGGACAAACGCGTGGCCCAGGCGCTGGAAGCGTTGATGGTGATCGGCCAGAACACCGCGCCGACCTTCAACCCACGCACTCCGGATCGCCTGCAATTTGCCCGCACGTGCTACGACCACATGGCCGGCACGCTGGCGGTGTTGCTGCATGACCGGCTGCTGGAAAAAGGCTGGTTGCTGGAAACCGATGAACAGGCTTATCGGTTGAGTGACAGCGGCGAGGCGTTGTTCGAAGGGCTGGGCATTGAAGTCAACGACCTGACCACGCAGCGCCGACGGTTTGCCTGCCCGTGCCTGGACTGGAGCATGCGCCGACCGCATCTGGGTGGTTCGTTGGGCGCGGCGTTGCTGCAAACGGCGATCAAGCGCAAATGGGTGACGCAGGATCTGGACAGCCGGGCGCTGACGTTGACCGTGTTGGGCCGCAAGGAAATCGGCGCCCGGTTTGACCTGAAGCAAAGTCTGCCCGTCGGCGAGCTGATTCCGGGATTGATCACCCAGGCCGGTCAGGTCAGCGGCATCAAGGGCAGGGTGGGCAAGCGCCTCACACTGGCAAACGGAGTTTCTGACTGATAAAGAAAGACTCTCCCTGAAAAACACAGAGCCTGTAGGAGCCAGCTTGCTGGCGATGAGCTCAAGTGCGTCGCGGTGAACCAGTCCGTACGCGTTATCGTTAACGACCATCGCCAGCAAGCTGGCTCCTACAATGGATCGGGCTAAGCCAGTCGAAGCCCCAAAAGAAAGCCCCCCATCGCCAAGACGATGGGGGGCTTGGATGCAGCAGAGGTCAGGTCAAACCTTGACGATCCAGCCTGCTGGCGCTTCGATCTCACCGGTTTGCACGCCGGTCAGCTCTTTGTAGAGCTTCTGGGTGACCGGGCCGACCTCGGTTTCGCTGTGGAACACGTGCAGGTGGTCGTTGTAGCTGATACCGCCGATCGGGGTGATCACGGCAGCCGTACCGCAAGCGCCGGCTTCCTTGAAGTCGGACAGCTTGTCGATGAACACGTCACCTTCAACCACTTCCAGGCCCAGACGCGTCTTGGCCAGTTCGATCAACGACAGACGGGTGATGCCCGGCAGCACCGACGGCGAGTTCGGGGTGACGAACTTGTTGTCGTGGGTGATCCCGAAGAAGTTGGCCGAACCGACTTCTTCGATTTTGGTGTGGGTCATCGGGTCCAGGTAGATGCAGTCGGCAAAATGCGCCTTCTTGGCCTGGGAACCAGGCATCAGGCTGGCGGCGTAGTTGCCACCGACCTTGGCTGCGCCGGTGCCTTGTGGGGCGGCACGGTCGTAGCTGGAGATCAGGAAGTTGTGCGGGGTCAGGCCACCTTTGAAGTAAGCGCCGACCGGGATGCAGAAGATCGAGAAGATGAACTCGGGTGCGGTACGCACGCCGATGTTGTCACCCACGCCGATCACGAACGGGCGCAGGTACAGCGCGCCGCCAGTGCCGTAAGGCGGGATGAAACGCTCGTTGGCGCGGACCACTTCCTTGCACGCTTCGATGAACTGCTCGGTCGACACATGCGGCATCAGCAGGCGGGCGCAGCTGCGCTGCATGCGGGCGGCGTTCTGGTCCGGGCGGAACAGGTTGATCGAACCGTCCTTGCAACGGTAGGCCTTCAGGCCTTCGAAGCATTGCTGGCCATAGTGAAGGGCAGTCGAGCCTTCGCTGATGTGCAGCACATTGTCTTCGGTCAGGGTGCCTTTGTCCCACTCGCCATTACGCCAGTGCGACAGATAGCGCTTGTCTGTCTTGATGTAATCAAAACCCAGCTTGTCCCAATTGATGCTTTCGTTACCCATGACACCCTCTATCACTTAACAACCGTCGAAACGGTTCAAGGCTTCTGACGTTTTTTGGATGGGGACAACAATACTTCATTCCGGGCCTAAATCGCAGCCCGGACTATCGGATGACAGACAGATAAATTGTGTTGGCCTCAAGAAATCGCTAGCAGGCTAGCTCCCACAGGAGAACGCATTCCAAAGTGGGAGCTAGCCTGCTAGCGATGGGGCCATCTCTGCCGCCATCCATTGTTCTGAATTACAGGTGCAACGCATGCCCCAACGCACGCAACGCCGCTTCCTGGACGGCTTCGCCCAAGGTCGGATGCGCATGGATGGTGCCGGCGATGTCTTCCAGTCGGGCGCCCATTTCCAGGCTTTGGCCAAACGCGGTCGACAATTCCGAAACACCCACGCCAACGGCTTGCCAGCCAACAATCACGTGATTGTCCCGACGAGCGACCACTCGCACGAAGCCGCTTTTCGATTCCAGCGTCATCGCCCGGCCATTGGCCGCGAACGGGAAGCTTGAAACGATGCAGTCCAGGCCCGCGGCCTTGACCTCGTCCGGGGTCTTGCCGACCACCACCAGTTCCGGGTCGGTGAAGCACACGGCAGCGATAGCCGTCGGGTTGAACTCGCGGGTTTTACCGCTGATCAGCTCGGCCACCATCTCGCCCTGAGCCATGGCCCGGTGCGCAAGCATCGGTTCACCGCTGAGGTCGCCGATGGCGTAGACGTTGCGCATGCTGGTCTGGCAACGGTTGTCGATCTTGATCGCCGAGCCGTTCATGTCCAGATTCAGCGCTTCGAGGTTCCAGCCCTGGGTGTTGGGTTTGCGGCCAACGGCGACCAGTACCTGATCCGTTTCCAGGTTCAGGGTTTCGCCGTTCGGTTCGAGAACCTGCAACGTATTGTTATTAGAATCAAAGCCTTGGACGCTATGCTTCAAGTAAAGCTTCACGCCGAGTTTTTTCAATTCATCATGAACAGGCTGGGTCAGTTCAGCGTCGTAGGCCGGCAGGATGCGATCCTGCGCCTCGACCACGCTGACGTCGGCGCCGAGCTTGCGATAGGCAATCCCCAGTTCCAGACCGATGTAACCGCCACCGACCACCACCAGTCGTTTCGGTACCGATGTGGGTGCCAAGGCTTCGGTGGAGGAGATGATCGGCCCGCCAATCGGCAGCATTGGCAGGTTCACGCTTTTCGACCCGGTGGCGAGCACCAGGTGTTCGCACTGAATACGCGTATCGCCGACTTCTACGGTTTTACCATCGATAACTTTCGCAAAACCTTGAATAACTTGGATTTTGTTCTTTTTCAGCAGCGCCGAAACGCCGGTGGTCAGGCGATCAACGATACCGTCCTTCCACTCGACGCTTTTGCTTATATCGAGGGTCGGCGCCGAGACGCTGATGCCCAACGCAGAATGTTTGCTGTGGTGCTGCGTTTGGTGGAACTGCTCGGCAACGTGGATCAGCGCCTTCGACGGAATGCAGCCGATGTTCAGGCAGGTACCGCCCAACGATTCGCCTTCCACCAGAATGGTCGAGATGCCCAACTGACCGGCACGGATCGCCGTCACATAACCGCCAGGACCGCCGCCGATGATCAGCAGCGTGGTGTTCAAAATCTGCATGCCTTACTCCACAAACAAGGTAGCGGGTTGTTCGAGCAAGCCACGAACGGCCTGGATGAATTGCGCCGCGTCCATGCCATCGACCACGCGGTGATCGAAGGAGCTGGAGAGGTTCATCATCTTGCGGATCACGATCTGGCCTTTGAACACCATCGGGCGTTCGACGATTTTGTTGACGCCGACGATCGCCACTTCCGGCAGGTTCAGCACCGGGGTGCTGACGATTCCGCCCAATGCGCCGAGGCTGGTCAGGGTGATGCTCGAGCCGGACAATTCATCGCGGCTGGCCTTGCCGTTACGCGCTGCGTTGGCCAAGCGGGAGATTTCGGCGGCGTTGTCCCACAGGCTGCGGGCTTCGGCGTGACGCACCACGGGCACCATCAAACCAATGTCGGCTTGAGTGGCGATGCCCACATGCACCGCGCCGAGGCGGGTGATGACCTGAGCTTCGTCGTCGTAACGGGCATTGATCTGCGGGAAGTCGCGCAGGGCGACAACCAGGGCGCGGACCAAAAATGGCAACAGGGTCAGCTTGCCACGGGTCGCGCCGTGTTTTTCGTTCAGGTGCGCACGCAGTTCTTCCACGGCCGTGACGTCGATTTCTTCGACATAACTGAAATGGGCGGCGCGCTGAGTGGCGTCCTGCATGCGCTGGGCGATCTTGCGGCGCATGCCGATCACCGGGATCTGTTCTTCGTCGTTACGCTGGGCGTAAGCGGCGGTGGCAGTCGTCGCATTCGACTGACCTTGCGCCAGATAGGCGTCCAGGTCTTCGTGCAGCACGCGACCGGCAGGGCCAGTGCCACGCACCAGGCGCAATTGAATGCCGAGGTCCAGCGCATGTTTGCGCACGGCCGGGGAGGCCAGCGGACGCTCGTCAGCTTCGCGAGCCACCATTGGGCCCTGGCAGACGGCCGCTCGCGGCGCTGCGGCAGGAGCCGGTTTGGTTGCCACAACAGCTTCGACTTTGGGTGCCGGTGCTTCTTTCGCGGCGGCAACCGCAGGCTGGGCCGACTCTTTAACGTTGCCCGCGCCTTCGACTTCAATGCTGATCAGGATGCTGCCAACCGCCATGACTTCGCCGGGCACGCCGCCCAGCGCAATCACCTTGCCGTGCACCGGCGAAGGGATGTCGACCATCGCCTTGTCGGTCATGACATCGGCCAGCACCTGATCTTCGACGACCATGTCGCCGACTTTGACGTGCCACACCGACAGTTCAACTTCTGCAATGCCTTCACCAATGTCCGGCATTTTAATAACGTGCGTGCCCATTCAGACCTCCATAACCCGATGCAAAGCCGCGCCTACTCGGGACGGACCAGGGAAATACGCCCACTCTTGCGCGTGCGGGTAGGGGGTGTCCCAACCGGTGACGCGTTCGATCGGCGCTTCCAGGTAGTGGAAGCAATGCTCTTGCACCAGGGCAGCCAGTTCGGCACCGAAACCGCAGGTGCGGGTCGCTTCGTGAACGATCACGCAGCGGCCGGTTTTCTTTACCGACTTGGTGATGGTTTCCAGGTCCAGCGGCCACAGGCTGCGCAGGTCGATGACTTCAGCGTCGATCCCGGTTTCTTCAGCGGCGACTTGCGACACATAAACGGTGGTGCCGTAAGTCAGGATGGTCACGTCCTTGCCCGGACGGGTGATGGCGGCGACGTCCAGCGGCACGGTGTAGTAACCGTCCGGGACTTGCGCAGCCGGGTGTTTCGACCATGGCGTGACCGGACGTTCGTGGTGACCATCGAACGGGCCGTTGTACAGGCGTTTTGGCTCCAGGAAGATCACCGGGTCATCGTTTTCGATGGAGGCGATCAGCAGGCCCTTGGCGTCGTACGGGTTGGACGGCATCACCGTGCGCAAGCCGCAGACCTGGGTAAACATCGCCTCGATACTCTGGCTGTGCGTCTGGCCACCGTAGATGCCGCCGCCGCAAGGCATGCGCAGGGTCATCGGTGCGGTGAACTCGCCGGCCGAGCGATAACGCAGGCGGGCGGCTTCGGAAATGATCTGGTCCGATGCCGGGTACACGTAGTCGGCGAACTGGATTTCGGCCACCGGACGCAAACCATAGGCGCCCATGCCCACGGCAACACCGACGATGCCGCTTTCGGAGATCGGCGCATCGAACACGCGGGAGGTGCCGTACTTGTTCTGCAAGCCTTCGGTGCAACGGAACACGCCACCGAAGTAGCCAACGTCCTGACCAAACACCACGACGTTGTCGTCACGTTCAAGCATCACATCCATGGCCGAGCGCAGGGCCTGGATCATGGTCATGGTGGTCGTGGTCATGGCGGTTTCCGGTTGAATATTGTTGTTGTGATCGTTCATGTCAGATCCCCAACTCTTGACGCTGGCGCTTCAAGTGCTCCGGCATCTCTTTATAGACGTCTTCGAACATGGTCGCGGCGCTCGGAATCTGGCCGCCGGCTAGGGTGCCGTACTGCTCGGCTTCTTTCTGCGCGGCGATGACTTCGGCTTCCAGTTCGGCGCTGACGGCGACGTGTTCCTCTTCGGACCAGTGACCGATTTTCACCAGGTGCTGCTTCAGGCGCGCAATCGGGTCGCCCAACGGGAAGTGGCTCCAGTCGTCGGCAGGACGGTATTTGGACGGATCATCGGAGGTCGAGTGCGGGCCGGCGCGGTAGGTGACCCATTCGATCATGGTCGGGCCAAGGTTGCGGCGGGCGCGCTCGGCGGCCCAGGCGGAAGCGGCGTAGACCGCGTAGAAATCGTTACCGTCGACGCGCAGGGAGGCGATGCCGCAACCGACGCCACGACCGGCGAATGTAGTGGCTTCACCACCGGCAATTGCCTGGAAGGTGGAGATGGCCCATTGGTTGTTGACCACGTTGAGGATCACCGGCGCGCGGTACACGTGGGCGAAGGTCAGGGCGGTGTGGAAGTCCGACTCGGCAGTGGCGCCGTCGCCGATCCAGGCCGAGGCGATTTTGGTATCACCCTTGATCGCCGAGGCCATGCCCCAGCCGACAGCCTGGACGAATTGGGTGGCGAGGTTGCCGGAAATGGTGAAGAAACCGGCTTCCTTGACCGAGTACATGATCGGCAACTGACGGCCCTTGAGCGGATCGCGCTCGTTGGACAGCAACTGGCAGATCAGGTCCACCAGCGGCACTTCACGTGCCATCAGGATGCTTTGCTGGCGGTAGGTCGGGAAGCACATGTCGTCGATGTTCAAGGCCAGGGCCTGGGCGCTGCCGATGGCTTCTTCGCCAAGGCTTTGCATGTAGAACGACATTTTTTTCTGACGCTGGGCGACCACCATGCGGTTGTCGTAGATCCGCGTCTTGAGCATGGCGCGCATGCCTTTACGCAGGATCTCTACCGGTACGCCTTCGGCCCACGGGCCCAGGGCATTGCCCTGATCGTCGAGCACGCGAATCAGGCCGCGGGCCAGGTCAGCCGTGTCGGCGGGTTCAACGTCGATTGGGGGTTTGCGCACCGTGCCAGCATCGGTCAGATGCAGGTAGGAGAAGTCGGTTTTACAGCCGGGACGGCCCGAGGGTTCAGGGACGTGCAGGCGCAGCGGTTCATACGCTTGGTTCATGGCTTCTACGCTCGATCTTGTGAATTTCTTGTAGTGAGCTGACCGTCATTCCACGTGTTATGGAAATCTTGTCCTACAAACATCATAGGCCCGGCGCAGGAGAATATTTATCTGTGTTTCGTTGCGTTGGTGGTCATTTGAGGTTAAAAAATCTGCATAAACAAAAATAACAGGTGGTTTTTTCTCATGCGCAAATTGGACCGTACCGATATCGGCATTCTCAACAGCCTTCAGGAGAACGCGCGCATCACCAACGCCGACCTCGCACGCTCGGTGAATCTGTCGCCGACACCGTGCTTCAACCGGGTCAAGGCGATGGAAGAATTGGGCCTGATTCGCGAACAAGTGACGCTGTTGGACGCCGACCTGTTGGGGCTGCATGTGAATGTGTTCATTCATGTCAGCCTGGAGAAACAGGTGGAGGAGGCGTTGCAGCATTTCGAGGAAGCGATCTCGGATCGTCCGGAAGTGATGGAGTGCTATTTGATGGCGGGTGATCCGGATTATCTGATCCGGGTGCTGGTGCCGACCATTCAGTCGCTGGAGCGTTTCATGATGGACTTCCTCACCAAAGTGCCCGGTGTGGCGAACATCCGCTCAAGCTTTGCGCTCAAGCAAGTGCGCTATAAAACCGCGCTGCCGCTGCCGGCAAACGGATTGACCCTGACCAATTGACCTGCCCCCCCAAACACCACAAAACCTGTAGGAGCCGGCTTGCTGGCGATGGCGGCGCATCAGCCACCATCATTGTTGCCTGACACACCGTTATCGCCAGCAAGCCGGCTCCTACAGATTTTGTGGTGGGTTCGGGTTGGTGCGGCACCGCGCAATTGTGGGAGCCTGGCTTGCCAGCGATGGCGGCCTCGGAATCGCCATCGCCGGCAAGCCGGCTCCTACAGGATTTTGTGGTGGGGGCGGGTTGGTGCGGCACCGCGCAATTGTAGGAGCCTGGCTTGCCAGCGATGGCGGCTTCGGAATCGCCATCGCCGGCAAGCCGGCTCCTACAGGTTTTGTGGTGGGGGCGGGTTGGTGTGACACCGCGCAATTGTAGGAGCCTGGCTTGCCGGCGATGGCGGCTTCGGGATCGCCAGCAAGAGTCAAAGTTTGTTCAGGGGGATTTTCAGGTAGGTGACGCCGTTTTCTTCGGGCGGTGGCAAATTTCCGGCTCGTACGTTGACCTGAATCGCCGGCAACAACAGCGTCGGCATGCCCAGCCCCGCATCGCGCCGGGTGCGCATGGCGACGAATGCCGCTTCGTCGATGCCGTCATGGATGTGGATGTTGCTCTTGCGCTGCTCGCCCACCGTGGTCTGGCACTGGGGCTTGCGATTTTCAGGCGGATAGTCGTGGCAAACGTAAAGCCGCACGCTGGCCGGAAACGCCAGCAGCTTCTGGATCGAGGCGAACAATTGATTGGCATTCCCGCCGGGAAAGTCGCAGCGCGCGGTGCCGACATCCGGCATGAACAACGTATCGCCCACCAGAATGACGCTGCTGTCGATCAAATAGGCCATGTCCGCCGGCGTGTGACCGGGTACGTGCAACGCCGTGGCCTTGAGGTTGCCGATCATGAACGATTCGTCCGGGGCGAACAGGTGATCAAACTGCGAACCGTCCACGGCAAATTCCGGTTCAAGGTTGAACAGGCCTTTGAACACACCCTGCACCTTGCTGATCGACTGACCAATCGCAATCCTGCCGCCCAGCTCGCGACGCAGATAAGGCGCGGCAGACATATGATCGGCGTGGGCATGGGTTTCCAGCAGCCATTGCACCTGCAACTGATGTTCACCCACGAAGGCGATGATTTTATCGGCCTGGGTGGTGGCGGTGCGCCCGGCGGCCGGGTCGTAGTCGAGCACCGGGTCGACGATTGCACACTGGCTGCCGTCGGCCTCGTAAACGACGTAACTGTAGGTCGATGAGGCGGGGTCGAGGAAGGCTTCAATCAAGGCGGGCATGGTGGCCGTTTCTTTTGGGACAGGAGTTCAGGGTAGTTTCATTTTCCCTGCGCTGACCAGCCCCGATCAATTCAATGCAGGAAAAAAGCTGCGCGGGCTCTATCCTGTCAGTCATCGATACCGGGCGTTCCCGGCTCTTCTCATGGATCACGAGCGTTTTATGTTGCTGGCAAGTTTTTTTGGTGTGGCCATGGGCCTGGTCCTCGGATTGACCGGCGCCGGTGGCGGCATTCTTGCGGTTCCGGCCCTGGTGCTGGGGTTGGGTTTGACCATGACACAAGCGGCCCCCGTTGCATTGTTTGCGGTGGGCAGCGCAGCGGCGGTCGGCGCCGTTGATGGGTTGCGCCATGGCCTGGTGCGTTATCGCGCGGCGTTGCTGATCGCCTTGCTGGGGGCGATTTTTTCCCCGGTCGGCATCTACTTTGCCCATCAACTGCCGGAAAAAATCCTGATGATTCTGTTCAGCCTGCTGATGGTCATGGTGGCTTGGCGGATGCTGCGCCGCGAGCGCCATGAAGAAGGGCCGAGCGATCACGGCCACGCCAACTGGGGCCAGAAAAACTGCATGCTCGATCAACAGACCGGGCGCTTTTCCTGGACCGCCAAATGCACCGCAACCCTGGCGGCACTTGGCGCGGTGACCGGCGTGGTCTCCGGGTTGCTCGGGGTTGGTGGCGGGTTTCTGATTGTCCCGGCGTTCAAGCAACTGACCGATGTGCAGATGCGCGGGATCGTCGCGACGTCCTTGATGGTCATCAGCCTGATTTCTGCCATCGGCGTGATCGGTGCATTTCATGCCGGGGTGCGGATCGATGGTCTGGGGGTGGCGTTCATTGTTGCGAGCGTCATCGGCATGATCGTTGGCCGACAGTTGTGCGCCCGAGTACCGGCCCGGGCCTTGCAGATCGGCTTCGCCAGCCTCTGCGTGGTGGTCGCGGCCTACATGCTGTTCAAGGCCGGCATCTAGGCGTCTTACACCTTAAGTTCCGGGCCCTCGTCGTGGCCCGGTCTTACACCGAACTTGCTGCACTCCACCGGCCACGCCAAAGCACTTCAAAACCACCCCCAAGGCAGCGTATGACGCCGCCGGTCCGCTTTCGATAATCGCCTCCGACATCCAGTCCCCCGCTGCGGAGCGCGTCATGCACAACAATAAGAATTTCAAGCACCGTTACTTGCCAGCCTTCATCGCCAGCCTGTCGACCCTGGGTTTGAGCTCAATGGCCGAAGCCGAAATCATGCTGTACGACAAGGACCAGACCACGTTTTCCACCGATGGCTACATCAACGCCTTCTATGTGAACAGCGACGTCGACCGTGCCGGCGAGCAGTTCGACCGTCGACAGGCACGGGTGAAAATGGGCTTTTTGCCCAACTACCTGGGCTTCAACATGGGCAAGCAGGTCGACGACCTCAAGCTCGGCGCCCGGGCGTCGTTCTGGGTGACCATCAACGACAGCGAAACCAACGGCACCGACACTGCCATCGACGTGCGGCAGTTCTACGGCACGGTGGCCAACCCGGAATGGGGCGAAGTGCTGATCGGCAAGGACTTCGGCCTGTTTGCCCGTTCCAACATTCTGCTCGATGAGTTGCTGGCCGGTTACGGCCAGGTCAGCGACACGCTCGGGTTGGTGGATGGCGGCGGGGTGTCGTTCGGCAACATCGGCAGCGGCTATCCGTACCCGTTCCCGACATCGCAAATCACTTACCGCACCCCGGTGATGGACGGCCTGCGAGTCGCGGTAGGGATCATGGACCCGGTGGACACCAACGACAGCAGCGCGACCGGCAAGGCCTATCAGGAAAACCCGCGCACCGAGAGCGAGATCACCTATCAGTTCGACCTCGCCGGGGCGAAGATTTACAGCTGGGTGAACGGCAGCTACCAGACTTCGGACAACACCGATTCCACGGTGCAGTCCGTGACCTCCAAAGGTTTGGGTTATGGCGTGCAGGCGAAAATGGGCGGTTTGTCGCTGACCGGTTCGGGTTTTCAGGCCAAGGGCATCAACCCGTTCTTCACCAACAACGCCGGCGAACCGACGCTGCGGAATGTCGACAGTGATGGCTACCTGTTGCAGGGCTCGTACAAGCTGGGCAAAAACCGCCTGGCCTTGTCCTACGGCAAGACCAAGGACGACGGCAACGGCGTGGTGGGCAGCGGCGCGGACTATGAAACTCGCGGCATTGCGCTGTTCCATGACGTCAACGACAACCTGAAGCTGGTGGCCGAGTACAACCAGTTCGAAATCAATGGCCACCAAACCAGCGCGCAAAACGAAGACACCGACACCTTCGCGGTGGGGGCGGTGTTGACCTGGTAACCCCGCACGCTACGCAAATCCCCTGTAGGAGCCGGCTTGCCGGCGATGACGGTGTATCAGTCAACATCATTGTCGCCTGACAGTCCGCTATCGCCAGCAAGCTGGCTCCTACAGGTTTCGTGTCATGGCAGAAAACGGCGCGCCGGGCACGGATTTGTAGGAGCCGGCTTGCCGGCGATGACGGACTGTCAGTCACCATCATTGTTGCCTGACCCACCGCCATCGCCAGCAAGCCGGCTCCTACAGGTTTTGTGTCATGGCAGAAAATGGCGCGCCGGGCACGGAATTGTAGGAGCCGGCTTGCCGGCGATAGCGGCGCATCAGTCACCATCATTGTTGCCTGACCCACCGCTATCGCCAGCAAGCTGGCTCCTACAGGTTTTGTGTCATGGCAGAAAACGGCGCGCCGGGCACGGATTTGTAGGAGCCGGCTTGCTGGCGATAGCGGCGCATCAGTCACCATCATTGTTGCCTGACCCTCCGCTATCGCCAGCAAGCTGGCTCCTACAGGTTTTGTGTCATGCAGAAAACGGCGCGCTGGGCGCGGATTTGTAGGAGCCGGCTTGCCGGCGATGACGGACTGTCAGTCACCATCATTGTTGCCTGACCCACCGCTATCGCCAGCAAGCTGGCTCCTACAGGTTTTGTGTGATGGCAGAAAATGGCGCGCCGGGCGCGGATTTGTAGTAGCCGGCTTGCCGGCGATGACGGACTGTAAGTCACCATCATTGTTGCCTGACCCACCGCTATCGCCAGCAAGCCGGCTCCTACAGGTTTTGTGTCATGCAGAAAATGGCGCGCCGGGCGCGGACTTGTAGGAGCCGGCTTGCCGGCGATGACGGACTGTCCGTCACCATCATTGTTGCCTGACCCACCGCCATCGCCAGCAAGCCGGCTCCTACAGGGATTTGCGGTGTTTTGCAGATCCCGTCCGATTCTCATCCCATCGAAGCGCCTGACCGCTACCCAAGTAGCATACGTCGCCGACCGCTGCCTTCGTACACTCCAACCTCACACATGCGCACCTGCGGGAGGCGACGATGCAGCAGGTTCAGAGCGACGGGGTCGTCAGTGCGATGTCCCAGGCGACCGATGCCCAGCAGGTGGCCCAGGAGTTGGCGCGGCAGTTGCTGCATCCGCATTTGGGCTTTGTGCTGTTTTTCTGCTCCGCCGAGTACGACTTGCAGGCGCTGGGCCAGGCCTTGCAACAGAGCTTCGGCGGTATCCGTCTGGTCGGTTGCACCAGCGCCGGTGAAATCACCCCGCTGGGTTACGGGCGCAACTGCGTGACGGCGGTGGGTTTCGACCATCGGCATTTTTCCATCGACGCCGAATTGATCGACGAGATGGAGCGCTTCAGCCTGATCGACGCCCAGCAAATGGTCGAGCGTCTGGTCAGTGGTTGTCGCAGCAACACCCTGGCGCCGATCAAGGGCAACAGCTTCGCCCTGACCTTGCTCGATGGTTTGTCCAGCCGTGAAGAAATGGTGCTCGCGGCGTTGAGCGCGGCGTTGGGTGACATCCCGCATTTCGGTGGCTCGGCCGGCGACGACAATTACCTGACCCACACCCACGTTTACTTCGGCGGCGAGTTCCACAGCGGCGCGGCGGTGGTGGTGCTGGTCAACACCTGGCTCGACTTCGAAGTCTTCACCACCCACCACATCCTGCCGAGAGCGGAAAAACTGGTGGTCACTGGCGCCGACAGCGCCTCGCGCCGGGTCTTCGAACTGAATGCCGAACCGGCCGCCGAGGAGTACGCCCGGCACATCGGCGTGCCCGTGGCTGAACTCGATCATCGGATCTTCGCCGCCCACCCGCTGGCGGTGCGGATCAACGATCAGTATTACGTGCGGGCCATCCAGCAGGTGCACCCGGACTTGAGCCTGAGTTTCTACTGCGCCGTGGAAAACGGCATCGTCCTCACCGTCATGACCCCAGGCCCGATGCTGCCCAATCTGCAAACCCTGTTCGACGGTTTGCAGGAACGCCTCGGTGACCTGTTGTTGACCATCGGCTGCGACTGCTTTCTCAGGCGCCTGGAACTGGAAGACGGCGGCAATCTGGAGCAGATCGGCAGGTTTTTGCGCGACCAGCGGGTGATGGGTTTCAACACCTACGGAGAACAGTTCAATGGCATGCACATCAACCAGACCTTCACCGGGGTTGCCATTGCCCGAGGCCGCTCCCCTGGACATCGCTGAGCTTGCGGCTCAAGTCGCCAGCCTGCGGCACGAAAACCACAAATTGCAGCGCATCAATGCTGCGCTGATCGAACGGATCGAGTCCGGCATCACCCGCGGCAACGACCCGTACGCGGCGTTCCAGCATTCGGTGGTGCTGGCCGAACAGGTGCGTGAGCGCACCGATGCCTTGAACCAGGCCATGGCTGAACTGAAATCAGGCAATCACTTGCTCAGCGAAGCGCGTCTGCGTGCGGAAACCGCACATCAACACCTGATCGACGCCATCGAGAGCATTTCCGACGCCTTTGTATTGTTCGACGCAGAGCAGCGGATCGTGCTGTTCAACAGCCGCTTCAAGGCGTTCTGGGGTAACAGCCGGGTGCGAATCAACGCCGGCATGCGCCTGGCCGAGGTCAAGCGACTGATGCTGTCCACCGGTCTGTTCACCGAAGAACCGCGCGGGCAGGCCGACGAGAACCTGCTGTTCCGCTTGCAGGACGGTCGCTGGCTGCAAGTCAGCGAACGGCCGACCCAGGAAGGCGGGCGGGTGATCCTGTTTACCGACATCACCGACGTCAAACTCAGTGAAACCGTGCGTCGCGAGCAGGCCGTGGCGCAGAAATCGCATTTGTTGCAACGGGCCGTGGACAACCTGTCCCAAGGCGTAGCGATGGTCAACGCCGAGGGCATTCTGGAGTTGTGGAACCGACGCTTCCTTGAACTCAGCGGCCTGGCGCCGGTTGCGGCGCATCGACCGTTCGCCGAAGTGATCGCCGACAGCGAGTTGAACCTGTTGACCCCGGCCAGCCGCGACGGCAACGGGCGCCCGGTGCAGGAATGCGAGCAGCGACTGTACGATGGCCGAGTCCTGGAAATCCGCACGCATCCGTTGCCCACCGGCGGCTTCGTCAACACTTTCACCGACATCACCGAGCGCTACCAGCACGCCGAAGCGCTGAGCGAAAGCGAGCGCTGGATTCGCCTGATCACCGACCACGTTCCGGCGTTGATCGCCTACCTCAATGCCGACCTGGTCTACGAATTCACCAACAAGGTCTACGAAGAATGGTACTGCTGGCCACGCGGCGTGATGCTCGGGCAGAGCCTGCGCGAAGTGCACAGCGAGCAGCATTACCAGCGCCTGGAAGCCTATGTGGCACGGGCGTTGGCCGGTGAGAGCGTGACGTTCGAGTTCGCCGAAACCAATATCAACAACCAGGAGCGCTACATGCTGCGCTCCTACGTGCCCAATCGGTTGGTAACCGGCGAAGTGGTGGGGATTTTCGTGTTGATCCGCGACATCACCGAGCGCCGCCGCACGGCCGAGGCGTTGCACCAGGCCTATCAGAACCTCGAACTGCGGGTGCGCGAACGCACGGCGGAACTGACGACCCTCAATGACCAGTTGCTGCGCGAGATCGACGAACGTCGGCGGGTAGAATCACGCCTGCGCGAGGCCAAGCTCGAAGCCGAGCAGGCCAACCTGTCGAAGACCAAGTTTCTTGCCGCCGTCAGCCACGATTTGCTGCAACCGCTGAACGCCGCGCGCCTGTTTACCAGCGCCTTGCTCGAACGCCGGGAGCCGCTGGCCAACGAGATTCTGGTGCGCAACGTCAGCAATTCCCTGGAAGACGTGGAGAATCTGCTCGGTACGCTGGTCGACATTTCCAAACTCGATGCCGGGGTGATCAAGGCCGACATTGCGCCGTTCGCCTTGAGCGAGTTGCTGGAAAACCTCGCCGCCGAGTACACCCAAGTCGCACGCAGCGAAGGGCTTGAGCTGCATTTCATCGGGTGTTCGGCGCTGGTGCGCAGCGACATTCAATTGCTTGCGCGGATCCTGCGCAACCTGTTGAGCAACGCGATTCGCTACACCTACAGCGGCCGCGTGGTGCTCGGTTGCCGGCGGCATCATCAGCGGCTGTCGATCGAGGTCTGGGACAGCGGCATGGGCATCGCCGAAAACCGTCTGGAAGAGATTTTCCAGGAGTTCAAACGCGGTGATGTGCAACGTCCGGATCAGGATCGCGGGTTGGGGCTGGGGCTGGCAATCGTCGAGAAAATTGCCGGGATTCTCGGGCACCGCATTCACGTGCGTTCGTGGCCGGGCAAAGGCTCGGTGTTTTCCGTCGAGGTGCCGTTGAGCGCGACGGCACCCAAGGCACTGCCGAGCCTGTTGATGAGCGAGCCGATGCTCGAACGCCTGCGCGGTGCGCGGGTATGGGTGCTGGATAACGATGCGGCGATCTGCGCCGGCATGCGCACCTTGCTCGAAGGGTGGGGTTGTCTGGTGGTGACGGCGCTGTCGGAACAGGATTTGGCGCGGCAAGTGGACAATTATCACGCCGAGGCGGATTTGCTGATTGCCGATTACCACCTGGATGACGATCAGAACGGCGTGGATGCCGTGGCGCGGATCAACGCCCGGCGCGGCTCAGCCATTCCGGCGATGATGATCACCGCCAATTACAGCAATGAACTCAAATTGCAGATTCGAGAGCTGGGGCACACCTTGATGCATAAGCCGGTGCGGCCGATGAAACTGAAGACGGCGATGAGTCATTTGCTCGGCCGGCCTTGAGATTTTTGTTGATGTTGAGGGCCTCATCGCCAGCAAGCCGGCTCCTACAAGGGATCGCGTTGTTCCTGTAGGAGCCGGCTTGCTGGCGATGGGCGCGACGCGGTCTCAACGTCGTAGATAAGAGCCGAAATCAATATCCCCGGCACTCAGGATCGCCTGCACCCGATTGTGCACGTTGAGTTTGCGCAAGATCGCCGAAACGTGGGCCTTGACCGTGGTTTCAGCGATTTCCAGGGTGTAGGCGATCTGTTTGTTCGACTCGCCTTTGGTCATGCGCTCCAGCACCAGCAACTGTTTGCGGGTCAGGGCCTGGAGCAGTTCCGGCGGGAAGCTCGGGGTGTCGTTCATCCGGCGGTGGGTGCCGCTTTTCTGCGTGCGGATGATGTCCGGCGGCAGGTAGACGTTGCCATTGAGAATCTGCTGGATCGCGTCGGTCATCTGCACCCGTGGCGAGGACTTGGTGATGAAACCCACCGCGCCATAGGTGATGGCTTGCAGCACGATCTGCTTGTCCTGTTCCGCCGAGACGATCACCACTGGAATGGTCGGTGCCTCGTTGCGCAGATTGATCAGGCCATTGAGGCCGTGCATGCCGGGCATGTTCAGGTCGAGCAGGATCAGGTCCAGGTCGTCGTGGTCCTGAGTCAGCGCCAGGGCGCTGTCGAGGTCGGCGGTTTCCATGACCTCGCTGCCCGGGAATCCATCGCTGATGACGTTATGAATGGCTTCGCGAAACAGCGGGTGATCGTCGGCAATCAGAATTTTGTACATAGCCTTTCACCTCATTATTTTGATTATGGTGTGGCAACAACACGCACGCGTAAAGGTCAGGGAAAAGGTTCGGGCAGGGCGGGTGTCACGGGCAGGTTCGCCGCTTGCCAGGCATCCAGGCCATCGCGATACCAATACAGAGTCTTATAGCCCATGGCGGCGGCGCGTTTGACCGCATTCCAGCTCAACCAGCAATCGGACCGGCAGTAAAAGACCAGCGGTTGTCGGGGATCGCCGGCGGTGAATTTTTGCAGATTGCGTGTGAAGTAATCCTGCCAGTCGGGTGTCAGGTCGCCGTCGCCGGTGTTGGCCAGCCAGTGGCTGCCGGGCAGGTTTTCGTGGGGCTGGTCTTCGATGAAACGCCCTTGCAGCCATTGGCGGCGATAGACATCGATCAACACTGGGCGAGGCGTCTGGGTGAGCAGGGTTTGCAGGGCGGCGGTGTCGATGATGGCGGCCCCCTCGGCCTGATTCGGCGTGGGGCTGCGGTACAGGCCGATGCGGTAGCCATCAGCAGAGAACAGCGGTGTTTCGGCGTGTGCGACGCCCAGCAACAGGCTCAGCGATAACACAGCGAGGGAAGGGCGCAGCAGAACACGTCGGGCACGCGGCATGGGTTCAGTCCTTATAGTTATGAGCCCATTACATGCCAGTCGCGGTGCGTTGGGAATGCGACGATAGACAGGAAAACCAGTACTAAAGTAGTAATTTTGGTGAGATCAACTGTAGGAGCCGGCTTGCCTGATGCACCGCGTTGCATTGATCGCCGGCAAGCCGGCTCCTACAGTTTGAGGTTGTCCGCGCGATAACGGCAGATCACATCCCTTGTAGGAGCCGGCTTGCCGGCGATGGCGGAGTGTCTGATACACCGCGTTGCCTGGATCGCCAGCAAGCCGGCTCCTACAGTTCGATGTCGCTCACGCGATAACGGCAGATCACATCCCTTGTAGGAGCCGGCTTGCCGGCGATGGCGGAGTGTCTGATACACCGCGTTGCCTGGATCGCCGGCAAGCCGGCTCCTACAGTTCGATGTCGCTCACACGATAACGGCAGATCACATCCCTTGTAGGAGCCGGCTTGCCGGCGATGGCGGTGTGTCTGGTACACCGCGTTGTCTGGATCGCCAGCAAGCCGGCTCCTACAGTTTGAGGTTGTCCGCGCGATAACGGCAGGTCACATCCCCTGTAGGAGCCGGCTTGCTGCGGGCGGCGTTCCGACGATGGCGGTGTGATTGGTACACCGCAATCCATGGGGTCAGCTGGATTTGCGCAGAGCGGCGTGTTGGGGGTTGAAGGTGAGGACTGCCAGTAGCGAGAACAACAGCGTCAGGCCGATGCATACCGCCAATGCCAACGGGTTGAAGCGCTCGTACAAGGCAAACCGCACCAGTTCCACTGCATGCGTAAACGGGTTCACGGCGCACAACCAATACAACCACTCGCTCGACTCGCGCATCTTCCACAGCGGGTACAGCGCCGACGACAGGAAAAACAGCGGGAAGATCACGAAATTCATCACCCCGGCGAAGTTCTCCAACTGGCGGATCGCGTTTGACAGCAACAACCCCAACGCACTGAGCATCAACGCCACCAGCAGCAACGCCGGCAAAGCGATCAACAGGCCCATGGCCGGCGGCTGCACGCCGTACACCCAGGCAATCGCCAGAAAGGCGTACACCTGCAACAGCGAAATCAGTGACGTGGCCAACAGTTTGCTGCACAGCAGAAACGTGCGGGGCAGGGGGCTGGTGAGCAGTACACGCATGCTGCCCATCTCCCGATCGTAGACCATCGACAGCGAACCTTGCATGCCGTTGAACAACAGGATCATGCAGGCCAGCCCCGGAATGATGTAGACCTCATACGGAATGTAGGTGTCGTAGGGCTCGATGATCGCGATGCCAAGTGCCGCGCGAAAACCGGCGGCGAACACCAGCAGCCACAGCAGTGGGCGCACCAGTGCACTGAGAAATCGCGTGCGCTGCAACACAAAACGCAGCCATTCACGCAGCACGATGCCGCTGAAACATTGCCAATAAGCATTCATCGCACGGCTCCCGAGGTGGTCAAGCGAGCGAAGGCCGAACCGAGGTCGCCGCCGTGTTCCAGGCTCAGCGCATCGGCCTGGCCACTGGCGACCAAACGGCCTTGATGGAGAATCAGCAAGTCATCGCTCGGCTGCACCTCGTCCAGCAAGTGCGTGGTCCAGAGCACGCTGAGGCGGTGCTCGCGGCACAAGCTGCGGATGTGTTGATTGAGCGCCAGGCGACTGGCCGGATCGAGGCCGACACTGGCCTCGTCGAGCAGCAACAGGCGTGGCTCATGCAGCAGCGCGCGAGCGATTTCCACCCGGCGACGATGACCGCCATTCAGCTCGCGTACCCGCTCGCGACGGCGTTCGGTCAACGACTGACGGGCCAGTTCGGCATCGACCCGAATTGCGGTTTCACGCCGCGACATTCCGTGCAGCGCGGCGTGATAACGCAGGTTCTGCTCGACGCTGAGGTCCAGGTCCAGCGTACTTTGCTGAAACACCACACCCAATTGCTTGAGCGCCGGGCGCGGCGCATCCCGCAACGAACAAGCGCCGACTCGGATATCACCGCGTTGCACATCGTACAGCCGGGTCAGCAAGGCAATCAGCGTCGATTTGCCGGCACCGTTCGGCCCCAGCAGCGCCGCAAAACGACCGGGCGCCAGACTGAAACTCACTTGGCGCAACGCCTCCCGCGCGCCGTAGGCGAAACTCAGGTCGCTGACTTCCAGTGCGTTCATGGCGTCACCACCACGCCCCACGGATAGCGCCCGACCTTCACCGATTTGCTCACTTTGAGGCTGTCGATATCAACCACCGACACATCGCCGCTGACGCCATTGGTGGCCAGCAATTGTTTCTGATCCGGGGTGAATGCCATCTGCCACACGCGACGGCCGACCAGCAGGTAATCGAGGATTTCGAAGGTTTTGGCGTCGATCACCGCGACGTGGTTGGCCGGGCCCAGCGCGACGAAACCGTACTTGCCATCGGCGCTGAGTTTGATGCCCACCGGTTGCACCTTGTCCGGGTGCACGCCCTTGATCTGGAAGGTCAGGGTCTTGAGGACCTGCCGGGTGGCGGTGTCAAGAATGGTCACGGTGCCGCCGATTTCCGCCGAGGCCCACAACTGTTTGCCATCGGGCGCGAACTCGACAAAACGCGGGCGCTGATCCACCAGCGTGCTGTCGGCCAGGGTCTGGGTGCCGGTGTCGATCCAGTGCAGCATGTTGGTGGTTTCGCTGGTGTTCACCGCCCATTTGCCGTCCGGGCTGACGGCCATGCCTTCGGGCTCGACGCCGACGTTGATCTGGCTCAGCACCTTGGAGGTTTCGGTGTCGATCACCGTCACCAGCGCGTCGTCCTCGTTGGAAACGTAGAGCCAGCGATTGTTCGGGTGCAGGGCGAATTGCTCGGGGTCCTTGCCCGAAGGCAGTTCCTTGATGATCTTGCGCGTGGCCACGTCCATCACCTGAACCCGGTCCGAATCGCTGGCGCAGATGTACAGCAGCTTGTTGTCGTGGGACAGCAACAGACCGCGCGGACGCTGGCCGACGGGCAGGGTGTCGGTGACTTGCAGGGTCTGCATGTCGATCAGGCTGAGGCTGTTGTCTTTTTCGTTGGAGACCCAGGCGGTGCTGGCCGCGGCGTGCCCGGCAGCGAGCAACAGGGCGCATGAAAGCAGGGTGCGGCGCATGGCGGATTCCTTATTGTTGTTGTGGAAGATCAGAGAAAGCGGCAGCTGACCTCGGCTTTGTCGTAACCGAGGCTGTCCATTTCGTTGAAGGGGTGCAGAAAGCCGTCCTGTGGCGAGGTGCTGACCAGCGCCCGCGGCTGCACGATGGGGATCGGCTGGCGCAACTGTCCGTTCCACGGGCGATAACTGAGCTTGCGACCCTTGAAGCCATCGAGCGGCAGTTGGTCGCTGATTTCCAGGTTGCGGATCGCCATCGGATCGGTCTGACGCAGTTTGCTCACCGCGCTGGCGATGCTGCGCACGGCCATCCACGCGGCAAAGTCGCGGTCGTTCATCCAGCGCCCGGCCATGGCTTCGAAGCGTTTCTGCAATTGGGCGGCGCCGTAGGTTTCCACGGTCTTGTGCCAGCCCACCGGGGTCAGGCCTTGAGTGCCGGCCACCGGGCGCGGATACCAGGTCTGGTAGGGCACGTATTCGCCGAAGTCACCGCGTTCATCGGCCACCAGTACCACGTCGTACTCGGCGGTCTGGGTGAACAGCGGCATGTCGGCCTGGGCGCTGCGGCGTTGATCGTTATCGAAACTCCAGGCTTTTTCCGCCACCAGTTGCACGCCGAAGCGTTTCGCCGCGCGGCGCAGGGCGGCGGCATAGGCTTGATCGTCGGCGGTCGGGCCGACAATCAGCAGCGCCCGCTGCCATTTGCGTACCACCAGAAACTGCGCCAAGGCATCAGCGAGCATCGCCCGGCTCGGCAGCGTGTGCAGCACGTTCGGCAGGCAATCGGTGGTGCGCAGGCTGTCATCCGGGCTGCCGGCGTTGATCAGCAAACTGTCGGGCAGGGCGGCGCTGAGTTGCCGCAGGCTGGCCACCGGCGCGTTCACCACAAACAGGCGCAGACCTTGCGCGTGTTGCGCCTTGGCCGCATCGAGCAAGGCCTGCGGGTTGTCGACGTTGGCGTCGGCCAGGCTGTAACTGTGATTGAGAAAGCGCCCGGTGCTGTTGCTGTCGGTGATCGCCAGTTCGGCGCCACGCAGGCCGGCATCGACGGGCTCGGGAATGATGTTCGACAGCAAGGGCCCCGGGTCGGGGCGATAACCCAGGTAACCGATCTGCACTTGCAGCGGTGCATCGGCCGCCTGGCTTTGCGTCGCCAGCCCGGCGGCGCAGGCAATCGCCAACAGGTAGATCAGGGCGTAAGGGGCAAGCTGGCGCATAAGGCACTCCATCACGGGTAGCGCCAGCATAGGAAGCCTGAGGACGGGATGAAATATGCAGAAAGTACCAGTGAGGCAGTACCAAGGTAGTAACTCGCCGAGGGCGGCGCGGTTTTAGCATGGGCAACAACGGCCATCACTCTGAAGGAGATCGACCATGCGTATTCTCAAGGCGCTGCTCCTGCCGTTGTTGCTGATCCTGAGTCTGATCGGCGTCGACAAACTCCACGGCCCGCGCCCCGCGTCGCTGCTGGTAATGCCTGCGACACCGGGGCGCTAGGCGTGTCGGCCCTATGGCGGATCAACCTCTGGGTCTGCGGATTTTTCGCGCTGGTCACTTTGGCGTGCATGGGCTTGCTGATGCACCAGGCGCTGGCGGATGTGGAGCGAGAGCTGCAATCCGCCGAGGCGGTGGTCGAGTACTTGAGCGAAACCGCCGCGCGCGATCCCGCCAGCCTGCAACCACGGCTGACGCAAAGTCTGCGTCACGTGCGGGTGCGCTGGCTCGAACCGGGCGAAGCGGCACAACCGCCAATGCAGGACGGGCTTGACGCCTGGCTCGGGCGATTGCTGTTTGCCGAGGCCAGGCACAGTGCGCGGGAGCTGGATCTGCAGGATGGCCGGCGTGTGCTGATTGCGGTCGATCCACGGGATGAAATCGATGAAGTCTGGGATTCCCTCCAGCAATTACTGAGCCTGTGTGGCCTGGCGTTGTTGTTGAGTCTGTTGACCATTCGCTGGGCCGTGCGCCGGGGCATGGGCCTGCTCGATGAGTTGCTGCACGCATTGCGGCAGGTTTCCGGCGGCCAGCTCAAGGTGCGACTGCGCGCGCAAGGGCTGCCGGAAGCGCAGCAACTGGCGGTGCACTTCAATCGCATGACCGAAGCACTGGAACAGGCGCGCGCCGACAACACGCAACTGACCCAGACCTTGCTCGCGGTGCAGGAACAGGAACGCACTCATCTGGCGCAGACCCTGCACGACGACCTCGGTCAATACCTGGCGGGGATTCGCGCTCAGGCCTGCCTGTTGCGCCTGGTCGCCGATCAACCGGACACCGTGGAGCGCACGGTGCGTGAACTGGAACGCAACTGCGAGCACCTGCAACAAGGGTTCAGGGCGCTGGTGCACGACCTCTATCCGGTGGTGTTGCAACACCTGCCGTTGGCCGAGGCTTTCGCGTTGCTGGTGGAGCAGTGGCAAGGCCGACAGGGTGTCGATTGTCAGTTGCGCGTCAGCGCTTCGTTGCCGCCATTGTCTGCGCCGGACAAGACCCATCTCTACCGCCTGTTGCAGGAAGCCTTGACCAACGTCGCCCGCCACGCCGATGCAAGCCAGGTGCGGGTTCGCCTGCAACACTGCGGCGGCCACTTGCGTTTATTGATTCGTGACAACGGACGCGGCGCCCGCCAGCCACAGCGGCCGGGTGTCGGTTTGTATTCGATGTTCGAGCGCGCCCGCAGTCTGGGCGGTGAGATACGCATCATCAGCCACCCCGGCGCCGGTTGGGCGCTGGCCTTGAGCATGCCTTTGGAGACGTCATGAATATTCTGCTGGTGGATGACCATGCGGTAGTCCGTCAGGGCTACGCGAGTTTGTTGCGCGCGTTGCTGCCGGCGATGGAAGTGCGTGAAGCCGCGACGGGTGAAGAAGCGCTGATCAGGGTTCAGGAGGCAGTGCCGAATCTGGTAATCATGGATTTCGGCCTGCCGGGGATCAGCGGGCTGGAAACCACGCGCCGGTTGCGACAGCGTCTGCCACAACTGCGCGTGCTGTTTTTCAGCATGCACGATGAGCTGCCGCTGGTGCGCCAGGCACTGGAGGCGGGCGCTTCGGGTTACCTGACCAAAAGCTCGGCGCCCGAAGTGCTGATCGAGGCGGTGCGGCGGATTCTCGCGGGCCACGCCTACATCGAACAGCCCCTGGCCACTCAACTGGCGTGTCACCCGCAACAGGACGCCAGCGACCCGCGTTTGCAGAGCATGACCCAGCGCGAACTGGAGATTTTCGTGATGCTCGCCAAAGGCACCCCGGCCCGTGTGATTGCCGAACAGCTGAGCATCAGCAGCAAGACCGTCTCCAATCACCTGACGTTGCTCAAGAGCAAATTGCAGGTGAGCTCCCATGCCGAGCTGGTACATCTGGGGATTGATATGGGGGTGGTGCGAAAGGCGGGATGAGTGAACCACACACCACCCCTGTAGGAGCTGGCTTGCCAGCGATAGCGGCTTATCAGGCGACATCTATGCTGAATGAAAGACCGCCATCGCTGGCAAGCCAGCTCCTACAGGGGGGAGGTGCTATTTGTTCCACGTCGTCGGGCAACCGATGCAGCCGTCCATATTCGCATCCTGAAAGTTCGCATAATGCTGACGCGAGCCGCTGAGGTTTGCCTGTTCCAGGTTGCTTTCACCGAACTTGGCTTCCTGCAGATTGGCATCGCTGAGATTCGCGCCTTTGAGGTCGGCTTTGCTCAACCAGGTCATTTCCAGGTCGGCCGCCCGCAGGTTGGCGTTGTGCAGTTTGGCGCCGGAGAGGCGGGCGAATTGCAGGTAGGCACCGCTGAGGTTGGCGTCCTGAAACTGCGCACCCTGGGCAAACATGCCCCAGCCCTGGACCGCCATCAACGTAGCACCGCTGAAGTCGGCCAGGCGCAGGTTGCTTTGTTGCAGGCTGGCGCGGGTCAGGTTGGCGCCTTGCAGTTGGGCTTTTTCCAGGTTGGCGAGGTCGAGGCGGGCGTGACGCAAGTCGGCGTCGCGCAGGTCGGCGCCGCTGAGGTTCATGTTGCGCAGGTCCTGATTGCTCAGGTTGGCGCCTTTGAGATTGGCGCCGGGGCACTGGCTGTGTTCGGCGAGGGTGCAGCCGTTGATGATCAGGGGGGCGTCGTCGCTGTCATCCGCGAAAACCGGAAGGGCGGCGAGTAATAACATTAGAGGCAGGTATTTCATGGCAAGGTCTCTGGCTTCCCTTGTGGGAGCGAGCCTGCTCGCGATGGTCGTCAACGATGACGCGGGGTGTCTGGTGCCCCGCGGCGGTCTCAGGTTAATCGCGAGCAGGCTCGCTCCCACAGAGGTGGGTGGGGAGAATTACTTCTGCGCGGTCTGGTTATCCCAGCTCGGAATCTTGAACACCCAGAACGACCCGCCCTGAGCCACCGGTTTGGTCAGCTCGGCCATGTCGCCGCCCCACAACGGCACCGCGCCGCCATAGCCGACGGTCACGCCGATGTACTGCTCGCCGTCCTGTTCCCAGGTGATCGGCGGCGAGACGATGCCGCTGCCGGTCTGGAACTTCCACAGCTCCTTGCCGGTTTTCGCGTCGAAGGCCTTGAAGAAACCGTCGCCGGTGCCGGTGAACACCAGGTTGCCCTTGGTCGCCAGCACGCCGGCCCACAACGGCAAGTGTTCCTTGTGCTCCCACACCACTTTACCCGTGGTCGGGTTCATCGCCCGCAAGGTGCCGACGTGATCGTCGTACATGCGCTTGATGCGAAAACCCATGCCCAGATAGGCCGAGCCTTTCTTGTAGTTGACCTCTTCGGTCCAGTATTCCTCTTTCCATTGGTTGCCCGGAATGTAGAACAGGCCGGTGTCCTGGCTGTAGGCCATCGGGTTCCAGTTCTTGCCACCGAGGAACGGCGGCGAAACCTCCACCGGTTTGCCCTTGGTTTCCCCCGGCAGCGGCTTGGCCGGACGCTGGCCTTCATTCTCGACCGGCCGCCCGGTCTTCAGGTCGATGTGGCTGGCCCAGGTGATGTTGTCGACGAAGGGAAAAGCGTTCTGCAATTTGCCGTTGTTGCGGTCGACCACGTAGAAGAAACCGTTGCGGTCCGCATGGCCGGTGGCCTTGACCGTTTTGCCGTCCTTGTCCTTGTAGTCGAACAGCACCAGCTCGTTGTTGCCGGAGAAATCCCAGGCATCGTTCGGGGTGTGTTGGTAGAACCATTTCACCTCGCCAGTGCTCGGATCGACGCCGACCTGGCCCGAAGTGTAGAGGCTGTCGTAATCGTGCGGGTTGCCATCCTTGGAGGTGCGCGCCCAGGTGTTCCACGGGCCAGGGTTGCCGGCGCCGACGATGATGGTGTTGGTTTCCGCGTCGAAACTGGCGCTCTGCCAAGGGGCGCCGCCGCCGTGGCTCCAGGCTTCGACCTTGCCGGTTTCAGTGGTTGGATCGTTCGGCCAGGACGGCGCCTTGACGTCGCCGGTCGGCGTACTGTCCTTGCCATTCAAGCGGCCCATGTGGCCTTCGACGAAAGGTCGCATCCACACTTCTTCGCCGGTGTCCGGGTCGCGGGCATAGAGTTGCCCGACCACACCGAACTCATCGCCGGAACTGCCATGGATCAACAGCACCTTGCCGCTGGTCTTGTCTTTGATCAGCACCGGGGCGCCGGTCATGGTGTAACCGGCGGCGTGGTCGCCGAATTTTTTGTTCCAGACCACTTTGCCGGTGTTCTTGTCCAGCGCGATCAGTCGCGCGTCGAGGGTGCCGAAGTAGATTTTGTCGCCATAAATCGCCGCGCCACGGTTGACCACATCGCAGCACGGACGAATGTTGTCCGGCAGGCGATGGTTGTAGGTCCACAGGCGCTTGCCGGTCTTGGCGTCGAGGGCAAATACCCGCGAGTACGAACCGGTGACGTACACCACGCCGTCACTGACGATGGCCTGCGATTCCTGGCCGCGCTGCTTCTCGTCGCCGAAGGAGTAGGACCAGGCCGGTGTCAGCTTGAACACGTTCTTGTCATTGACCTGGGCCAGCGGGCTCCAGCGCTGGGCGTTGGTGCCCATGCCGTATTGCAGAACGTCCTTGGTGGTCAGGTGATCGTTGGCAATGTCTTCCCAGCTCACGTTGTGCGTCGGTGTGGCAGGCGCGGTTGCAGCTTGGCTGGCAGCGCTCAGGGACAGGCTGCTCACCAGCAAAAAGGCTTGCACGGCGAGGGTCAAAGGGGAAAGGGCGGGTAGCGATCTTATTGTCATGGTTGCAGTTCCCAGTGGAGGTTTTGGCCTGCACAGGGTGGTGCGTCCGACGGGGTGGCGAATACGGAAAAAGTCCCGCTGTTGCCGGGAAGATTTCCCAGGCGACACCTGATTTGGATGTGCGTCGCAAGCCCTACTACCAAGGTACTGGGTGGCGGCCACCAAAGCAGCATGGGGCTTGTGCGAAGTGATTCCTAAGATGGCTGCCATAGCCTCTGTAAAGAGGTTTTGCGTGCAATCCTGAGGGCATAACAATGACAACAAAACGCAACGTCTTGCTCGTTGCCGGCCTGCTGGCCGGTTTCATCAGTGCAGGTTCGGTCTGGGCTCACGGCAATGTCGTGCCACAAGCCGTCGAAACCCAGGGACTGACCCCGATCAAGGACGCCGGCGTGCAACTCGATGGCGATGGATGGGCGGCGGTGAACCCTTACCGCACTTCCCCGGAACACGATAAGGCCGTCGAGATCGGTTCATCGGCCTACAACCAGAACTGCGCGGCCTGTCATGGCCTGGAAGCCAAATCCGGCGGCATCGCACCTGATTTGCGCATGCTTGATGTCGGTGAGGCCGGTGATGAATGGTTCGTCGAACGGGTGCGCCATGGCGCGGTGCGTGACGGCCGGGTGTACATGCCGAAAATGGCGGATTACCTGAGCCAGGAAGCCCTGTGGGCGGTGCGCACTTACCTGGACAGCGTCCGCGTCGAGGAGTAATGCATGCGCCTGCTCGCGGTGTTGATCAGCGCTGTGTTGCTGTGCTGCCAGACGGTGCAGGCGCAGGTCCGCAGCTATGACGAAATGATCGCTGCCGGAGAGCTGAAAGTGGCGGTCTACAAAGACTTCGCCCCCTACAGTTTCGACGACGCCGGCCAACCCCGTGGCGTCGATGTCGACCTCGCAGAGGCCCTGGCCAAAGCGCTTGGTGTGCGCCTGACGCTGATCTGGGCGCCCGCCGGCGAGAAGCTCGACGACGACCTGCGCGACTACATCTGGCGCGCCAGTCCGTTGCACGATCTGCAACTGGCCGACCTGATGATGCGCGTGCCCTATGACCAGGATTACGCGCGCAAACGCAACGAACTGGGCGAACTGGAAAACAGCCATGTGGTGATGTTCGGTCCGTATCAGAACGAACAATGGCAAGTCGCCTACGACCGTCGTCGGCTCGAGTCGGTAGGCAGCGTCGCGGTGTTCGAGCATCACCCGATCGGCGTCGAGGTCGACAGTGTGCCGTCGTTCTACCTGACCTCGGTGTTCAACGGCATGCTCGCCGGCAAAACCCATCACTACCCCGGTGTGCCCCAGGCGTTCGCGGCGATGAAGGCGGGCGAAGTCGACGCGGTCATGGCCATGCGCGGCGAGATCGACTGGCAGGTTCATGAAGCCGCCGACCCGCAAGTGGCGCTGGCGGAAAACGCCTACCCGAACATGGGCAAGCAACTCTGGGAAATCGGCATGGCCGTGCACGAGAGCAACCGGCAACTGGCCTATGCCGTGGAAGAGGCGCTGGAAGCCTTGATCCGCGAGGGTTCGGTGAAAGCCATTTATGCCCGTTATGGCCTGCGCTATGACGTCCCGGAGATGTATCAACAGTGAACTGGCGCATGTGTTGTCTGTTGGCCTGTTGGCTACCCTTGGCCGCGCACGCGGCAGACATCGCACCGGGCAAAGACCCGGTGCCGTCGGTGATGTGGGCCTTCTATCACAAGCAGATGCTTGGCGACGCGCCGTTCGTGTTTGATGAGCGGGTCAAGCTGCTGGCGCCGCCGTTCGCCGAAGACGCCCGGCAAGTGCCGCTGGAAATCGACGCCCGTGCGTTCAAGGGCGAGGTGGTGAAAATCCTCGCCTGGGCCGAGCTCAATCCTTTGCCGAAAATTGTCGATTTCCAGCCGCTGGATCGGGTGTTGCCCTGGCTGTCGATCCGCATTCGTGTTGAACAAGCCACGCCGCTACGCGCGGCCGTCCTGACTCGCGACGGTGTGTGGCATGTCGGCTCGACCCTGATCGATGCGGCGGGCGGCGGATGCACGGCGCCGAGCGTGGTGCGCACCCAGCCGGGCTGGGAAGAGCACATCGGCGAAGTGCTTGGCGGACGTTATCCCCGTGGCGAATTCAGCCGCTTGCGTTTGCAGGTGGCGCACCCGATGGATAACGGCATGGTCGGCGGTATCCCGGAATTCTTCATCAACCATGCCGAGCTGCGGGATCAGAACGATCAAGTGCTGGCCCGTCTCGAACTGTTTCCCGCCGTCAGCGAAAACCCCAACCTAGCCTTCGACATCGAAGGGGCAGGGCAGACGCGCCTGTTGCTGCGCGACAACAGCGGCAACGAATTTGATGCGGCCATACCCTGACTCAAAGGAGCGCGTGATGCGCTGGATGCTGCTGTTGTTCATCAGCCTGAGCCTTCCGGCGTTGGCCGAACTCGACTATTCACTCAAGCCCCGGCAGATCGCCGCCGACACCTGGCTGCTGGAAGGCAGTACCGACAATTTTGCCAAGACCAACGGTGGCAACATCGTCAACACCGCGTTCATCGTCACCGAACGCGGCGTGGTGGTGATCGACACCGGGCCGTCCAGGCGATACGGCGAAGCGATGCGCAAAGCCATTGCCGCGACCACCGACAAACCGGTGATCCAGGTGTTGCTGACCCATCATCATCCCGATCATGTGCTGGGCAATCAGGCCTTCAGCGATGTGCCGATCGGCGCGCTCGCGGGTACCTGCGAGTTGTTGAAGCAGCAGGGCGACGCCATGGCCGAGAACATGTATCGGCTGGTGGGCGACTGGATGCGGGGCACCGAAGTGGTGTTGCCGACCGAGACGCTGACGCCTGGCGTGCGAAATTTTGGGGATCACGATCTGCGCCTGCTGAGCCTGGGTGGGCATACCGGCGCGGATCTGGCTATTCTCGACCAGCAAACCGGCGTGCTGTTTGCCGGGGATCTGGTGTTTTACCAGCGGGCGCTGACCACGCCCAACAGTCCGGGGTTGTCGGTGTGGCTGGCGGACATCGCCACGCTTCAGGGGGTGGCGTGGACGCTTATCGTCCCCGGTCACGGCCCAGTGGCCACGGATGCAAAACCGTTCGAACAAATGCGTGACTACCTCGGCTGGCTCGACCAGTTGATGCGCGAGGGTGCGGCCGACGGCAGCGACATGGCCGAGATGATCCGCAGCCCGATTCCCGAACGTTTTGCCGGGATCAATTTGAGTCGCTACGAACTGATCCGCAGCGTCAGTCATCTCTATCCGCGCTACGAGCGCACACAAATGAAACGCGTTGACTCCACCACCAACCAACGCTGATCCATTGTGGGAGCGAGCCTGCTCGCGATAGCGGTCTGTCTGTCACATTGATGCTGAATGTGCGGCCGCCTTCGCGAGCAGGCTCGCTCCCACAGGGGATGTGTGTTGGTCAATAACACCCGACCCGGTACTAAGGAACTAGCAATCTCAGCACTGCGGGCAATTGTTGCAAGGGCGGCGGCGCCCAAGAATCTGTACCAGACCGGGAAAATTTCCCGGGTATAACAATAACCGCAGAGGCAGCCGTCATGACCCAACCCGCACGTCGCCAACCCTTCGTCTTGAGCCTGTTGCTCAGTGCCATGCTGTTGTCCGGCACCGCATTGGCCGCCGTCACCGACCAGGACATTCTCCAGGACCCCAAGAACCCGGAGCAGGTCGTCACCAACGGTCTGGGCGTCCAGGGTCAACGCTACAGCCCGCTCGACACCCTCAACGTCAACAACGTGAAAGACTTGCGGCCGGTCTGGGCCTTCTCCTTCGGCGGTGAAAAACAACGCGGTCAGCAAGCGCAACCGATGATCAAGGACGGCGTGATGTACATGACCGGCTCCTACTCGCGGGTGTTTGCGGTGGATGCGCGCACCGGCAAGAAACTCTGGCAATACGATGCGCGTCTGCCCGATGACATCCGCCCGTGCTGTGACGTGATCAACCGGGGCGTGGCGCTGTATGGCGACCTGGTGATTTTCGGCACCCTCGACGCCAAGCTCGTGGCCCTGAACAAAGACACCGGCAAAGTGGTGTGGAGCAAGAAGGTCGCCGACCACAAGGAAGGTTATTCGATCAGTGCCGCGCCGCTGGTGATCAACGGCAAACTGATTACCGGCGTGGCGGGTGGCGAGTTCGGCGTGGTGGGCAAGATCGAAGCCTACGACCCGAAAAACGGTGATCTGTTGTGGACCCGGCCCACCGTCGAGGGCCACATGGGCTATGTCTACAAGGACGGCAAAGCGGTAGAGAACGGCATCTCCGGTGGCGAAGCAGGTAAGACCTGGCCCGGCGATCTGTGGAAAACCGGCGGCGCCGCCCCTTGGCTCGGCGGCTACTACGACCCGGAAACCAATCTGCTGCTGTTCGGCACCGGCAACCCGGCGCCGTGGAACTCGCACCTGCGCCCTGGCGACAACCTTTACTCGTCGTCACGCCTGGCGCTGAATCCGGACGACGGCACCATCAAATGGCACTTCCAGAGCACGCCCCACGACGGTTGGGACTATGACGGCGTGAACGAACTGGTGTCGTTCAACTACACCGATGGCGGCAAAGAAATCAAAGCCGCCGCGACTGCGGACCGTAACGGCTTCTTCTATGTACTGGACCGCACTAACGGCAAGTTCATTCGCGGCTTCCCCTTCGTCGACAAGATCACCTGGGCCACTGGCCTCGATAAACAAGGCCGGCCGATCTACAACGAAGCCAGCCGTCCCGGCGCACCGGGCACCGAAGCCAAGGGCAGTTCGGTGTTCGTCGCCCCGGCGTTCCTCGGCGCGAAAAACTGGATGCCGATGGCCTACAACAAGGACACCGGGTTGTTCTACGTACCGTCCAACGAGTGGGGCATGGACATCTGGAACGAAGGCATCGCCTACAAGAAAGGCGCGGCGTTCCTCGGTGCCGGTTTCACCATCAAGCCCTTGAACGAAGACTACATCGGCGTGCTGCGCGCCATCGACCCGAAAACCGGCAAGGAAGTCTGGCGTCACAAGAACTTCGCGCCGCTGTGGGGCGGGGTGCTGACCACCAAGGGCAATCTGGTGTTCACCGGCACGCCGGAAGGTTTCCTCCAGGCATTCAATGCCAAGACCGGCGAGAAAGTCTGGGAATTCCAGACCGGCTCCGGCGTACTCGGCTCGCCCGTGACCTGGGAAATGGACGGCGAGCAGTACGTCTCGGTGCTGTCCGGTTGGGGCGGTGCTGTTCCGCTGTGGGGCGGTGAAGTGGCCAAGCGCGTGAAGGACTTCAACCAGGGCGGCATGCTCTGGACCTTCAAGTTGCCGAAAGACCTGGTGGCCAAGCACTAACTCCAACCGTAAAACCTGTGGGAGCGAGCCTGCTCGCGATGGGGCCAGTACATTCAACAATGGCGTCAACTGTCAGACCGCTATCGCGAGCAGGCTCACTCCTACAGGGGAATGCGTGAAACCTACTACCAAATAACGAGAGCCCCCCCTGCCAACGGCGCATTCGTCTGGCACGCGGGGCTCTCTACTATCGGTTCATCGCCTGTTTGCCCGACAGGCATCGACCCAGACAGAGGCCCATCATGATCTACGCACAACCCGGAACACCCGGCGCCGTCGTTTCCTTCAAACCGCGCTACGGCAACTTCATCGGCGGCGAGTTCGTCGCACCGGTCAATGGCGAGTACTTCACCAACACCTCGCCGGTAACCGGTGAAGTGATCGCCGAGTTCCCGCGCTCCAGCGCCGCCGACATCGAAAGGGCGCTCGACGCCGCCCACGCCGCTGCCGATGCCTGGGGCAAAACCTCGGCGCAGGACCGCTCGCTGGTGCTGCTGAAAATCGCCGATCGCATCGAACAAAACCTCGAAATCCTTGCCGTCACCGAAACCTGGGACAACGGTAAGGCCGTGCGCGAAACCCTCAACGCCGACGTGCCGCTGGCCGCCGACCACTTCCGTTACTTCGCCGGTTGCATCCGTGCACAGGAAGGTGGCGCCGCCGAAATCAATGAGCTGACCACCGCCTATCATTTTCACGAGCCATTGGGCGTGGTCGGGCAGATCATCCCGTGGAACTTCCCGCTGCTGATGGCCGCGTGGAAACTCGCCCCGGCCCTGGCGGCCGGCAACTGCATCGTGCTCAAGCCTGCCGAGCAGACACCGCTGTCGATCATGGTCTTCGCCGAACTGATCGCCGACTTGCTGCCGGCCGGTGTGCTCAACATCGTGCAAGGTTTCGGTCGCGAAGCCGGTGAGGCACTGGCCACCAGCAAACGTATCGCCAAGATTGCCTTCACCGGCTCCACTCCGGTGGGCGCGCACATCATGCATTGCGCCGCCGAGAACATTATTCCGAGCACCGTCGAACTGGGCGGCAAGTCGCCGAACATCTTCTTCGAAGACATCATGAACGCCGAGCCACAGTTCATCGAGAAAGCCGCCGAAGGCCTGGTGCTCGCCTTCTTCAACCAGGGCGAAGTCTGCACCTGCCCGTCGCGTGCGCTGGTGCAAGAGTCGATCTACGAACCGTTCATGGCCGAGGTGATGAAGAAGATCGTCAAGATCAAACGCGGCAACCCGCTGGACACCGACACCATGGTCGGCGCCCAGGCGTCGGAGCAGCAATACGACAAGATTCTCTCGTACCTGAAAATTGCCCAGGAGGAGGGCGCCGAGCTGCTCACCGGCGGCGCGGCGGAACGTCTTGAAGGCGACTTGTCGAGCGGCTATTACATCCAGCCGACCTTGCTCAAGGGCCACAACAAGATGCGCGTGTTCCAGGAAGAAATCTTCGGCCCGGTGGTGGGCATCACCACGTTCAAGGACGAAGCCGAAGCCCTGGCGATTGCCAACGACAGCGAGTTCGGCCTCGGTGCCGGCCTGTGGACCCGCGACATCAACCGCGCGTACCGCATGGGCCGGGCGATCAAGGCCGGTCGCGTCTGGACCAACTGCTACCACCTGTACCCGGCGCATGCCGCGTTCGGTGGCTACAAGAAATCCGGTGTCGGCCGTGAGAACCACAAGATGATGCTCGACCATTATCAGCAGACCAAAAACCTGCTGGTGAGCTACGACATTAATCCGCTGGGGTTCTTCTAACCCCATAAGCACACCACCGGAACCTGTGGGAGCGGGCTTGCCCGCGATGGCGGCGTCACATTCAACACATTCGTTGACTGACATTCCGCTATCGCGGGCAAGCCCGCTCCCACAGTGTTTTGTGTGGCGATGAAGAACCGCGCCCCCCCCTACCAACGCACCCCACAACCTCCTTCGAAAGTAGCATTCGGGCGCCTGCCGCCCCGTGCATTAATGGTTCTACCGGAATCGTCCGGCACAAGAAGAGGAATGACCCATGTGGACTAAACCCGCGTTTACCGATCTGCGCATTGGCTTCGAAGTGACGATGTATTTCGCCAACCGCTGATCGTCCACCCGGCCAGCCGCTGCGTTGGCCGGGCCTGCCTTCTGGAGCATCGCCCATGCACATTCGCGTTCTCGGTTCCGCCGCTGGCGGTGGTTTTCCGCAGTGGAACTGCAACTGTCGCCAGTGCGCCGGTATGCGCGATGGCAGCCTGCGCGCGCAACGTCGCACGCAATCCTCCATTGCCCTGAGCGACAACGGTGTGGACTGGGTGCTGTGCAATGCCTCCCCGGATATTCGCGCGCAACTCGAGAGTTTCGCGCCGCTGCAACCGGCACGCCGTTTGCGCGACACGGCCATTGCCGGCGTGGTCCTGATGGACAGCCAGATCGACCATTGCACCGGCCTGTTGAGCCTGCGCGAAGGCTGCCCGCATTCGGTGTGGTGCACCGAGCGGGTTCATGAAGACCTGAGCAGCGGCTTTCCATTGTTCACCATGCTCAAGCACTGGAATGGCGGTTTGCAGTGGCAACCGATCGGGCTCGACCGCCAGCCGTTCAGCATCGCGGCCTGCGAACAGTTGCAGTTTCGGGCCATTCCGCTGGTCAGCAATGCTCCGCCGTATTCACCGAATCGGGGCAACCCACAGCCAGGCGACACCATTGGCTTGTTTATCGAAGACCGGCGCACGGGCGCTTCGTTGTTCTATGCGCCGGGCCTCGGGCAAATCGATGACGAGGTGTTGAGCTGGATGCAGCGTGCCGATTGCCTGTTGCTGGATGGCACGTTGTGGCGCGATGACGAAATGCGCGTCTGTGAAGTCGGCCAGAGCCTGGGCAGCGAGATGGGGCATCTGCCGCAGAGTGGGGCGGGCGGCATGCTGGAGGTGTTGGAGGGTTTTACTCGTCAGCGCAAGGTGCTGATCCACATTAACAACACCAACCCGATCCTCGACGAAGACTCGGCTGAGCGGGCGTTGCTGGAGCGGCGCGGGATCGAGGTGGCTTATGACGGCATGGATATTGTGCTGTAGCGGATGACGCCTTCGCGGGCAAGTCGGATCGCCGCACCGCTCGCTCCTACAAGGTTCGCGCATCGCCTGTAGGAGCGAGGCTTGCCCGCGAAGGCGCCAGACCAGACACCGCAAATCCTCCAGGAGACCTGCAATGACTGATACAGCGATGACCCCCACCGAATTCGAACAGGCCCTGCGCGCCAAAGGCGCGTACTACCACATCCATCACCCGTTCCACCAAGCCATGTACGCCGGTCGCGCCAGTCGCGAGCAGATTCAAGGCTGGGTCGCCAACCGCTTCTACTACCAGATCAACATACCGCTCAAGGACGCCGCCATCCTCGCCAACTGCCCGGACCGCGACGTGCGTCGCGAGTGGCTGCAACGGATTCTCGACCACGACGGCGTGCCTGGCAGCGAAGGCGGTATCGAAGCCTGGCTGCGCCTCGGTGAAGCGGTGGGCCTGGATCGTGAGCAGATTCTGTCCCAGGAACTGGTATTGCCCGGTGTACGTTTCGCCGTGGACGCCTACGTCAATTTCGCCCGGCGCGCCTGCTGGCAGGAAGCGGCCAGCAGCTCGCTGACCGAGCTGTTCGCCCCGCAGATCCACCAGTCGCGGCTCGACGCCTGGCCAGCGCATTACCCGTGGATCGACGTCGCCGGTTACGACTATTTCCGCACGCGCCTGAGTCAGGCGCGGCGCGATGTCGAGCACGGTTTGCGCATTACCCTGGCGCACTACGTCACCGTCGAAGCCCAGCAGCGCATGCTGGAAATCCTCCAGTTCAAGCTCGACGTGCTGTGGAGCATGCTCGACGCCATGAGCATGGCCTATGAGCTGGAACGCCCGCCGTATCACACGGTGACCACCGAACGCGTCTGGCATCGGGGGATCGCCTTGTGAGCCCGATCAATCGTGCGCAGTCACCGGCATTGCGCCGGGGTTTTCGGCTGCAGTGGGAACCTCGTCAGGACTGCCACGTGCTGCTGTACCCCGAAGGCATGATCAAACTCAACGCCAGTGCCGGGCAGATTCTCGACCTGCTGGACGGTCAACGCAGTGTGGCGGCGATCATTGATTTGCTCTCCGCGAGTTTTCCCGGTGTGCCGGGGATCGACGAGGATGTGCTGGCGTTTCTGGAGGTGGCCCATGCTCAATTCTGGATCGAATGATGCGCCGCCGGGGCCACCGCTGTGGCTGCTGGCGGAGCTGACTTATCGCTGCCCGTTGCAATGCCCCTATTGCTCCAATCCACTGGATTTCGCCCAGCAAGGCGCGGAGCTGAGCACTGACGATTGGATTCGCGTGTTTCGCGAAGCGCGTGCGATGGGCGCTGCGCAACTGGGGTTTTCCGGCGGTGAGCCGCTGGTGCGCCAGGACCTGGCGGAGCTGATAAAAGCCGCACGGGACATGGGTTACTACACCAACCTGATCACCTCGGGCATCGGCCTGACCGAGCAGAAAGTCCATGATTTCAAGGTCGCCGGGCTCGACCATATCCAGATCAGCTTCCAGGCGGCCGACGAAGCGGTCAACAACATGCTCGCCGGTTCGCGCAAGGCGTTCGCGCAGAAACTCGCCATGGCCCGTGCGGTGAAAGCCCAGGGTTATCCGATGGTGCTGAATTTCGTCACCCATCGGCACAACATCGACCGCATCGACCGAATCATCGACTTGTGCCTGGAGCTGGAAGCGGATTTTGTCGAGCTGGCCACGTGTCAGTTTTATGGGTGGGCCGAGCTCAATCGCGTGGGCCTGTTACCGACCCGCGAGCAATTGCAGCGCGCCGAACGCATCACCAATCAATACCGCGAACGGCTTGAGGCGCAGGGCCATCCGTGCAAGTTGATCTTCGTCACCCCGGATTACTACGAAGAACGCCCCAAGACCTGCATGAACGGCTGGGCCAATCTGTTTCTCGACATCACCCCGGACGGCACGGCGCTGCCCTGTCATAGCGCCCGGCAATTGCCGGTGACATTCCCCAATGTGCGCGAACACAGCATCGAGCACATCTGGAACGACTCCTTCGGTTTCAACCGCTTCCGTGGCGACGACTGGATGAAGGAGCCATGCCGCTCCTGCGATGAAAAACACAAGGACCTGGGTGGCTGCCGCTGCCAGGCGTTCATGCTGACTGGCGATGCCGCCAATGCCGACCCGGTGTGCAGCAAGTCACCGCACCATGGCGTGATCCTCAAGGCTCGCGAGGAGGCCGAAGCGCCGGGGCAGGGCATGGAGCACCTGACCTTGCGCAATGAGAAGGCTTCCCGCTTGATCTATCGCGGATAACCCACCCAACACACAACCCCTGTAGGAGCC
>NZ_JAGYGF010000022.1:0-92203 GCF_019947305.1 Pseudomonas sp. BF-RE-21 | reverse complement strand
TGCCCTCGCTCCGGTCCTGCTCCGTGGGCCCGCCGCCATCGGCCATCCATGGCCGGGGGCGGCTAACCCGGCATCCATGCCGGGTTGCCCACTACGCAGAACCTCCACTCGGCCTCTCGAGGGGGCGTGCACCTCAAGATCAAAAGCTGAAGGCGAGCTAACGCTCGGCCTGATGAGTGGTGAGAAGCAAAAGCAAACGCGATTCCCTGTAGGAGCGAGGCTTGCCCGCGAAAAACGACCGGACAACGCGTTCATTCAGACAGCCCGCGTTATCGTTGGCGTCCATCGCCAGCAAGCTGGCTCCTACAAGGGAAATGCACTTGCGTTTGGATAAATACGATCAACTGTAGGAGCCGGCTTGCCGGCGAAAAGCGTCTAGGCGACGCGTTCATTCAGACAGCCCGCGTTATCGTTGACGTCCATCGCCAGCAAGCTGGCTCCTACAAGGGAAATGCACATGCGTTTGGATAAATACGATCAACTGTAGGAGCCGGCTTGCTGCGGGCGGCGTTCCGACGATGGCATCCGTCCAGTCAACAAATATGCTGGATGACCCACCGCCATCGCCAGCAAGCTGGCTCCTACAAGGGAAATGCAAATGCGTTTGGATAAATACGATCAACTGTAGGAGCCGGCTTGCCGGCGATGGCATCCGTCCAGCCAACAAATATGCTGGATGACCCACCGCTATCGCCAGCAAGCTGGCTCCTACAAGGGAAATGCACATGCGTTTGGATAAATACGATCAACTGTAGGAGCCGGCGTTCCGACGATGGCATCCGTCCAGTCAACAAATATGCTGGATGACCCACCGCCATCGCCAGCAAGCCGGCTCCTACAGGGATTGGCGTTTGCTTTTGATCTTCACCACTCATCAGGCCGAGCGTTAGCTCGCCTACAGCTCTTGATCTTGAGGTACACGCCCCCTCGAGAGGCCGAGTGGAGGTTCTGCGTAGTGGGCAACCCGGCATGGATGCCGGGTTAGCCGCGCACGGCCAGGGATGGCCGATCGCGGCGGGCCCACGGAGCAGGACCGGAGCGAGGGCATGCCGAGCCTTAGCGAGGCACCGAACGAAAGGGGCAAAAGCGCTTTGGTTACTTTCGCGCTTTTCGAAAGTGACTCGCCGTAAGGGCGAAACCCATATCAGCCATCACCAAACCAATGGATATGTACACCAACCAAACCCCGTACAACCCAGAATCCCCCCAACCCCAGCATTAATTCGAAACAATCTCGTCGCTCTTAACCGGCTAAAGTAGTCAAAATGCCTCTTTTTTTGACCGCCATCCGAGTCGAGATCCCTCCATGCGAACCCATCTGCGTCTGGTCGCCCTGAGCGCCCTGTTCATTTCGTCCCTGGCCCAGGCCGCCGACCTCATCCCCATCGAGGTTCACCGCGACGCCAACTGCGGCTGCTGCAAAAAGTGGATCAGCCACCTGGAGGCCAATGGCTTCAAGGTCGAGGATCACGTCGAAGCCAACATGAGCGAATTCAAGCAACAGCACGGCGTGCCGCCACGTCTCGCTTCCTGCCACACCGGTTTGATCAACGGCAAATTCGTCGAAGGCCATGTCCCGGCCGATCAGGTGCTGGCCTTGAGCAAGCGTGACGATCTATTGGGCGTGGCCGCACCCGGCATGCCGATGGGTTCGCCCGGCATGGAAATGGACGGCATGAGCGACGCCTATCAGGTGATCGGCCTGAAAAAGGACGGCGCTGACGTGGTGGTGGCGGACTACCCCGCCGCCCATTGATGTCTGCGGCGTACATCGGGCTGTTTTTCGCCGCATTCGGTGCGGCGACCCTGCTGCCGTTGCAGTCCGAAGCGGTCCTGGTGGGGCTGTTGCTCAGCAAGCAGTACTGGCTCTGGTCGCTGCTGGCAATTGCGACGCTGGGCAACGTGCTCGGCTCGCTGCTGAACTGGTGGTTAGGTCGCGGTATCGAGCGGTTTCGCGAGCGGCGCTGGTTTCCGGTCAGCCCACGCCATCTGGACAAGGCCTGCATTCATTATCAGCGCTACGGGCATTGGTCGTTGCTGTTGAGTTGGGTGCCTGTCATCGGTGATCCCCTGACGCTGGTCGCCGGCGTCATGCGCGAACCGCTGGGGCGCTTCCTGCTGATCGTGACGCTCGCCAAAGGCGCCCGTTACGGCGTGCTGGCCCTGGCGACTTTGGGCTGGATCGGTTGAACCATCACCCGCCGCGATGGCCTGTGCTTAATACCGCCCTAATCATGCCGATCCAGCATCGCCGATTTCCTCTGGAGTCCACCCATGCCCCTCGCACGCTCCCGCTGGCTTCCGAGCCTGCTGCTGACCGCCGCACTGCCGGCCATCGCGGCCGACGGCCCGGAATATGGCCCCGAACTGCAAGGCTTCGAATACCCCTATACGCTCAAGCATTTCGCCTTTGAATCCCAGGGCCAGTCCCTGCAAATGGGCTACATGGACGTCGCCGCGCACGGCAAGGCGAACGGGCGCAGCATCGTGCTGATGCATGGCAAGAATTTCTGCGGCGCAACCTGGGACACGTCGATCAAGGCCTTGAGCGACGCCGGTTACCGGGTCATCGCGCCGGACCAGATCGGTTTCTGCACCTCCAGCAAGCCGGACAATTATCAGTACAGCTTCCAGCAACTGGCGGCCAACACCCAACAACTGCTCAAAGCCCTCGGCATCCAGAAAGCCAGCCTGCTCGGGCATTCCACGGGCGGCATGCTCGCCACCCGCTATGCGCTGCAATATCCCGAGCAGGTCGAACAACTGGCGATGGTCAACCCAATCGGTCTGGAGGACTGGAAAGCCCTCGGCGTGCCCTATCGCACGGTGGATCAATGGTACGAGCGTGAGCTCAAGGTAACGGCGCAAGGCATTCACGACTATCAGCGCAACACTTATTACGACGGCCGCTGGAAACCCGAATTCGACCGCTGGGTAGACATGTACGCGGGCATGGCCAAAGGCCCGGGCAAAACCCGGGTGGCGTGGAACTCGGCACTGATTTACGACATGATCTTCACCCAGCCGGTGTACTACGAATTCAAGGACCTGAAGGTGCCGACGCTGTTGCTGATCGGCACTGCCGATTCCACGGCCATCAACAAGGACATCGCCTCACCCGAGGTCAAAGCGAAAATCGGTCACTACGACGTACTCGGCAAACAGGTGGCGAAACTGATTCCTCACTCGACGCTGGTCGAATTCCCCGGCATGGGCCACGCGCCGCAAATGGAAGAACCGGCAAAATTCCACCAGGCCCTGCTCGCCTGGCTGAACAATTCCAACCCCGTTCATTGATGAGGTAAGGCGGATGGCTGTGCAGATTGCGGTACTCGATGACTGGCAGGATGTGGCGCGGCAGGTGGTTGACTGGTCGGCGCTGGACGCCATCGGCCAGGTGAGTTTCATCCATGACTACCCGGCGGATAACGAAACGCTGGCAGCACGCCTGGCCGGGTTTGAAGTGATCTGCGTAATGCGCGAGCGCACCCGCTTCGATGAAGACCTGCTGCGTCGGCTACCGACCCTCAAACTGCTGGTCACCGGCGGCATGCGCAACGCTGCCCTCGACCTGAAAGCCGCTGCCGCGCTTGGCATTCAGGTCAGCGGCACCGACAGTTATAAACACGCCGCGCCGGAACTGACCTGGGCGCTGATCATGGCCGCCACCCGCAACCTGGTCGTGGAAGCCAACGCCTTGCGCGCAGGGAAATGGCAACAGGGGCTGGGTGGCGACCTGCACGGCAAGACCCTGGCGATTCTCGGTTTGGGCAGCATTGGCCAGCGAGTCGCCCAGTTTGGCCAGGTGTTCGGCATGCGGGTAATCGCCTGGAGCGAAAACCTCACAGCCGAACGCGCCGCCGAAGTGGGCGTGACCTACGTCAGCAAACAGGCGTTGTTCGAACAGGCCGACGTGTTGTCGGTGCATCTGGTGCTCAGCGACCGCAGCCGCGGCTTGGTCGACGCGCAAGCGCTGGACTGGATGAAACCCACCGCACTGCTGGTCAACACAGCTCGCGGGCCGATTGTCGATGAGGCAGCGCTGATCAAGGCACTGCAAAAACGACGGCTGGCCGGTGCGGCACTGGACGTGTTCGAGCAGGAACCCTTGCCGGCTCATCACCCGTTCAGGACGCTGGAGAATGTGCTGGCGACGCCGCATGTCGGGTACGTCAGCCAGCAGAACTACCATCAGTTCTTTTCGCAAATGATCGAGGACATTCAGGCCTGGTCCGCTGGAGAGCCGATCCGGTTGCTCAGCTGAGACCCGGTCATCGTTCATCGCCGGCCAGCCGGCGATGAACGCACTACAAATCTAACTGGCCTTCATCGCGACAAACGCCGCCGTCACATAAGGCACCGTCACCACGTCCTTGCCCCCGCAATTCGGGCTCAGCGGCGATCAGCCCGCGAATTTGCCCATCCACCTTCGCCCGTTCCTGCGCGGATAAAGCCGCGACAAAACGGGTGGACACCCAGATCGACCACGAACCTGTGCGCGCGTGCCTCGAAAAGACCGCCAGAAAGAAATGAATAATTGTTCACCCTGCGGTGTTCATGACAGCGAAGACTCATCATTTCGGCCTGCGGGATAACACCTTGCGTGCATGTTGCCGGGGCGTGGTTGAACTGAAACGAATAAACCAGTGGAGATCATCCATGAATACCCGTCTTACTGTTTTTACCGTTCAGCTACTGCTCGCCTTTGCGTTGTCCGCTACCCTTGCATTGGCCAATGGTGAAGATGACGCACCGGCCAGGCCCAACTGCCCGAAAGGCCAGGTCTTCGACTCCAGGTCGCAAAAATGCGTGAGGCAGACCAGCGGCGAGGTATCCGATGCCGACCGCACCGATTACGCCTATCGGCTGGCAAAGGACGGTCGCTACGAGGAAGCCCTGGCACTGCTCGACACGCTGAAAGAACCCGACACCGCCAAGGCGCTCAACTATCGCGGCTACGCTACGCGTAAACTGGGGCGCACCGACGAGGGCATCGGTTACTACCTGCAATCGGTCAAACTCGACCCGCAATACGCGCAAGTCCGCGAGTACCTCGGCGAGGCTTATGTGATCAAGGGTCGGCTGGATCTCGCCGAGGAGCAGTTGCAGCAGATAAAATCGATCTGCGGCAGCACCTGCGAAGAATACCGGGACCTGGCTGAAGCCATTAACGATTCATCGAAAACCTGACAGGACGGAGGTCGCCATCGCCAGCGATCAGGCAATACGGGCAGAGCTGGGCCAGCACCTGGCGCGCTTATGGCGCTACGGCCTGCTGCTGTCCCGGCAGCGGCATGTTGCCGAAGACCTGGTGCAGGCCACCTGCGTGCGGGCGCTGGAGTGTGCCGGGCAATTTGTCCCCGGCAGCCGCCTGGACCGCTGGCTGCTGAGCATTCTGCATTCGATCTGGCTCAACGAAGTGCGTTCGCGCCGAGTGCGTCAGGGCCAGGGGCTGGTGGATGCCGACAACGCCTTGTCGTTCGACGGTGAATACGCCGCGCAAACTCACGTGCTCGCCACGCAGGTGATTCGGCGCGTCGATGCGCTACCTGAAGCGCAACGCGAAACGGTATTTCTGGCCTACGTGGAGGGCCTGTCCTATCGCGAAGTCGCCGAAGTCCTGGACGTGCCCATCGGCACGGTCATGAGCCGCCTGGCCGCGGCGCGGGCGAAACTGGCCGAGTACCCGCCCTTGCACGCGGTGTCGAACCCTTCCACAGGAGAACGTCGATGAACGATCACACGATGCCTACGGACGAGCAACTGGTGGCCTACCTCGACGACCAACTCGATAGCGATCAGCGCAGCCGCATCGACGCAGTCATCGCCGAAGACTCGATGCTCAACCTGCGCCTTCAATGGCTGGCCCGCAGCAGCCTGCCGTTCAAGGCCGCCTACGACGAACTGGCGCAACAGGCGCCCGTGGACCGCCTGCAAGCGATGCTCGACACCTTGCCCTCGCCTGCCCGGCCGGCGATAAATCGGCGCCGGTTCCTCGCGGCGGCAGCCGGCCTGGTGTTGAGCGGCGTGCTCGCGGACCGGTTGTTCCTTGGCTGGCAGGCGAGCCAGCACAAATCCAGCTGGCGAGGGCTGGTGGCGGACTACATGTCGATGTACGTGCCGCAAACCCTGGAACACTTGCCCAGCGACGAAGCCACTCAACGCGCGCAATTGCACACCATCGACGCACGCCTGGGGCTGCGCCTTTTGCCGGCTCAACTGAGCCTGCCACGCGTTGAGCTCAAACGCGCACAAATCCTCGAATACGACGGCATGCCCATCGCCCAGATTACGTATCTGGACCCGGCGCACGGTCCCATGGCGTTGTGCGTCACCCGCTCAAACAGCGGCAGTCGCCACTTCGCCCACGAGCGTCGGCACGGAATGAACGTGGTGTATTGGGCGGACATGGAACATGCGTGGATGCTGATCGGGCACAACCCGGCGTCGGAGCTGGAGGAAATGGCGAAGGTGTTGCGCAGTCGGCTAAGCGCGTGACCTGTCGAAGCCGGCTTGCTGGCGATGGGGCCATCAGACATTGCGTTGAATTCAAGGACGCCATCGCCGGCAAGCCGGCTCCTACACAGGTTTTGCGGCGGTCATCAGGCCGGGACCGGTAACCACAAACGGAACCGTGCGCCGCCCAGCGGAGACGGTTCGACGGTGAGCGTGCCGCCCTGTGCCTCCAGCGCCCGCCGACTGATCGCCAATCCCAGGCCAAAGCCACCCGTCGCCCGATCGCGACTGCGATCCAGTCGATAAAACGGCTCGAAAATCCGCTCGCGCTCGTCATCGGGAATGCCGATCCCATCGTCATCGACCCAGATTTCACACCCCTTGGCACAGACCTGAACCCCGATCTGAATACGCTTCTCGCAGTAGCGCATCGCGTTGCGCAGCAGGTTCTGAATCGCCCGGGCAGTCAGCCGTGGATCGAGTGTGAAGCGTTCGAGCTGGCCGTGAAGCAGCACGTCGATCACGATTTCAGGGGATTCCAGCTCCTCATCGACACTGCCCAGAATGCTGTCGATGAACTCATCCAGCGACACTTCCACCTGTTCCGGTAGCCGGGCCGGGTTTTGCAAGCGGCTGTAAGACAGCAGCTCCAGCACCAACTCATCCAGTTCACGAATGTGCGCGACCAGCCCTTGCAGGCGCTCCCGACTGGCAGCCGGCAAATCGTCGGACAGTGCCAGCGCGAGGCCAAAATCCAGGCGGGTCAGCGGTGTACGCAGTTCGTGAGAAACGGCGTTGAGCAAATCCCGCTGCTGGTTCAGCAGGTTTTCGATATCGCCGGCCATGGTGTCGAAAACGTTGGCCAGGCTGCCGATGTTGGAGTGCGTGGGGATCTGGGTGCGCTCGCTCAAATGCCCCTTGCCGAAGCGTTCAGCCGTGCCTTTGAGCCGCTCCAGGTCGCGCCAGTGCGGGCGCAGCCACAGCAACAGGCACGCGAGCATGGTCGCGCCGATCAGCACGTTGATGCTCCAGTACAGCAAATTCACGTCCAGCGGGTCCGGCGGCACGACCATTTGCACGACGGTTTGCGAGTTCAACGGTGCCACCGCCAGCGTGCGCCAGCCCCAGTCGCCGATGCGCACGACATTCTCGCCACGCTGCAAACGTTTCTGTTCCGCCAGGGTCAGGCCGTCATCGTCATTGCGGCTCAGGACGATGTGCAGCGGGTTGAATTCCTTGTCCATCTCGGCCGCCAACGCTGGCCACTGCGTTTCGGGCACGGCGTGAAACTGCTTGACGATCAGCGACTGCAACCCGCGCGAGTAATCGAGGTTGTAGGTGACAAAGCGCTCCTGGAAGACCTTGATCACCACGTCCGGCACCAGATAGATCGCCGCGCTGTACGAAATGATCGTCACCAGGTACAGGCGAAAGAGGATTCTGAACATCGCCTCAGCATTCCCACTCGGAACGGCTGAACAGGTAACCCTTGCCCCACACGGTCTTGATCTTGCGCGCCTCGCCGGCATGGTCGTCGAATTTGCGCCGCAGCTTGGAAATCGCCACGTCCACCGAGCGGTCGGTGCCATTGAATTCGATGCCGCGCAGGCGTTGCAGAATCTGGTCGCGGCTCAACACTTCGCCGGCATGCCGGGCCAGCACCACCAGCAAGTTGTATTCGCCGCTGGACAGCTCGACCAGTTGCTCACGCCAGGTCACGGTGCGCTCGGACAGGTCGATGCACAAATTGCCCATGAGGATGCGGTCGTTGGCGGTCTGCGGTTCGCTGAGGCTGCTGCGGCGCAACAGCGTACGAACGCGGGCCAGCAACACGCGGGGTTCGCAGGGTTTGGTGACGTAGTCATCGGCGCCCATTTCCAGGCCCAGCACCTGATCGTGGCTGTCGTCGCGGGCGGTGAGCATCAGGATCGGCAGCGTGGCCGAATCCGCGCGCAACAAGCGACAGACTTGCAGGCCGTCGAGCCCCGGCAACATCAGGTCGAGGATCACCAGGTCCGGCGGATTGACCCGCGCACGCTCGCGCACGTGGTCACCGCGGCTGATCACGCTGACGGAGTAGCCGTTGCGTTCGAGGTAGCTGGAAATCAACTCGGAGAGCGCGGTGTCGTCTTCGACCAGGAGGATGTTGGGCATGGGTGTTTCCAGAGAGTGCAGTGGCGGCTGTTCAGGCCTCTTCGCGGGCAAGCCTCGCTCCTACAGGGATTGTTGTCGGTCATGGATTTCGCGGACGACACAAATCCTGTAGGAGCGAGGCTTGCCCGCGAAGGCGGCCTGACGTGCGCAATAAATTTCAAGCCGTGAAGGATATACGCCCTCACCCGTGCCTGAGCAAAACCATTACACAATTTCACACAGCACCAACAAAGCTTCACCGCTACCCTCGTCGCCTCCCCGTAGGATGCGGGAGTTCATTATTGGGGTATTTACATGTCAAAGAACCTGCTTGCCAAGCTCAGCCTGCTTGCCCTGGCGTTGACGCTGAGCGCGTGTGAAAAATCCACGAGCGCTGAAGAGCAGGCGCCGTTGGCCACCGTGCGCATCGAGACCATCAAACCCCGGCCCCTGTCGATCACCAGCGAATTGAGCGGACGGATCGCCGCGCCACGGATTGCCGAAGTGCGCGCCCGGGTCGCCGGCGTGGTGTTGCAACGCGCCTTCCACGAAGGCAGCGACGTGAAAAAAGGCGACGTGCTGTTCCGCATCGATCCGGCACCGTTCAAGGCTGACCTGGACAGCGCCGAAGCCTCGCTGCGCAAGGCCGAGGCCAATGCCTTCCAGGCCAGGCTGCAAGAACAGCGCTACGCCCAGTTGATCGAAGGCAATGCCATCAGCGGCCAGGATTACGACAACGCCCGGGCCGCTGTACGGCAAACCGCCGCTGAAGTCGCGGCCAATAAAGCCGCTGTGGATCGAGCGAAACTGAATCTCGGGTACGCCACCGTCACTGCCCCCATTTCCGGGCGCATCGGCCGCGCACTGGTCACCGAAGGCGCATTGGTCGGGCAGAACGAAACCACGCCGCTGGCGCTGATCCAGCAGTTGAACCCGATTCATGCCGACCTCACCCAGTCGACCCGCGAACTCAACGACCTGCGCCGTGCCTTCCGCTCCGGCCAGTTGCAGGAAGTGGGTCAGGGTCAGGCCAAAGCCACGCTGATTCAGGATGACGGCAGCCTCTATCCGCTGCCGGGCAAGCTGCTGTTCACCGACATCACCGTCGATCCGGGCACCGGCCAGATCATCCTGCGCAGCGAGTTTCCCAACCCGGACCTCGACTTGCTGCCGGGCAGCTTCGTGCGGGTGCGCCTGGAACAAGCGGTGAACCAGCAAGGCATCAGCGTGCCGCAACGCGCCATTCAACGCGACAGCGCGGGTGTTGCGCAGGTGCTGGTGCTCGATGCGGAACTGCGCGTCGGCCAGCAAACCGTAGAGCTGGGCGCCGTGCAAAACGATCGCTGGATCGTCACCGCAGGCCTCAAGTCCGGCGACCGCATCGTCATCGAAGGCCTGCAACACGCCAAGCCCGGCGAGAAAGTACAGATCGACGATTCCCCTCTTCCACTTGCCCAGGTTTCTGGTCAGTAAGCAGGACGCTTTTCTATGCCGCAGTTCTTTATCGACCGCCCGGTGTTCGCCTGGGTGGTTGCCCTGTTCATCCTGCTGGCCGGTGCCCTGTCCATTCCGCAATTGCCGGTGGCGCAGTACCCCGATGTCGCGCCGCCGCAGATCGAAATCTACGCCGTGTACCCGGGCGCCTCGGCGCAAACCGTGGACGAAAGCGTGGTCAGCCTGATCGAGGAAGAGCTCAACGGCGCCGATCACCTGTTGTATTTCGAATCGCAAAGCAGCCTCGGCAGCGCCACGATCAAGGCGACTTTTCAACCGGGCACCAACCCGGAGATGGCTCAGGTGGATGTGCAAAACCGCCTGAAAGTCATCGAGTCGCGCCTGCCGCAAGCGGTCAACCAGCAAGGTTTGCAGGTGGAGAAAGTCTCCGCCGGTTTCCTGCTGCTGATTACCCTGACGTCTACTGACGGCAAACTCGACGACGTGGCGCTCAGCGATTACCTGGCGCGTAACGTGATGAACGAGATCAAGCGCCTGGACGGTGTCGGCAAGGCCCAGCTGTACGGCGCCGAGCGGGCGATGCGGATCTGGATCGACCCGCAGAAACTGATCGGTTTCAACTTGACACCGGCCGACGTCAACGCGGCCATCGTTGCGCAGAACGCCCAGGTTTCGGCCGGCAGCATCGGCGACCTGCCGACCCGCACCACCCAGGAAATCACCGCAACCGTTCTGGTCAAAGGCCAGCTGTCGACCCCGGAAGAATTTGCCGACATCGTGCTCAAGGCCAATCCGGACGGTTCTACCGTGCGCATCGGTGATGTGGCGCGGGTCGAGATCGGCAGCCAGGAATACCAGTTCGGCACGCGCCTTAACGGCAAGCCGTCCACCGCCGTCGGCGTGCAATTGTCCCCCGGCGCCAACGCCCTCAGCACTGCGACGCTGGTGCGGGCGAAGATGGATGAACTGGCGCGCTACTTCCCGGCCAATGTGGAATACAAGATCCCGTACGACACCTCGCCTTTCGTCAAAGTCTCGATCACCAAAGTGGTTTACACCCTGATCGAAGCGATGGTGCTGGTGTTCGCGGTGATGTTCCTGTTCCTGCAAAACTTCCGCTACACGCTGATTCCGACCCTCGTGGTGCCAGTGGCGCTGATGGGCACCTTTGCGACCATGCTCGCGCTGGGGTTCTCGATCAACGTACTGACCATGTTCGGCATGGTGCTGGCCATCGGCATTCTGGTGGACGACGCCATCGTGGTGGTGGAAAACGTCGAACGGATCATGGCCACCGAAGGCCTGTCGCCCAAAGAGGCGACGCGCAAAGCGATGAAGCAGATCACCGGGGCGATCATCGGCATCACTCTGGTGCTGGTCGCCGTGTTTATTCCAATGGCGTTCATGCAGGGTTCGGTCGGGGTGATCTACCGGCAATTCTCGCTGTCGATGGCCACCTCGATTCTGTTTTCGGCCTTCCTCGCCCTGACCTTGACCCCGGCGCTCTGCGCAACGCTGCTCAAGCCGATTGCCAAGGGCGAGCATCACGCCAAGGGCGGCTTCTTCGGCTGGTTCAACCGACGCTTCGAACAACTGACCGAGCGCTATCAGGGCTGGGTCGCTTATGCGCTGAAACGCAGCGGTCGTTACCTGCTGATCTACGGCGTGCTGCTGATTGGTCTGGGGTTGTGCTTCAGTCGTCTGCCCTCTTCGTTCCTGCCGGTGGAGGATCAGGGTTACACCATCACTGACATTCAACTGCCACCCGGCGCGAGCAAAAATCGCACGGTGCAGGTGGTCGAGCAGATCGAAGCGCACAACGCCACCGAACCGGGCGTCGGCGACAGCACGGTGATTCTCGGCTTCAGCTTCTCCGGCAGCGGGCAAAACGCGGCGCTGGCGTTTACCACGTTGAAAGACTGGTCGGATCGCGGCAGCGACGACTCGGCGAGTTCGATTGCCGACCGCGCCAACATCGCGCTGAGCCAGATCAAGGACGCCATGGCGTTCTCGGTCCTGCCGCCGCCGGTGGACGGCCTCGGCACCTCCAGCGGTTTCGAGTTCCGCTTGCAGGACCGTGGCGGCCTCGGCCATGCCACGCTGATGCAGGCGCGTACCACGTTGCTGGCAGCCGCCGAGAAAAGTCCGATCCTGATGAACGTGCGCGAAAGCGCACTGGCTGAAGCGCCGCAGGTGCAACTGATCGTCGACCGTAAACAGGCGAATGCGCTGGGGGTTTCGTTTACCGACATCGGCAGCGTGCTGTCCACCGCTGTCGGTTCGGCTTACATCAACGACTTCCCCAATCAGGGGCGGATGCAGCGGGTGGTGGTCCAGGCTGAAGGCGATCAACGCAGTCAGGTCGCCGACCTGCTGAAGATCCACGTGCGCAACAGCAGCGGGAAAATGGTGCCGCTGTCCGCGTTCGTCCAGGCCAAATGGACTCAGGGCCCGGCGCAGTTGACCCGTTACAACGGCTATCCGGCAATCAGTATTTCCGGTGAACCGACGCCAGGTCACAGTACCGGTGAAGCCATGGCGGAAATCGAGCGACTGGTCGCGCAAGGGCCAGCGGGCCTGGGCCAGGAATGGACCGGGTTATCGCTGCAGGAACGGCTGTCCGGCAGCCAGGCGCCGATCCTGCTCGGGTTGTCGCTGTTGATCGTGTTCCTGTGCCTGGCGGCGTTGTATGAGAGCTGGTCGATTCCGACTTCGGTGCTGCTGGTGGTGCCGCTCGGCGTGCTCGGCGCCGTGTTGGCCGTGACCTTGCGCGGGATGCCCAACGACGTGTTCTTCAAGGTCGGGCTGATCACCATCATCGGCCTGTCGGCGAAGAACGCGATCCTGATCATCGAGTTCGCCAAGAGCCTGTACGACGAAGGCCACGACCTGATCGACGCCACCCTGCAAGCCGCGCGCCTGCGCCTGCGACCAATCGTCATGACGTCCCTGGCGTTCATCCTCGGTGTCGTGCCGCTGGCGATCGCCACCGGCGCGAGCTCGGCAAGCCAGCAAGCCATCGGCACCGGGGTGATTGGCGGGATGATCACCGCGACACTGGCGGTGGTGTTTGTGCCGGTGTTTTTTGTGGTGGTGATGAAACTGGTGCGTAAACGCCACAAAAAAATCTAACCAACACCACATTCCCCTGTAGGAGCCGGCTTGCCGGCGATGAGGCCCTCGCTTACTGCGTCGCTCTCACGGCCGCCATCGCCGGCAAGCCGGCTCCTACAAGGATCGTCGTTGGTCAGAGGGGTCCACGCTGGGCTAAGGTGTTTGCAATACCCCAACCCATCGAGCCTCCATGCCCTTCCTCGCCCGCACCCACCCTCGCCTGTCCGCCGCTGCGACCCTCGGTGTTGCGGTGGGCATTCTGGCTCCGGCCGATTCGATCATCAGCAAAATCCTCTTCGGCTGGAACGCCGGGGTCTGGTCGTATCTGGTGCTGATGCTCTGGCTCGCCGCCCGCGCCAAAGCGCCGGATGTGAAACGCATTGCCGAAGTCGAAGACGAGAACGCCGGGCTGGTGCTGTTCGTGGTGTGCATCGCCGCCATCGCCAGCCTGGCGACCATCACCTTCGAACTGGCCGGCAGCAAGGACCTGGAAACCACCCGCAAGCTGTTGCATTACGGGTATACCGCACTGACCGTCATCGGTTCATGGCTGTTGATCGGGGTGATTTTCAGCGTGCATTACGCTCGCCTGTTCTATACTTGGGCTGGCAAAGACCCGGCTTTGCGCTTCGCTGAAGGGCTGACCACCCCCAATTATTGGGACTTCCTGTATTTCTCGTTCACCATCAGCGCGGCGGTGCAGACCTCCGATGTCGGCGTGGCCACTCGGGAATTGCGCAAGATTGTGCTCGCGCAGTCGCTGATCGGTTTTCTGTTCAACACCGCGATTCTCGGGTTCTCGATCAACATCGCTGCGGGCCTGTTCAACTGAGCCGTGCACAAACGTTCTAGGCATCGCCCTCGCCACGGGCGTTAAATAACCCGGCAATCCGTCTCGCAGGTGCAGCATGACCACTCACAACTGGATCGACCTGGCCCAGGACGCCGACACCGGCATTGAGACGCTGCGCGCGCATTTCGAGGGCCACGCCTACGATCCGCACTGGCATGACAGCTATCTGGTGGGCGTCACCGAGCAAGGTGTGCAGCAATTCAACTGCCGGCGGGCCCGGCACCAGAGCACGCCGGGCAAGGTGTTTTTGCTCGAACCGGGCGACATTCACGACGGCGAAGCACCGACGGTCGACGGTTTCACCTACCGCATGCTGTACCTCGACCCGCAATGGTTGAAGCGCGAACTCAGTGCCGTGTTCGACAACGCGCCGGACAACAGTCAATTGAGCTTCGCCAATACCCTGGCCACCGACGTGCGCCTGGCCCACGCCACCAGCCTGGCGTTTCAGGCGCTGCACAACCGCGAGCTGAAAATCGTCCGCCAGACTGCCCTCGACAGCCTGCTCGAACGCCTCACCACTCACCTGCACTGGCGTGCCCGTTATGGCGAAGATCCGCGATTGCCGTTGGTGGCACAAAAGGCTCGGGAGTATCTGCACGCCCATGCCCACGAGGACATCGGCCTCGACCAACTGGCCGCCGCAACGGGCGTCGATCGCTTTCGCCTGACCCGCGCCTTCAAGGCTGCTTACGGCATCGCCCCGCACGCCTATCTGGTGCAATTGCGCCTGGCCACGGCCCGCAGAATGCTGGCCCGAGGCGAACAACCGGCCACGGTGGCCATGACGCTGGGGTTCGCCGACCAGAGTCATCTGGGCCGTTGGTTCGTGCGGGCCTACGGCCTGACGCCCGCGTTGTATCGCAAGCGCTGCTCAAATCTTCCAGACAGTTGACCGTGGGATTGTGAAGATCGACTTCAATGATCTTCACCGGAGTTTGCCCGCGATGCTGTCCACTTTCCCGACGTTACTGCCCTTCCTGTTGTTTGCGTTCGTGGCGTCGATCACGCCCGGCCCGACCAACATTCTGGTGTTGAGCAACAGTGCCCGATACGGCTTGGTGGCCGCCGTGCCGATCATCTTCGGCGCCTGTGCCAGCGCCGCGACAATTGTGTTGTTGGTCGGCAGCGGTGCCGGGGCGTCGTTGACCGCTTGGCCCTTCGTGCAAACCGCGATGCAGTGGATCGGCGTGGCCTGGCTGAGTTACCTCGCCTGGCAGATTTTCAACGCTCCGGCAGAAGCCGTCACCAACCAAGATGCCGACGCCCGGCTCGGTCTTTTGGGCGCTGCCGGCCTGCAACTGATCAACCCGAAAACCTGGATGATGGCGCTGGCGGTTGTCAGTGTATTTGCCGGGGCCGGCGAACAGCGCCTGGCCCATGTGATGGTGTTGTCGCTGGCGTTCTTTCTGATTTCCCTGCCCTGCCTTGGGGTCTGGGCATTGCTCGGCGCGGGCTCCACGCGCTGGTTGCGTTCACCTCGTTCAATGCAACGCTTCAATCGCTGCATGGCCCTGTTGCTGTTGGGATCGGCCTGGTTGAGTCTTTGGGCCTGAATCCCATTCGTCGGCCATTGTCGGACAATCGACGATGCGGGGCTTGACGGCGTATTTGCTTTTGGTGTCTTCTGAAACCGGTTTCAGTGCGATCTCAAACGCACGGACCTTATAACTCCAATAAGAAGGTTTCAGACCGTGAACGATTTCTCCGCCGCCCAGCGCAGCCGCGTGACCATGCTTGATGTCGCCGAACATGCCAAGGTCTCCAAGGCCAGCGTGTCGCGGTTCATCGGCGAGGATCGCGCCTTGCTGTCCGATGCGATTGCATTGCGCATCGAACAGTCGATTGCCGAACTGGGCTATCGCCCGAACCAGATGGCTCGCGGTCTGAAACGTGGACGAACCCGCCTGATCGGCATGCTGGTCGCCGACATCCGCAACCCTTATTCGATTGCCGTGATGCACGGGGTGGAAACCGCCTGCCGTCAACACGGCTACAGCCTGGTGGTGTGCAACACCGACCGCGATGACGAGCAGGAATGCCAGCACCTGGCCCTGCTGCGCTCGTACAACATCGAAGGGCTGATCGTGAACACCCTCGGCCACCACCGCGACGAATTGCAGGAACTGCATCGAGAGATGCCGCTGGTACTGGTGGACCGCAAGGTCGAGCACCTCGAAAGTGACATGGTCGGGCTGGACAACCCGGCAGCAGTCGAGATCGCCATCGCCCACCTTGAAGAACGCGGTTACCGCGATGTGCTGCTGGTCACCGAACCGTTTGACGGCACCAGTTCGCGGATCGAACGGGTCAGCAGTTTCAAGGCGCAGATCGCCCGGCGTTCGGCGCTGCGCGGAACGATGAGCGAAACCGGCAGTGACCTCACGGCAAACCTCAAGACTTTTCTCGATACCCCCGGCCCCGGCCCGAAGGCGCTGTTCTGCGCGAACGGGATTGCGGCGCTGGCCGCGACCCATGCGTTGCGCGAATTGCAGTGCACGTTGTTCGAGGATGTCGGCTTGATCGCCCTCGATGACCTGGATTGGTACCCGCTGGTGGGCAGCGGCATCACCGCCCTCGCCCAACCGACGACCGAGATGGGCGCGAGTGCGTTTGAATGCTTGCTCAAGCGTTTGCGCGGAGATGACGGGCCGGTGCGGACGATGGATTTTTCGGCGCGGTTGATTGTGCGTGGGTCGACCCTGGGAAATTCTCGGTGAATGTTTCGGCCCCTTCGCGGGCAAGCCTCGCTCCTACAGGACACCGATAACCCGTAGGAGCGAGGCTTGCCCGCGAAAGGGCCCGAAAGACCACCACAAAATTTCATCCTTTTTTTTTGAACAAAAATGAAACCGGTTTCAGAGGTCCATGACAATGCATAAACCACCCGTTTCCATCAGCCTCTCCAGCTACGGCGCCGACCTCGTCCGCCAGCGCGGTCAAGGCAGTTTCATCGATATCCTCGCCGCTTCGGGCGCCACCCACATCGAATGGCGCGAAGAATTGCTGACCGTCGAAGACCCCGCCCAACTGGCCGATGCCACCCAGGCGCAAGGCCTCGAAAGCGTGTATTCCTCGCCGATGGAACTGTGGCTGGCCGGCCAGTCGAAACCCAATCCGCAACTGATCACCGCCCTGCAACGCGCCCAGGCCTTCGGCGCCAATTGGCTGAAGGTGTCCCTCGGTTACTTCACCGACACCAGCGACCTGCAAACCCTCGCCCGGATCCTGGGCAAAAGCGCCGTGCAACTGCTGGTGGAAAACGATCAGACCCTGCACGGTGGCCGCATCGAACCGTTCCAGCGTTTTTTCGCAGCGGTCGAGCAACACAATCTGCCGATCAAAATGACCTTCGACATCGGCAACTGGCACTGGCAGGACCAGTCCGCCAGCAGCGCCGCGCGCCTGCTCGGGCGCCACGTTGGCTACGTGCACTGCAAAGCCGTGTCACGCCGGGCCGATGGCAAACTGGTCGCCACGCCGCCTGCTGCCAGCGACCTGCATTCGTGGGAGCAACTGCTGCGGCACATGGCCCAAGGCGTGATGCGGGCCGCGGAATATCCGCTGCAAGCCGATGACCTGGTGCAGCTCACCACCGAGCATGTCGCCGCCCTCGCCCACTTGGGGCAAGCACGCCTGGAGAGCGCTCATGTCTGAGATCGATATCCTGTCGTTCGGCGAAACCATGGCGATGTTTGTCGCCGATCAAAACGGCGACCTCGCCAACGTCGACCACTTTCACAAACGCATTGCCGGGGCCGACAGCAACGTCGCCATCGGTTTATCGCGACTGGGGTTCAAGGTGGCGTGGCTGAGCCGGGTCGGCGACGACTCTCTGGGGCGCTTCGTGATCGAGACCTTGAAAAAGGAAGGCCTGGATTGCAGTAACGTTGCCCTCGATGCCGCACACCCGACCGGGTTTCAGCTCAAGTCACGCACCGACGATGGCGACGATCCCAGGGTCGAGTACTTTCGGCGCGGTTCGGCGGCGAGTCATCTGTCGCCGAAGTCGATCATCCCCGAACTGCTCAAGGCGCGGCACTTGCACGCCACCGGCATTCCTCCGGCGCTCTCGAAAACGGCGCGACAGATGTCTTTCGAACTGATGACGCGCATGCGCGAAGCCGGGCGCAGCGTGTCCTTCGACCCGAACCTGCGCCCGAGCCTGTGGGCCAGCACGCAACAGATGATCAGCGAAATCAACCGCCTCGCCGCCCTCGCCGACTGGGTGCTGCCGGGTTTGAGTGAAGGTCGTTTGCTGACCGGCTATGAAGACCCGGCTGACATCGCCGCGTTTTACCTCGACCAGGGAGCCGAAGCGGTGGCGATCAAGCTCGGCCCGCACGGCGCGTATTACCGCACGCATCTGGATGAAGGTTTCGTGGCGGGTGTGCCCGTGGAAACAGTGGTCGACACGGTCGGTGCCGGTGACGGGTTTGCCGTCGGCATGATCAGCGCGCTGCTGGAAAACCACAGCGTTGCCGACGCCGTGAAACGCGCCAACTGGATTGGCAGCCGTGCGGTACAGAGTCGCGGGGATATGGAGGGGTTGCCGACCCGATCCGAAATGTCCATCGAATTCGAGGCCGCTGTTCGCGGGCAAGCCTCGCTCCTACAGGTTTAGCGCGAACCTGTAGGAGCGAAGCTTGCTCGCGAAGAGGCCATCACTACCACTGCAAAAGCTTGATCTGACCCGTTACCTGCTGCGACAAAAACAACAAGCTCAGGAGCACCACTCATGAAAACCGCAACGCTCGCCACCCGCCGCTGGTGGTACATCATGCCCATCGTGTTCATCACCTACAGCCTGGCGTACCTGGACCGCGCCAACTACGGATTCGCCGCTGCCTCCGGGATGGCTGCCGACCTGATGATCACGCCAGGCCTGTCGTCGATGCTCGGCGCACTGTTCTTCCTCGGCTACTTTTTCTTCCAGGTGCCGGGCGCGATCTACGCGCAAAAACACAGTGTGAAGAAACTGATTTTCGTCAGCCTGATCCTCTGGGGCAGCCTGGCGACGCTCACCGGGATCGTCTCCAACGCCTACTGGCTGATCGTCATTCGCTTCATGCTCGGCGTGGTCGAAGCGGCGGTGATGCCGGCGATGCTGATCTACCTGTGCCACTGGTTCACCCGTGCCGAACGCTCGCGGGCCAACACTTTTCTGATCCTCGGCAACCCGGTGACCATGCTCTGGATGTCGGTGGTGTCGGGCTATCTGGTGCAGCATTACAGCTGGCGCTGGATGTTTATCATCGAAGGTTTGCCGGCAGTGCTCTGGGCGTTTATCTGGTGGCGCCTGGCGGATGATCGTCCGGCCCAGGCCAAGTGGCTCAGCGACGCCGAAAAGCACGATCTGGAAAGCGCCCTCGCCGCCGAACAGGTGGGCATCAAGGCGGTGAAGAACTACGCCGAGGCCTTCCGCTCGCCGAAAGTGATCATCCTGGCCCTGCAGTTTTTCTGCTGGAGCATTGGCGTCTACGGCTTCGTGCTGTGGCTGCCGTCGATCCTCAAGGCCGGCGCGCAAATGGACATGGTCGAAGCCGGCTGGCTGTCGGCGCTGCCGTATCTGGCGGCGGTGATCGGGATGCTGCTGGTGTCCTGGGGCTCGGACAAACTGCAAAAGCGCAAACGCTTTGTCTGGCCGCCGCTGCTGATCGCCTCGATTGCGTTCTACGGATCATACGCGCTGGGCGCCGAACATTTCTGGTGGTCGTACACCCTGCTGGTGATTGCCGGGGCCTGCATGTACGCGCCTTACGGACCGTTCTTCGCGATCATCCCGGAAATCCTCCCGGCCAACGTCGCCGGTGGCGCCATGGCGTTGATCAACAGCATGGGCGCGCTGGGCTCGTTTGGCGGCTCTTATCTGGTCGGTTACCTGAACAGCTCCACCGGTTCGCCGGGCGCGTCTTACCTGCTGATGAGCGGCGCGCTGATGTTTTCGGTGGTGCTGACGATTCTCCTCAAGCCCGGCGCCAGCGACCGGGAACGTCCTGCGGTTGCGCAAACACGCCCGACCGCCGCCCATCCTTGAATTGATGCAGAGATGAATACGATGAAAAAGCAGGTCGTGCTGTACAAGAAACTCTCACCGTTGCTGATGGCTCGCCTGCATGAGCAGACCGACGTGACGCTGATCGACAACCTCGACGCCGATGGCCTGGCGCAACTGCGCGAGGCCCTGCCCCGCGCTCACGGGTTGCTCGGTGCCAGTCTGAAACTGGACGCGGGCCTGCTGGACCTGGCGCCGAATCTGCGCGCCATCGCCAGCGTTTCGGTGGGCGTCGACAACTACGACATCGACTACCTGACCGAGCGGCGAATCCTGCTCAGCAACACCCCGGACGTGCTCACCGAAACCACCGCCGACACCGGTTTTGCGCTGATCCTCGCGACGGCCCGGCGCGTGGTGGAACTGGCGAACATGGTTCGTGCCGGCCAGTGGAACCGCAACATCGGCCCCGTGCATTTCGGCAGCGATGTGCACGGTAAAACCCTGGGCATCATTGGCATGGGGCGGATCGGCGAAGCGTTGGCCCAACGCGGGCATTTCGGTTTCGGCATGCCGGTGATCTATCACAGCCACTCGCCGAAACCGGCGGTGGAACAGCGCTTCAATGCGCAATACCGCAGCCTGCCGGAGCTGTTGCAGCAGGCCGATTTCGTTTGCCTGACATTGCCGCTGACAGTGGAAACCGAGGGGCTGATCGGTGCTGAACAGTTTGCGCTGATGCGTCCAGAGACGATCTTCATCAACATTTCACGGGGCAAAGTGGTGGACGAAACGGCGCTGATCGAAGCGTTGCGTTCCGGGCAGATTCGCGCGGCGGGGCTGGATGTGTTCGAACGCGAACCGCTGAACCCGGACTCGCCGCTGTTGCAACTGAACAACGTGGTGGCGACGCCGCACATTGGCTCGGCGACCCATGAGACGCGCGAAGCGATGGCGACGTGTGCGGTGGACAATCTGCTGGCAGCGTTGGCGGGTGAGCGGCCGAAGAATCTGGTGAATACGCGGGCGTGGAAGGATTAAGAGATTCGGCGCCTGCAAGTCAGTCTTCGCGGGCAAGCCTCGCTCCTACGGGATTACGCAGCACCTGTAGGAGCGAGGCTTGCCCGCGAAGGGGCCGGCATTGCCAACACAAATCTGTCAGGCCCGGCGCGCTTCCAGAAGATCCGCCGCACACAACGCAATCCGCCGACACGCATCCGCCAGTTTCCGTTGATCCACCACCAACCCGATCCGGATGTGCCCCGCCGCGCTCGGCCCGAACGCTTCGCCGGCCAGCACCGAAACGCCATAGCCCTCCAGCAGCCGCTCGGCGAAGTGCTGGGCAGACAACCCGGTCTGGCGCACATCAACCATCACAAACATCCCGCCATCCGGCCGTACCGCCCGCACCCCCGGGCACGCACTCAGGCTCGCGCACACCAGGTCGCGCCGCTGACGGTATTCCTCGCGCATCATCGCGACTTCCGGCAGATCACCCTCCAGCGCAACCTGCGCCGCCTTCTGCACAAAGTCCGGAATGCCGAACAGCATGCACAACGACAGATGTTCCAGATGGTCAATCAAGGGTTTGGGCCCGATCACCCAACCGACCCGCCAGCCGCTCATGGCGTGGGATTTCGACAGGCTGTTGAGCGTCGCGGTGCGCTCGGCCATGCCGGGCAGGCTCGCCGGGCTGATGTGCTCGCCCTCGTACAACAGATCGCTGTAAACCTCGTCACTGATCAGCCACAGGTTGTGCCGAATGCACAGCGATGCCAGTTCCTGCCAGATCTTCAGCGACAGACTGGCACCGGAAGGGTTGTTCGGACTGTTGAGCAAAAGCGCGCGGGTTTTCGGCGTGATCAGCGCCGCGACATCCGCCGGATCGACGCGAAAGCCGTTCTCCGGTCGTACCGCCACCGGCACCGCTTTCGCCCCGCAGGCACCGAACACGCCTTCATAAGTCACGTACATCGGTTCGGCGACGATCACTTCATCGCCCGGATCAAGCAGGCATTGCACGACCGAATACACACCGCACTGGGCGCCGGGCGTCACAATCACCTGATCCGCATCGACCTCCTGACCGCTGCAACGCCGGTGACGGTTGACGATGCTGTCGCGTAGCCCGCGACTGCCGCGCACTTGCGAGTAATGCGTGTCGCCAGCCAACAGGCTGTCAATGCACGCCTGGACGATGGGACGCGGCGTATCGAAGTCCGGATCACCCACCGACAACAGCAACACATCAACACCCTGCTCTCGTAGTTCCAATGCTCGGTAATGAATCTGCCAGGCCGCAGCGCCGTCTCCGGCAATTCGTTGGGTCAAGGCTGAATAGCGCATGTATTTCTCCAATCGCGCGTGTTCCTAGTCTCAACCCTATCTCAAATCACGAAACGCGCCACCATGGCATTCAAATCAACGGCCAGGCGCGACAATTCGTGGGTGGCAGCGCTGGTCTGGTTGGCCCCGGCAGCGGACTGGGTCGCCAGGTCGCGAATGTTCACCAGGTTGCGGTCGACTTCACGGGACACCTGCGCCTGCTCTTCGGACGCGCTGGCGATCACCAGGTTGCGTTCGTTGATCAGATGGATCGACTGAGTGATCTGCTCCAGCGCGACACCGGCGGCTCGGGCCATTTCCAGGGTGCTGTGGGTGCGCTGATTGCTTTGCTGCATCGAAGACACCGCCTCCCCTGTACCGTTCTGGATGCCAGCGACCATCTTCTCGATTTCCTGAGTCGATTGCGCCGTGCGATGCGCCAACGCCCGCACCTCGTCCGCCACCACCGCAAAACCACGTCCGGCTTCACCGGCACGGGCCGCTTCAATCGCGGCGTTCAGTGCCAGCAGGTTGGTCTGTTCGGCAATGGCGCGAATCACGTCCAGCACCTTGCCGATGTCCCGGCCCTGAGCGGCCAGGCCTTCGATCATCAGCGAGGTGTTCTGCACGTCGTGGGTCATGGTCTGGATCGCATCGACGGTTTCCACCACGCGGTCGCGACCTTCACGAGCAGCCTGGGTCGACTGGTTCGAGGCTTCGGAAGTCGACACTGCGTTGCGCGCCACTTCTTCCACGGCGGCGGTCATTTCGTTGACTGCTGTGGCGGCTTGTTCGATTTCATTGTTTTGCTGTTGCAGACCGCGGGACGCTTCTTGCGTGACCGTGCTCAGCTCTTCGGCGGCGGCGCCCAGCTGCGTGGCGGAACCGGCGATCTGCTCGATGGTTTTGCGCAAACTGGCCTGCATGTTGGACAACGCGGTGAGCAAGCGGGCCGGTTCATCCTTGCCATCGACTTCAATGACGTTGCGCAGGTTGCCGCCCGCGATGGTTTCAGCAGCCTGCAATGCACGGTTCAGCGGGGTGACGATGCTCCGGGTCAACAGCCAGGCCAGCAACACGGTCATCAGTGCGGCGATCACCGCAACGACCACGATGCCGGTGATGGCGTTGCTGTAGTGTTCGCCCGCTTCGGCCGATGCGGTCTTGGCGTCGCTGGTGTTGAGTGCCACCAGTTTATTGAGCTGCTCGCCCATCTGGTCGGTGCCGTCCTTGATCCGCGTATTGATCAGGGTGCGCATCTCATCCAGCTTGTTCTGCCGCGACAGCTCCATCATCTGGTTCTGCGCTTGCATGTAGGTGTCGAGGGTGGCGGTGAACGTCTTGTACAGCGCGGCTTCTTCTGGCTGGGCGGGCAAAGCTGCGTAGCTGGCCTGAGCGCTGCGCAGCTTGTCGGTGAGGACGCTGATGCGAGTCTGGGCTTCCTGCAACGCGGCGGGTTCGCGGTTGACCAACACCCGGAACGAGAGGATGCGCATGCGCAGGACGTTTTCCGTCATATTGCCCAAAACCCCGATGCTGGGCAGTTGCGTCGTCTCCATGTCGACCGATGCCTGGCGAATGGTCGTCATGCGGCTCACGGCAAATACACCCAGCACGATGACCAGCAAGGCAATGAAGGCAAAACCCAGGAAAGCTCGAGGCGCGATGTTCAGATTACGCAGGGACATAGGACGATACTCGGGTGATTGAGTCTTCGAGCGTCCTTGCCGTGATCACTGGCGGGCGGGCATTGAGGCGCACCGCTCAGGCTGGCGCCACTGTTGTAATAGGTTTGTGTGCGCCTGATATCTGTATCGGCTGGGGTTGAGGATTTTTGCGGGGATTTGCGAAATATATTTCAAGGGATTACGAGTGTTTCATCCGTGAAACACTGATCTTTGGTTCGCCGCGTCCCCCTGTAGGAGCGAAGCTTGCTCGCGAAGGTCGTCAACGATGACGCAGGTTGTCTGGATGAACGCGTTGCCCTCACGTTCTTCGCGAGCAAGCTTCGCTCCTACAATGGCCGTGGGGTATCAGGTTTTGCGTTTGGCGATACGCCAGACCCGGGCGATGTCGCTCGCCCGCTCACGCAACAACCGTGGCGCCTCGGTGCACGCCTGCTCCAGGGTCATCGGCCCGCTCGCCAAGGCAAACGCGGCGTCGATGCCATGCGCGTACAGGGCCTGATAACCCTCGCCCAAGGTGCCGGCGATGACGATGACCGGTACGCCGTGTTGCCCGGCGATGCGTGCGACACCAAACGGTGTCTTGCCGCGCAGGGTTTGCGCATCGAAGCGGCCTTCGCCGGTGATCACCAGGTCGGCGCCCTTGACCGCATCGGCCAGGCCGACCAATTCCGCGACCACTTCAACCCCGGCCTTGAACTGCGCGCCCAGGAAGGCCTTGGCGGCAAACCCCAATCCACCCGCCGCGCCGCTGCCCGGCTCGTCACGCACGTCATTGCCGAGGACCTGGGCGCAAAGCCCGGAGAAGTGCCCGAGGGCGCGATCCAGCTGCTCGACCTGCGCAGGCGTTGCGCCTTTTTGCGGACCGAAAATCGCAGAGGCACCGTGGGGGCCGCACAGGGGATTGTTGACGTCGGCGGCGATGTCGAAGCGCACGTCGGTCAGACGCGGATCGATGTCACTGAGATCGATGCGCGCCAGTTGCGCCAGTGCCAATCCGCCGGGCGCCAGGGTTTGACCTTGTGCATCGAGCAGTTTCACGCCCAGCGCTTGCATCGCCCCCGCGCCGCCGTCGTTGGTGGCGCTGCCGCCAATCGCCAGGATCACCCGTTGCGCCCCGGCGTCGAGTGCCGCGCGGATCAACTCACCGGTGCCGAAGGTGCTGCTGGTGCACGCATCGCGTTGCCCCGGCGGAACGAGTTGCAAGCCGCTGGCCTCGGCCATCTCGATGATGGCGGTGAGGCTCTGGGGCAACCAGCCCCACGCGGCGTCGACCGTTGTGCCCAGCGGCCCTTTGACGCGAGTGCGACGGAGTTGACCTTCGCAGGCGGCCAGAATCGACTCGACCGTGCCTTCGCCCCCATCGGCCATCGGGCATTTGACCAGTTGCGCATCGGGCCAGACTTCAACCAGACCAAGGGCAATGGCATCGGCCACGCCTTGTGCGCTGAGGCTGTCCTTGAACGAATCGGGGGCGATGACGATTTTCATGCGAATTCTCCAGTTCCAATGCCCCCATGCTGCCAGCCGGCCTGAACAATAACGCCGGTCCGCTGCACAAGTGGCACGGAGGATTATTGTTCATTTTCACAAAACCCGGTGGGAGCGAGCCTGCTCGCGAAAGCAATCTCAAGTACGCCGAAAAACCTGTAGGAGCCCGGCTTGCCGGCGATGGCGATTTCGAGGACGCCATCGCCGGCAAGCCGGCTCCTACAAGGACGTGTTCACAACGTCATGGATTTGCGTCGGTTTGTGGGAGTAGCTGCACGCCGAGGTACAGCGCCAGCATGCCATCGAGGCGCAACGGGTCGACGCCGCTGAGCTCGGCTATCCGCTCCATCCGGTAACGCAGGCTGTTGCGGTGAATGCCCAGCGCATCGGCGCAGGCCTGGCTCTGGCCGTCGTGATCGCACCAACTGCGCAACGTCGCCAGCAATTGGCCGTTGCCGTCCTTGGCGATGACTTTGCGCAAGGGTTTGAGCAATTCGTCCAGCGCATCGTCGTTGCGATGGCGCCAGAGCATCACCGGCAATCGATAACGGGTCAGCGTCAACAGACGAGAATGCGGCAGTACATCGCGCCCATAGGCCAGCAAGTCGCCGACCCGCCGATAGCAACGGCGCAAACCCGACAAGCCATCGGCCTGCCCGCCCACGGCGATGCGCAAGATATTCCAGCCGAGGCCGTCGAGCTTTTCCAGCAAGCGGTCGTTCTCGATCGCCTGGTTGGCCGGCCGGCACCACAGCAACGACGACTTGGCCGAACTCACGCACCAACTGTCCGGGTAGCGCGAGGTCAGCCAGGCGCTGAGTGCGTCGACGGTTTGCCCCGGACCGTGCTCCATTCCCAGCTCGAACAAATACGGCACCCGCGTCAGTTGCGGTTTGAGCCCAAGCTGTTGCGCCTCATCGATCAAGCGCGGCGAATCCCCTGCCTCGCTGAGCAGCAACGCCAGCAAGTCATCGCAACGCTGGCGCCGCCATTGCTGCTCGGCCTGCTGATTGCGCTGGCCCACCAGCATCTCGGCGGTCATGCGCACCAGTTCGGCGTAGGTGCGCAATTGCTCGGGTTCGCCGGTGATGCCGAGCACGCCAATCAGCCGTTGATCGAGCAACAGCGGCAGGTTGATACCCGGTTGTACGCCCTTGAGGTGGATAGCGGTTTGAGCATCGATTTCCACCACCCGCCCGTTGGCCAGCACCAGTTGCGCGCCTTCGTGCCGGGTGTTGACCCGCTCCGGTTCACCACTGCCGAGAATCAACCCCTGGCTGTCCATGACGTTGACGTTGTAAGGCAGGATGGCCATCGCCCGGTCGACGATGTCCTGGGCCAGGTCGTGATCGAGTTCGAACATTGTGGTGGTCCTTCAAAGCGCGGTTGTTCACCCGCACAGGGCTTGGTTGCAAACCCTGTGCTCAGGCACAAAGACAGCAGCCCTGAGGGTGGTCGAGACTCTCAGGGCGATCAACGTTACCCTTTGCATCGCAAAAAATCATAATAAAGAGAGAGCCCGCCATGTCACAGAGCGCCGCCGCTACCCAGGCCATCGTTGACGAAAAAAATGCCGTCTACAAACGCATTACCCTGCGTTTGATCCCCTTCATCTTCATCTGCTACCTGTTCAACTACCTCGACCGGGTGAACGTTGGATTTGCCAAGCTGCAGATGCTCGACGCGCTGAAATTCAGTGAAACCGTGTACGGCCTCGGCGCCGGGATCTTCTTTATCGGCTACGTGCTGTGCGGCGTACCGAGCAACCTGGCGCTGACCAAATTCGGCCCGCGCCGCTGGATCGCGCTGATGATGATCACCTGGGGCACGCTGTCGACCTGCCTGCTGTTCGTCACCACCCCGACCGAGTTCTACACCTTGCGCCTGTTCACCGGCGCGGCCGAAGCCGGGTTCTTCCCGGGCGTGGTGTTGTACCTCTCGCAGTGGTTCCCGACCTTCCGCCGTGGCCGCATCATGGCGCTGTTCATGTCGGCGATCCCGGTGTCCGGCCTGCTCGGCAGCCCGTTCTCTGGCTGGATCCTCAACCACTTCGCTGCGGGCCAGGGTGGCCTGGCCGGCTGGCAGTGGATGTTCCTGCTGCAAGGCATCCCGACCGTGATCCTCGGCGCCCTCGCCTACTTTCTGCTGAGCGACAGTTACGCCAACGCCAAATGGCTCACGCCATTCGAACGCTCGGTGCTGGAAGCCGACCACGCTGAAGACCTGGCCAACAAACCGAAAACCACCACCGACTCGCTGCTGGCGGTGTTCAAGAACCCGGCGATCTGGGCGTTCGGCTTGATCTACTTCTGCATCCAGAGCGGGGTCTACGCGATCAACTTCTGGCTGCCGTCGATCATCAAGAACCTGGGCTTCAACGATAACCTGGTGATCGGCTGGCTGAGTGCGATCCCGTACCTGCTGGCGGCCGTGTTCATGTTGATGGTCGGCCGCTCGGCGGACTTGCGCAAAGAACGTCGCTGGCATTTGGTGGTGCCCATGTTGATGGGGGCAGTGGGCCTGCTGATTGCCGTGAACTTCGCGACCACGCCTGCCATCGCCATCCTTGGCCTGACGATCGCCACCATGGGCGCCCTCACCGGCCTGCCGATGTTCTGGCCGGTGCCGACCGCACTGCTGAGCGCCGGCGCGGCTGCCGGTGGCCTGGCGTTGATCAACTCGATGGGCCAGATGGCCGGCTTCCTCAGCCCGTACCTGGTCGGTTGGGTCAAGGACACTACTGGCTCGACCGATGCCGCGTTGTACTTGCTGGCGGGCGTGATTGTCTGCGGCAGCCTGCTGGCGTTGCGCATGACCCGCACCCTGCGCGTCTGACATCTGTCCCCTGTCCCCTGTGGGAGCGAGCCTGCTCGCGATAGCGGAGTGTCAGTCAACATAGCTGTTGAATGTTGAACCGCAAACGCGAGCAGGCTCGCTCCCACATTTGATTGTGGGGGGGCAATAATTGTGTTTGCCCCATGCGGTTGTTCTGGTATTTGATTGAGCCTTTCCCACTGGTAAAAGGATTTCGTCATGAGCTACCGCACGCTGGGTCACTCGGGATTGCAGGTGTCCACCCTGACCCTGGGGACCATGATGTTCGGCGAACAGACCAGCACCGAAGATTCCCTGCGGATCATCGACAAGGCCTGGGACCAGGGCATCAATTTCATCGACACCGCCGACGTCTACACCAACGGTCGCTCTGAAGAGATCGTCGGCGAAGCGATCGCCGGCAACCGCCACGAATGGGTGCTCGCCACCAAAGTCGGTTTCGGCCCGGTGGACGGTGTGCCGAACCGCAGCGGCCTGAGCCGCAAGCACATTTTCAATGGCATCGATGCCAGCCTCACGCGCCTGGGCACCGACTACGTCGACCTCTATTACCTGCACCGCGAAGACCACAACACGCCGCTGGAAGTGACGGTGTCGGCCATCGGCGACCTGATTCGCCAGGGCAAAATCCGCAACTGGGGGTTGTCGAACTACCGTGGCTGGCGCATCGCCGAGGTCATTCGCGTGGCCGACCAGCTGGGTGTCGACCGCCCTGTCATCAGCCAGCCGCTGTACAACATCGTCAATCGCCAGGCCGAAACCGAACAGATCACCGCCGCGCAGAACTACGGTTTGGGCGTTGTGCCTTACAGCCCGCTGGCGCGCGGCGTGCTCAGCGGCAAATATGCGCCGGATGTAAAACCGGATGCCAACAGCCGCGCCGGGCGCGCCGACAAACGTATTCTGGAAACCGAATGGCGCGTCGAATCCCTGCGCATCGCCCAGCAGATCCAGCAATACACGCAAGATCGTGGTGTCGGTATCGTCGAGTTCGCGATTGCCTGGGTGTTGAACAACAGCGCCGTCACCTCGGCCATTGTCGGGCCGCGTACCGAAGAGCAATGGGATGCCTACACTAAGGCGCAGGCGGTGAAGATCACGGCGCAGGATGAAGCGTTTATCGACTCGCTGGTGACACCGGGGCATGCGTCCACGCCAGGGTTCAATGATGTGAGCCATTTCGTGTCGGGCCGTAAACCCCGTAACACCTGAAGAAACACATAACCACTGTAGGAGCGAGCCTGCTCGCGATGATCTGTCAGTTGATACCGATGTGGCTGATACACCATCGCGAGCAGGCTCGCTCCCACAGGGTATTGCCGTGTTGCAAATATTGATCATCCGGACAATATTCAGCACAAAAACCACGTATCCTCCGCACCCCGTTTCACGTTCAACTTCGCGAGGACAGTTTGTCTAAAGGTATCGCTCTATCGGTTTCGGCCTCTGTGCTGTTTGCCGTCATGTATTACTACACCTCACTGCTCAACCCGTTGAGCGGTGTGGAAATTTTTGGCTGGCGCATGCTGCTGACAGTGCCGTGCATGACCGTGTTCATGGTGGTCTCCAGCGAATGGAAGCGTGTGGTCGAGCTCTTTCGCCGAGCCATCGCCCAGCCGAAACTGATTGCCGCCCTGATCGCCTCTTCGGCCCTGCTGGGCGTGCAACTCTGGTTGTTCATGTGGGCGCCGCTCAACGGCTACAGCCTTGATGTGTCGCTGGGCTATTTCCTGTTGCCACTGACCATGGTCCTGACCGGACGGCTCGCCTACGGTGAACGCCTCTCCTATCTACAGAAAGTTGCCGTGTTTTTTGCCTGCCTCGGTGTGATCAACGAGCTGTATCAGGTCGGTGGTTTTTCCTGGGCTACGTTGCTGGTGTGCATCGGCTATCCAACGTATTTCGTCCTGCGCAAGCGTCTGGCGACGGACAACCTCGGCGGCTTGTGGCTGGACATGGCGTTGACGCTGCCGGTGGCCTTCTGGTTCGTACAGACCGGCGAGCAAGGTTTCAATGTGTTTGATCAGCATCCGTGGCTGTCACTGTTGATCCCGCTTCTCGGCGTGATCAGTGCGTCGGCGCTGGTGATCTACATCATCGCCAGCCGGCTGTTGCCCTTCAGCCTGTTCGGGCTGTTGAGCTACGTCGAGCCGGTGCTGTTGCTTGGCGTTGCGTTGCTGCTCGGGGAAAGCATCAAGACCGGGGAATGGCTAACCTACATTCCAATCTGGATGGCGGTGCTGGTGCTGATGTTCGAAGGGTTCAAGCACATGATGCGACAACGCCGCCCTTAAGGCCTGTGCAAAAACAAATGTGGGAGTGAGCCTGCTCGCGATAGCGGTGTGTCAGACAACATTTAAGTCGTATGACACACCGCTATCGCGAGCAGGCTCGCTCCCACAGTTTTTATCGGTGAATCAACTTAGTCGGTGGAGAGCACACCACGACGAACCTGGTCACGTTCGATCGATTCGAACAACGCCTTGAAGTTACCCTCGCCGAACCCGTCATCGCCTTTACGCTGGATGAATTCGAAGAACACCGGGCCCATCAGGGTTTCCGAGAAGATCTGCAACAGCAGACGCTTGTCGCCCGACTCGGACGAACCGTCCAGCAGGATGCCTCGCGCTTGCAGTTGATCAACCGGTTCGCCGTGGTTCGGCAAACGGCCTTCAAGCATTTCGTAATAGGTTTCCGGTGGCGCCGTCATGAAGCGCATGCCGATGCTTTTCAGGTGATCCCAGGTCTTGATCAGATCATCGCTGAGGAACGCCACGTGCTGGATGCCCTCGCCGTTGAACTGCATCAGGAACTCTTCGATCTGCCCGGCGCCCTTGGAGGACTCTTCGTTCAACGGAATGCGGATCATACCGTCCGGCGCGGTCATCGCCTTGGAGGTCAGGCCGGTGTATTCGCCCTTGATGTCGAAGTAGCGGATTTCACGGAAGTTGAACAGCTTCTCGTAGAAGTTCGCCCAGTACGCCATGCGGCCGCGATACACGTTGTGAGTCAGGTGGTCGATGATCTTCAGGCCGGCACCGACCGGGTTGCGGTCAACGCCTTCGATGAACACGAAATCGATGTCGTAGATCGAGCTGCCTTCACCGAAACGGTCGATCAGGTACAGCGGCGCGCCGCCGATGCCTTTGATCGCCGGCAGGTGCAGTTCCATCGGGCCGGTTTCGATGTGGATCGGCTGCGCGCCGAGTTCCAGCGCACGCTTGTAGGCCTTTTGCGAATCCTTGACGCGGAACGCCATGCCGCACACCGACGGGCCGTGCTCGGCCGCGAAGTACGAAGCGACGCTGTGGGGTTCGTTGTTGAGGATCAGGTTGATCGCGCCCTGGCGATACAGGTGCACGTCTTTGGAACGGTGGGTCGCGACTTTGGTGAAGCCCATGATCTTGAAGATCGGCTCCAGCGTGTTCGGGGTTGGCGATGCGAACTCAATGAATTCAAAGCCCATCAGGCCCATCGGGTTTTCGTATAAATCTGCCATGGTCGGCGCCTCATCATTTTCTGGTCAATTAACGAATCGTTAGTTGCTGGCAATGCTGAGACCGGCGGGTGGCGCGCAGGAGATGCCCCGCACGCTGCGCGCGAGGAAGTCACCGTAGATCAATTGAAACCCAAAACTCTTCATTGTCGACCCAAGGCTATTACGGGCGAGGCTTCTGCTGCCAGAAGCCATTTATTCTTATATGCGTAACCGGATTCTACACAGCGTAAATAGGTTTGTCCGCCTTCTGTATCAAATCCCCTTTTTCCCTGCTCGCGCAAGGGGTTTGTTGCAGAGGAAAATCCCCGCCAGAATCAGCCCGCCGCCCAGACACATCGTCAGGGTCAATTGCTCTCCGAGCAGCAACGCACCCAGGATGACAGCGGTCAGCGGATTCAAGGCGATGAACACCCCGGAACGGGTCGCGCCGATTTTGCGCAGGCCGTCGTAATAGCCAATATACGCCAGCGCCGAGCCCAACACGCCCAGATACATCAGGCTCAACCATTGCGACGGGCCAAGGCTGACCAGCGCCGCAACACTCACCTCGCCCCTGACGGCACTGGCCACGCAGAGCATCACCGTGCCCAGCAAAATCGAATACGTCACCGTTTGCACCGGCCCCAGGGTTTGATTCAGATCTTTGGAAAACAGTGAGTAAATGCCCCAACCGAGCACGCAGCCGAAAATCAACAGATCGCCGAACCAGGCATCCGCCTGACCGGCCAGCAACTGCGGATGACGACTGACAATCACCAGGCTTGCCCCGGCAATGCAGATCGCGATGCCGATGACTTTCGCTCGACTCAAACGCTCCTTGAACAGCAGCCACGAGGCCAGTCCGATCACGGCCGGATTCAGCGCCACGATCAATGACGCCCGCGAAGCATTGATGTAGTGCAGGCCATAGAAGAAGCACAGGTTGTAGAAAAAAATCCCGAAAAAGCCCAACAACGCCAGTTGCAACCATTGCCGAGGACTCGGCCGGGCCAGTGGAATGCGCGCGAGCAGCAGAAACAGCAGCAGCGCCACGCTGGCCAGCAAAAAACGCAGGCTGGCAGCGAACAACGGGCTGAGGCTGTCCGCCAGAAACCGCCCCGCGACGAAAGTGCCGCCCCAAATCATGGTGACCGCCGCGAGTTTGAAATAAACCGCGACATCGGAAGGCTCCGACAGGCTTTGCTCATATGCAGTCATAAGTCTCCAGAACGACAGATCGATTCGATGGCGTATCATTTCGCTAATATTCGATCATCGTAAAATGAGTAAAAGCTCATGACCCTCACTCAGCTGGAGATCTTCTCGCTCGTTGCCGAACTTCACGGCTTTACGGCGGCGGCCAATCGTCTGGGCATTTCTCAATCTGCTGTGTCTCACGCCCTAAAGTCGCTGGAACAGGAACTGGGCGTCGAGCTGCTGCGGCGGCATCAGTCTCAGGTCGAACTCAGTGACATCGGCCAACAGCTGCTATTACGCGCCCGGGCAATGCTCGGGCTGGCCAACACCTTGCGCCAGGAAGCGGCGGATGCCCGCGGCATGAAACGCGGCACATTGCGCATCGGCTCGTTCGGCCCGACCTCATCGATCAAGTTGCTGCCGACGATTCTGCAGCACTACCGCGCCGCTCACCCCGGCATCGAGGTGCACATTGATGAAGGCCCCGACCGCCAGGTGATCCAGTGGCTGGAAGAGCGACGCATCGACATCGGCTTCGTGGTGTTGCCCGAAGAGCGCTTCGACACCTTTGCGTTGTTCGAGGACCAGATGGTCGCGTTGCTGCCCGCCCATCATCCGCTGGCGGCTCGCACCAGCCTGACCTTGGGCGATTTGTGTCACGACCCGTTCGTGCTGACCGAGGCCGGCTCTTCGGAGCTGGTGTCCCGTTTGTTCAGTGCCGCGCGGTTGACGCCGAACATCCGTTATCGCTGCTCGCAGCTGCTCAGCACGCTGGATACCGTTGGCCGGGGCGATGCCTTGACCGTGGTCGCCGAAGGCTCGCTGCCCACGCATCACGACGACCGCTACCTGAAAAAACCGCTATCGCCAGCGATCGCACGCCAGGTCGGCCTGGCCGTGCTCGACCAACGCCAGAGTTCACCGGCGGCACTGGCCTTTATCAAACTGGCCACAAGCCTGGCCTACCGTTGAGCGGCATAAGCCACAAAGGCCAACTATCATGGCCTCTGACCGAACTCTTTTGGGGAGGCGTGCCGTTGTCCTGCCTGCATTTGAGAGCCCTATTTCATCGCTACAGGTTTCGCAAATGCCACTGACTGTAAAAACCCGCCGCCAACGTGGCAGACGGATTATTGTCACCGTATTGAGTGGTTTGCTCCCGATGTTGCTCGGGTTCGCCATTCTTTACCTGCAAGCTGAGCGCGCGCTTGAGCAAAGCACCCGACTGACCGCCGAAGAAGCCATCCGCCAATTCGAACTGATGCTCGACAACACCGCGCAGGCCGCACGCGAATTGCTGCCGCTGGCCGGGAAAAGTTGTATTGACGTCAATCTGGCCTTACGCGAGCAAGTCACCCGCCGCCCGTTTGTGCGCTCGACCAATCTGGTGTGGGACGACACCAATTACTGCAGTTCTTTGTTCGGCGACTTTCGCGAAAAAATCGAGGTGGGCGACTACAGCAACGGCACGTTGCAACTGATGAAAGGCAATCTGGTCACGCCCGATTCCGCGGTGTTGGTGTACCGCATCGGCGAAGGAAAAAAAGGCGCGCTGAGCACGCTGGACGGTTATCACTTGAGCAACGTACTGCGCATGATCGGCCGCTCGACAATACTGATGCTGCAAGTCGGCCCCCATTGGCTGACCGCCGATGGCCAGTTCCATCAAGACCCCCTCCCCACTTTGCCCGTGGCGCAAACCAGACTCGGTTCCTCGCGCTACGCGTTCTCTGTAACAGCCGGATTTCCCGAAGGCGAAACGTGGCGCTACATGAGTAGCGAGTATCCGCCGCTGTTCAGTTTGTTGATCTTCTTCGGCGTGGTGTCAGGTTCCATCGGGCACATTCTGCAGAAGCGCTCTTCATCGCCGAGTCACGAGCTACAGCGTGCGCTGGAAGCGGCGGAGTTCATTCCTTACTTTCAGCCGGTGGTTCATGGCGACAGCAAGAAATGGTCAGGCACCGAGGTGCTGATGCGCTGGAAGCACCCGAAGGAAGGGCTGGTTCGTCCCGATCTGTTTATTCCGTTCGCCGAGCACTCCGGGCTTATCGTGCCCATGACCCGTTCTTTAATGCAGCAAACCGCCGCATTGCTGGCGCCCTTGTCGACCTCATTCGAAAGCCCGTTTCACGTGGGCATCAACATCACTGCCAGCCACTGCAAGAACCTGGAACTGGTCGAAGATTGCCGGACATTTCTGGGCAACTTTGCGCCGGGCTCCATTCACCTGGTACTGGAGTTGACTGAGCGTGAACTGATCGAGCCCACCGCCATCACGCTGCAGTTGTTCGAGCAACTTCATGCGCTGGGCGTGATGATCGCCATCGATGACTTCGGCACCGGTCATTCAAGCCTGGGTTATCTGCGCCAGTTCAATGTCGACTTCCTGAAAATCGACCAGAGCTTTGTCGCCCTGATCGGCGCCGACGCCCTCTCCCGGCACATTCTGGACACCATCATCGAACTCTCCGCCAAGCTCGATCTGGGCATCGTCGCCGAAGGCGTGGAAACCGAAGAGCAAAGTGACTACCTCACCGCCCATGGCGTGAACTTTCTGCAAGGATATCTGTTCGGCAGGCCGATGCCCGGTGAAGACTTCATTAAGGCATTAAGTCACCATTAACTAATGGCATTAAGCGACGAGACAACGGCGATGCGCACCAAATTGAATCAAAAGACTACTCTCGTTACATGAAGAAAAAGTCAGGATTTACTCTTTGCTCATTAACTACTACAATTTTTCATGCCTGCTATAAATTGGCAGGTGAGCCACTATCACCGAGTCGCTACAAGGCTCTTGGCTTATAGCTTTGTTTGCGGTTGGTATCAGCCAAACACACTATTGGAGTAAAGATATTGTCCAGACTCGCTGAATTTCGTGCAGCTGAAAAGGCCCTTCAAGAGCAGCTCAAGCAGCTGGAATCCCTGAAGAACGATGCCGGGCTCAAGAAAGAAATCGAATTCGAAGAAAAGCTCCAGGGGCTGATGAAAACCTACGGCAAGAGCTTGCGCGACATCATCGCCATTCTCGATCCGAACCCGGCAAAATCCGGTCTGCAGCAGGCCGCCGCGCCGAAAACCCGCCGCGCTCGCGTGGTCAAGGTTTATCAGAATCCGCACACCGGTGAACTGATTGAAACCAAGGGCGGCAACCACCGCGGCCTGAAAGCCTGGAAGGAACAATACGGTGCTTCCACCGTTGACTCCTGGCTTCGCGGCTAAGCACTCGCGGTGACAAAAAAAGCCCTGCATCAAGCAGGGCTTTTTTATGGATACCTGTTAAATGCAACGATTGAAATCGATCAATTCGCTACATATCGACTAACTTTGTGCTTAATCCCTTTGGGTATCTAAACATTGCGAAATGCACGACCGTGCAAACCGTTATCTAAAGTTTCAAGCTGTTACGAGCAGCCTCTATTTCACCCAGGCTTGCCTTGTAAGCCTCTGCCTGCCCTGCGTACGAAAGAACATAAGCCTTATCGGCATCCACCGCCGCGACCAATGTTTGCGAAAGCACGTGGCGTCCGTTCTGCGTAATGGTGCAGGTAGTTTCCAGTGCCTCCAGGCGGCTCAACGTTGCCGGATGGATTTTGTTGCACACGCTTTGATAACCGCCCTGAAAGAAGTCCTTCTGCACGGACTTGCGCATTTCCAGCAGCACACCTTGCAGATTGACCTGATGACCGCTTTCCACTGTCGTCATGGTCAACTCCATGACCATCAACGGCGCACCGCCTTGATCGTTTTTCACCGCGCGCTGCCGGGACACCTGAGGCGTAGCCTGATCCGGCGGGGTCGCTTCGACTTCCCAGCCATCTGGCCAGGTCACGATCGGCGCATCCGCATGAGCACAGGTAGCGCCTGACAACAGGAAAATCAGAACGAACAGCGATTTACAGGATCGGGTCATTGCAATGAATACTCACGGATTGAGCGATAAAGTCTGAGCCTCGTCCGCCTGTCAGGCAATAGCGGGTGGTTTGGGTTTGGTGATGCCTGCGCCCTTGCGTATCATTGGCGTCATTCGTTAGCCCCACTTATTTTCCGGAGGGCCCATGAGCCTGCACGAATTGAACACCTTCCCAGGCGTCACCGCCCAACCTGACACCGCAACGCAGAACTTCGTGTTCAACCACACAATGCTGCGGGTCAAAGACATCACCAAGTCCCTGGATTTTTACACGCGAGTCCTCGGTTTCTCGCTGGTGGAAAAGCGCGACTTCCCGGAAGCCGAGTTCAGCCTGTATTTCCTGGCACTGGTCGACAAGAGCCAGATCCCGGCCGATGCCGCCGCGCGCACCCAATGGATGAAATCGATCCCTGGCATCCTTGAGCTGACCCACAACCACGGCACCGAAAACGATGCGGATTTCGCCTACCACAACGGCAACACCGACCCGCGCGGTTTCGGCCACATTTGCATCTCGGTCCCGGACATCGTCGCTGCGTGCGAACGCTTCGAAGCGCTGGGCTGCGATTTCCAGAAGCGCCTGAACGACGGCCGCATGAAGAGCCTGGCATTCATCAAGGACCCGGATGCTTACTGGGTCGAGATCATCCAGCCAGCGCCACTCTGAAACACACACGCCCTACTGTAGGAGCTGGCTTGCCAGCGATCCGTCGCAAAGCGGCGGCCATGCAATCACTTAACCAGTGAGATCGCCATCGCCGGCAAGCCGGCTCCTACAGATATCTGCTGCGCATACAAAAAACCCCATGATCACTCATGGGGTTTTGTGTTTTCAGCGTCCGGTTATGCCGGGGCCGATGTCCGGATCAAGTGATCGAATGCACTCAGGGAAGCCTTGGCGCCCTCGCCTACTGCAATCACGATCTGCTTGTACGGCACGGTCGTCACGTCACCGGCAGCGAACACACCCGGCATCGAGGTTTCACCACGGGCATCGACGATGATCTCGCCGCGAGGCGACAACTCGATGGTGCCTTTGAGCCAGTCAGTGTTAGGCAGCAGACCGATCTGCACGAAGATACCTTCAAGATTCACCGTGTTGAACTCACCCGAATCGCGATCCTTGTAGACCAGCCCGGTCACCTTCTGGCCGTCACCCTTCACTTCACTGGTCAGTGCGCTGGTGATGACATCGACGTTGGGCAGGCTGAACAACTTGCGTTGCAACACCGCATCGGCGCGCAGCTTGCTGTCGAATTCCAGCAGCGTGACGTGGCTGACAATACCGGCCAGATCGATCGCCGCTTCAACGCCGGAGTTACCGCCGCCGATCACCGCTACGCGCTTGCCTTTGAACAGCGGACCATCGCAGTGCGGGCAGAAGCACACGCCTTTGGCTTTGTATTCCTGCTCGCCCGGCACACCCATTTCACGCCAGCGGGCGCCGGTGGCAAGGATCAGCGCCTTGGTCTTGAGGGTCGCGCCACTTTCGAAGCGAACCTCGTGCAACTCGCCGGGATTCTTCGCCGGGATCAGCGCGGTGGCCCGTTGCAGGTTCATGATATCGACGTCGTATTGCTTGACGTGCTCTTCGAGCGCGCTGGCCAGTTTCGGCCCTTCGGTCTCCTGCACGGAGATGAAGTTCTCGATGGCCATGGTGTCCAGCACCTGCCCACCAAAACGCTCAGCCGCCACACCGGTGCGAATGCCTTTACGGGCGGCGTAGATCGCTGCCGAAGCACCGGCCGGGCCACCGCCGACCACCAGCACATCAAAGGCTTCTTTGGCGCTGATTTTCTCGGCCTGACGCTCGGCGCCACTGGTGTCGATCTTGGCGAGGATTTCTTCCAGGCCCATGCGGCCCTGGCCGAAAATCTCGCCGTTCAGGTAAATGCTTGGCACGGCCATGATCTTGCGATCATCGACTTCGGCCTGGAACAACGCGCCGTCGATAGCGACGTGACGGATGTTCGGGTTGAGCACGGCCATCAGGTTCAGCGCTTGAACGACGTCCGGGCAGTTCTGGCAGGACAGCGAGAAGTAAGTCTCGAAGCTGAACTGGCCTTTGAGCGAGCGGATCTGTTCGATCACTTCCGCACTGGCTTTCGAAGGGTGGCCACCGACTTGCAGCAGGGCCAGCACCAGCGAGGTAAATTCGTGGCCCATCGGGATGCCGGCGAAACGCAGGTTGATGTCGGCACCGGGGCGGTTGATCGAGAACGATGGTTTACGCGTGTCGTCACCGTTGTCGAGCAAAGTAATTTGGCTTGAAAGACTGGCAACGTCTTTCAGCAGTTCGAGCATTTCCCGGGATTTCGCACCGTCGTCGAGGGATGCAACGATCTCGATCGGCTGGGTGACCCGTTCCAGGTACGATTTCAACTGGGCTTTAAGATTGGCGTCCAACATACGGGCGATTTCCTTTGCTTTTCTTGAGGCGAAAAAAAGCCCGAGCGAATCTCGCCCGGGCTTTTCTATTGGGCGGTGCAGCTTACTGAGTAGGTGCGGAGTTCCGCCCTTTGAAGCGTGTCACAGACTTAGATCTTGCCGACCAGGTCCAGGGACGGAGCCAGAGTGGCCTCGCCTTCTTTCCACTTGGCTGGGCAAACCTGGCCTGGGTGAGCAGCGACGTACTGGGCAGCCTTGATTTTGCGCAGCAGCTCGGAAGCGTCACGGCCAACGCCGCCATCGTTCAGCTCAACGATTTTGATCTGGCCTTCTGGGTTGATCACGAAGGTGCCACGGTCAGCCAGACCAGCTTCTTCGATCAGTACGTCGAAGTTGCGGGAGATAGCGTGGGTCGGGTCGCCGATCATGGTGTACTGGATTTTGCCGATGGCTGGCGAAGTGTTGTGCCAGGCAGCGTGAGCAAAATGGGTGTCAGTGGAAACGCTGTAGATCTCGACGCCCAGTTTCTGGAACGCGTCGTAGTTGTCAGCCAGGTCTTCCAGTTCAGTCGGGCAAACGAAGGTGAAGTCTGCTGGGTAGAAGAACACAACCGACCACTTGCCTTTCAGGTCAGCGTCCGAGACTTTTACGAAGTCGCCGTTTTTGAATGCGTCAGCTTTGAATGGTTTAACTTGGCTGTTGATGATAGGCATCGTTGACTCTCCGTCAGGGGTTAAGAAGTTGATGGAGTGAACTCTACCCACTCGACGGACGGATGGCTCATTGGCAAACCTCATGCTGCTGATTGGTTTTCGCTATTAGCAGACAGTATTAATAGAAGGAAAAGGTATCTAGGGCGCCAACGGCTTTTCCGAAATCCGCGTCATCCCCAGAAACGGACTGGCTTCTACGTAACGCATGGCCGATTTCATATCCTTCCAGCCGACGTAACTCATCAGCGATTTCAAATCCCAACCGCTTTGATGGGCCCACGTGGCAAAACCCCGTCGCAACGAATGGCTGGTGTAGTGCTCGGCCGCAATGCCGGCGCGCTCCAGCGCCTGGCGCAATAACGGGATGATGCTGTTGGCGTGCAAGCCCTCTTCGCTCAAATGGCCCCAGCGGTCGATGCCACGGAACACCGGCCCGCGCACCAATGCGGCCTCGGTCATCCAGTCGATGTATGCCTGCACCGGACACAATCGCTGCAACGCCGGTGTCTGGTAAGTCTTGCCAAGGTTTTCGCGGTCGCTCTTGCTGCGAGGCAGATACAGGGTGATGCCTGAACCGGCACTGGCCTGCACGTGTTCAATCTGCAGGCGGCATAACTCATCGCTGCGGAAACCGCGCCAGAAGCCCAGCAAGATCAGCGCCCTATCGCGCCGGGCTCTTAACAGCGCCGGTCGATCGTCTTTTGATTTCGCGGTTTGTGCCTCCTGCTCAAGCCAGGCCACCACTTGCTCCAGATGCTGAAGCTGCAATGGCTCAGCCTGCTTCTCCTGCGCCGGGTGCAGCGCGCGAATGCCTTTGAAGACTTTACGCACCACGGGCGCCTTGGTCGGATCGGCAAACCCCTGGCTGTTGTGCCACTGCGCCAGGGCCGACAACCGCAGCTTTAACGTATTGATCGATAACTCACCCGCATACGCCACCAGATAGCGCGCAACGCTATCAGCCGTGGCCGGTAGAAACCCGCCCCAATCGACTTCGAAATGTTCGATGGCCGCCCGGTAGCTTCGGCGAGTGTTGTCGCGCGTGGCGGCTTGCAGGTAACGATCCAGATCGCTCATGGCGGTGACTCCTGTAGGAGCGAGCTTGCTCGCGATGGACGTAAACGATGACGCTAACTGCCTGAGTGATCGCGGTGCCTGGAGGTTTTTCGCGAGCAGGCTCGCTCCTACAGGAGGGTTGTGTACGGAAATGGAGCTACGAACAATTCAGGATCGCTGTCACACGGGGTAATACCAGTATATCCCGTGTGAATACTTAACGTATTTAATGTTGCCTATTGGCGTGGTACATTGTGTACTTTGGTGGTATGTACCACAGTACGAAATCGTAGGAGAGTTCATGGCACGCGGTGGTGTTAACAAAGCAGTGGTGCAAGCGGCACGCTTGGCAATTCTGGCTCGCGGTGAAAACCCCAGCATCGATGCAGTACGGATCGAAATGGGCAATACCGGCTCGAAAACCACTATTCACCGGTACTTGAAGGAGCTGGATGACGGCGCCGAGCCGGTAGCGCCCTCCTCCGAACCCATCGATGACGAGCTGGCAGGGCTGGTCTCGCGCCTTGCGCAACGGCTCAAAGAGCAGGCGCAGGAACCCATCGATCAGGCACGCGCGCAGTTCGAACAGCAACGAAAAGACCTGGAAAGCCAACTGACAGACGCCCAGGAAGCCAACAGCGAATTGCAGCAACAGTACGAGATTCAAACCCTGGCGCTGACGCAGGAGTCCGACACCCTGCACAACACCCTGTCGATGCTGCAGACCGAGCAAACCCGTAACGCCGGAATGAATCAGGCGCTCGCTGATTTCGAGTTGCGCTTGCAAGACAAGGACGAGCAGATCCGCTCCCTTGAGGAAAAGCACCTGCACGCCCGTGACGCACTGGAGCACTACCGCAACGCCGTCAAAGAGCAGCGCGAGCAGGAACAAAGCCGCCATGAAGGCCAGGTGCAGCAGATTCAGATGGAGTTGCGCCAGGCCCAGCAAAGCGCCCTGGTGCGCCAGGATGAAATCACCCAACTGCACCGCGACAACGAACGCCTGCTGACTGAAAACCGCGGCACATTGCGCGAGTTGAGCCTTTTGCAAGAACAGCTCAAGCACACCCATACCCGCCAGGATCAACTGCTGGAACAGGTCAACCGGATCGACAGCGAACGCACCCTCCTCCAGGAACGCCTGCGCGCAGCACTGCTGGAGAGCCAGTCGCTGAAGCAGAACGTCGAGGAGCAGTCGCAGATGAATAAAGCGCTGGAAATTGAACTACTGAAGACTCAGGCGAGCCTCGATGAAAGCGTGCGCCTGGCAGCGGTCATTGCGACAGCGCCAGACGCAGCCAAGGCCGATTAACCCGCGACCGGTGTACGCATGGTGACGAACTCTTCGGCGGCCGTCGGGTGCACGCCGATGGTTTCGTCGAAGTCACGCTTGGTAGCGCCCGCCTTCAAGGCAATCGCCAGACCTTGCACGATCTCGCCGGCATCCGGCCCGACCATGTGGCAACCCAACACCTTGTCGGTTTTGCCGTCCACCACGAGCTTCATCAGCGTGCGCTCCTGACATTCGGTCAGAGTCAGCTTCATCGGGCGGAAACGGCTTTCGAAAATCACCACGTCATGGCCGGCCTCGCGAGCCTCTTCTTCCGTGAGGCCGACTGTGCCGATGTTCGGCAAGCTGAACACGGCCGTCGGGATCATCTTGTAATCCACCGGGCGATACTGCTCAGGCTTGAACAAGCGACGCGCAATGGCCATGCCTTCAGCCAGCGCAACCGGCGTGAGCTGAACCCGGCCGATCACATCGCCCAGCGCGAGGATCGACGGTTCGGCGGTCTGGTATTGCTCATCGACCTCGACGAAGCCTTTCTTGTCGAGTTTGACCCCGGTGTTTTCCAGCCCCAGGTTATCCAGCATCGGACGCCGGCCGGTGGCGTAGAACACGCAATCCGCCTCCAGTTCGCGACCGTCCTTGAGCGTAGCCTTCAAGCTACCGTCAGCGAGCTTTTCAATGCGCTCGATGTCGGCATTGAATTGCAGGTTCATGCCACGCTTGGTCAGTTCTTCCTGCAAGTGCTTGCGCACCGCGCCGTCAAAACCGCGCAGGAACATATCCCCGCGATACAGCAACGTGGTTTCGGCGCCCAGGCCGTGGAAAATACCGGCGAACTCAACGGCGATGTAACCGCCACCGACAACCAGCACACGTTTTGGCAGCTCTTTGAGGAAGAATGCCTGGTTAGAGCTGATCGCATGTTCATGCCCCGGAATCTCCGGAATCTGCGGCCAGCCGCCCGTGGCGATCAGGATGTTCTTTGCAGTAAAACGCTCGCCATTAATCTCGACCGTATTAGGATCGACGATCTTCGCGTGGCCTTCATGCAAGGTCACACCGCTGTTGACCAGCAGGTTGCGATAGATACCGTTCAGGCGATTGATCTCGCGATCCTTGTTGGCAATCAGCGTTGCCCAATCAAACTGTGCTTCGCCCGGCGTCCAGCCAAAGCCCGAAGACTGCTCGAAGTCTTCGGCGAAGTGCGCACCGTAGACCAGCAACTTCTTCGGCACGCAGCCGACGTTCACGCACGTACCGCCCAGATAGCGACTCTCGGCCACGGCCACTTTCGCGCCAAACCCGGCCGCGAATCGCGCAGCCCGCACACCGCCGGAACCGGCACCAATCACATAAAGGTCAAAATCGTAGGCCATTTTCAATCTCCTCGGCAGGCAAACAGCATACCCGCAGACGTCCGTTGGGCAAGCGCTGCAAACGATATGGGGCCGGAAAATGAAAAAGCCACCCGAAGGTGGCTTTTAAGAAACAAGCAGGTCAAACGCTATCAGTAAGCCTTGCCAGTCTTGTAGAAGTTCTCGAAGCAGAAGTTGGTTGCTTCGATGTAGCCTTCAGCGCCACCGCAGTCGAAACGCTTGCCTTTGAATTTGTAGGCAATGACGCAACCGTTTTGCGCCTGCTTCATCAGGGCGTCGGTGATCTGGATCTCGCCGCCCTTGCCTGGCTCGGTTTGCTTGATCAGGTCGAAGATGTCCGGGGTCAGGATATAACGACCGATGATCGCCAGGTTCGACGGAGCGTCTTCCGGGGCTGGTTTCTCGACCATGTTGCGAACGCGGTAGAGGTCATCACCGATCAGGTCACCGGCAATTACGCCGTACTTGTTGGTTTCCTGCGGATCGACTTCCTGGATCGCAATGATCGAGCAGCGGTATTGTTTGTACAGCTTGACCATCTGCGTCAGTACGCCGTCACCGTCGAGGTTGACGCACAAGTCATCCGCCAACACCACGGCGAAAGGTTCGTCGCCGATCAGCGGACGACCGGTCAGGATGGCATGACCCAGGCCTTTCATTTCGGTCTGGCGAGTGTAGGAGAAAGAGCACTCGTCGAGCAGTTTGCGGATACCGACCAGGTATTTCTCTTTGTCGGTGCCCTTGATCTGGTTTTCCAGCTCGTAGCTGATGTCGAAGTGGTCTTCCAGGGCGCGCTTGCCACGACCGGTAACGATGGAGATTTCGGTCAAACCGGCATCCAGAGCTTCTTCGACGCCGTACTGGATCAGTGGCTTGTTTACCACCGGCAGCATTTCTTTGGGCATGGCTTTAGTCGCTGGCAGGAAGCGAGTACCGTAACCGGCTGCTGGGAACAAGCATTTCTTGATCATAAAAGTCCTTGAAAGGGCTGTGTGTACGAGTTTCGGCGCAGTCTAATCAGGCGGCGTGCACCTTACAATGCCCCGCACTGGCTAACCGATGCCAACATAGAGAAATATTCTTGCGGATAGTTCCGCAGAACGTCGCGATGCCTCTTATAGATAGCAGATTTTCGGGGCTGCACAGGCGACAACCGAGCATGCAATCGCACCCACCCTACACCCATCAACACCGGTTGCGTGCGTTTGGCGTTATCATTGCGCAATTGAACCAGCCAACGAGGCAGATAGATGTCGGTAGCAAAAAGTGTCAACGGGTTCCTGATCAATCAAGAGAAAGACGGCCAGTGGTGGGTAGCCAGCGTCAGCGGCGAGAATATCGCCGGGCCATTCCCGACTGAAGCGTTGGCGATTGAAGTGGCGTCTGTATTGGAACTCGAACACCCGGAGCCCAAGCGCCGCGGCAAGGATAAGTCCTGATCTGACGCCGATTTGCATGACCAAGCCCTGCCTCGCGCAGGGCTTTTTTGTGATTGGATGAAACGAAGTGGCCTTTCGCTATAACCTTTTGATTCCGGCGCTGTCACAGGCTTAGCCCATCACCCTGACGACGACCACGACATGAATAGATTTTTGCCTTTGATTGCGATATTGGCCCTGAGTGGCTGCGCCACCTCTGAAAAGACTTACCTGGGCAATGGCGAAACAGGCCTGTCCATCGACTGCTCCGGCGAAGCCAACTCCTGGGCCTCCTGCTATGAAAAAGCCGATGCCTCCTGCGCCGGCACCGGCTATCGAATCGTTGGCACCGACGGAACCCCGTCGACCAAGGAAAGCGACAAGACCCTCGGCGTCGACGTAGGCAACTACAAAAACCGCAGCGTCGTGGTGGTCTGCAAGTAAGGCGCCCTGCCCTACATGTGAATTTCGGCGAACTTGATCCCGAGACCGCGCACGGTCTCGATCAGATCGTCGAGACGACTGAAGGATTCGACTTCATCGTTATCGTCCACCAGAAAATAGCTGCGCCCGGCGCTTTTCTTGAAAAACACGATCCATTCCCCCGGATCAGCCGGATTTTGAATCACATGGGTAGCAGAGATGTGACCCTCTGCGTGCCGTTCCCGTACCTGCTCTCGCTTCATGCTCGACTCCAGAAATGACAATGCCGCCAAAGCGTTGCTTTGACGGCATCGATGCTGACTGTCGCCAGTCTATCAGCCGGAAATGCACGCCGTGGCGGCATCGCGCACATCCATGGGGCGTAATGGCACATTGGAGATGCGCTCATGCAGCTTGATGCTGCTGCCACTGGAACGTTCTTCGATATCAAATACAGCGGCCGGACCCGAGGAGAACTTCTGCGGCACGATGACCCGCACGCCGTCTTTGCCCTGGGGCTCGACTTGCAGGGCACCGCGGCTGCCGGCCAGTTTCTCGGTCAGGCATTGCGCGTACTCATGGGGCTTCTTGCCTGAAATCACGTTCATGGTGGGCAGCGTCTCGTTGATTTCCGAGACACTCGCACAACCACTCATCGCCAACACCAATGGCAAAACCCACGCACCCCACTTCATAAAAAACCTCCGATAAAGCCCCTCCGACAGCACAAATGCTGGTTTTCTCCGAGGCCCACTGCTTTTATCGCTCATAGAATTCCGAATAACTGTTTTTAATTGTCAAAGCGGAGCCCGACGACCGGATAATAACCCGTTCGGGCTGATAAACTGCGCCCATCGCCCATGCTATCGTTTTGATTTTGTAGAAAAAGCCCTTCTGGAGGCGCCTCATGAAATTTATCCACCAGCGCGAGCACCTCAATGAAGACGACATCGTCGTCATCCAGTGCTCGCAAATGTGCAACATCCGCTTGATGAACGACGCCAATTTCCGCAGCTTCAAGAATGGTGGCCGTCACACTTACCATGGTGGTGCATTCGACACCTTCCCGGCCCGAATTACTGCACCAAGCACCGGTTTCTGGAACATCACCATCGACACCGTCAACCGTCGGGCGATCAGCGTGACCCGCAAACCGACCTTGTCCCACTCGATCAAGATCATCCGCCGCTCCACCACGAAACTGAGCTGAGCACCGCCCGACTCGAACACAGGCAGATATGACCGTGACCCAAACAACCAAGTACGTCATCAAATACAAACTCAACGGCGAACGCCGCTTCGAATTTGCCCAGCTTGAAAACGGCACCGAAGCAGAAGCCAAGGCCGCGCTGGACGCCATTCATGGCCAGGGCGAAGACGTCATCAGCGAGATCAGCGTCAGCAAAGCGCTGTAACGGGATTCGGAGCGACAACCGGGATGTCTGCTCCGTCCGTTGAATTCGACCGCAAGCGCCGGAGTGTTCACGACGGCAGCGTTCCCTAGACTGGCCACCTCAACCCTGGGTTAAGGAGTCAGCACATGTTTAACGAGCGTACGCTCGATGCACTCGATTGGAACAGCCTGTACCAGCAACTCGATCAGGATGGCTGCGCCATCATCCGGTCATTGCTGAGTGCCGAAGAGTGTGACGACATCAGCGCGCTCTATGCGAAACCAGAGCCTTTCCGCTCACAGGTCATGATGGCCCGCCACGGCTTTGGCCGCGGCGAGTACAAATACTTTCGCTACCCGCTACCGGATCTTGTCTGCCGAATGCGCAATGCGCTCTACCCGCGACTGGTGCCGATTGCCAATCGCTGGTACGAGCAGATGGACTTGCCGATCCGTTTCCCTCCCGGGCACGAGGCGTTCCTTGAGCGCTGTCATGCCGCCGGTCAGGAGCGCCCAACGCCGTTGTTGCTGCAATATGGGCCACAGGACTACAACTGCCTGCATCAGGACCTGTACGGTGAACACGTTTTTCCGCTGCAAGTGGCGATTCTTCTGTCAGAGCCAGGCGAAGATTTCACCGGTGGCGAGTTTGTACTGACCGAGCAACGGCCACGGATGCAGTCTCGCCCCCAGGTGATTGGACTGAAGAAAGGTGACGGGCTGATCTTTGCCGTCAACCAACGGCCGGTCAAAGGCGTTCGCGGTTTCTACCGGGTCACCTTGCGCCACGGGGTCAGTCGCCTGCACAGCGGAAAGCGGCATACCCTTGGAATCATCTTTCACGATGCGACATGACCTCATGACCCCGAGCACATTCGACCTGTTTGCCGACGCCGAGCCCGAGCAGCTACCTCGGCGCGAGCAGATCGGCGAACAGTCTTGCGTACTGAGAGGCTTTGCCCTGCCCTGGCTGGATCGATTGCTGCCTGCCCTGGAGGCGATTCTGGCCGCCGCGCCGTTCCGGCAAATGGTCACGCCCGGCGGCTTCATCATGTCGGCAGCCATGAGCAGTTGCGGCACCTGGGGCTGGACCACCGACCGCAGCGGTTATCGCTACACCCGCAATGATCCGCAAACCGACGCGCCCTGGCCGGCCATGCCCGCGGTGTTTTTGGCGCTCGCACAAGCGGCGGCGCGCGAAGCCGGTTTTGCTGATTTCGTACCCGATTCGTGCCTGATCAACCGTTATGTCCCCGGCGCCAAAATGTCTTTGCATCAAGACAAGGATGAAGCGTCCTACGCAGCACCGATCGTTTCGGTCTCCCTGGGCTTGCCGGCGATGTTCCTGTTCGGCGGGTTTGAACGCAGCGATAAAAGCCAGCGAGTACCACTGTTGCACGGCGATATCGTGGTCTGGGGCGGCGTTGATCGCTTGCGTTATCACGGTGTCTTGCCGATCAAGGACGGTCAGCACCCGCGAATGGGCGAGCAACGGATCAACCTCACGTTTCGTACCGCAAAATGAATCCCCGAATTTGACCGCAAGCCCCGGAGTGCGACGACTGCGCCGGCTGGTTAATCTGAATCAAACAGGTCAACGGACAAGAAGCCATGACACGCCAATCGACAAGAATCGCCACCGAAAACGATCCGCGCTGGGCCGCCGTCGTCGCACGCGATCCCCGCGCAGACGGGCAGTTTGTGTATGCAGTGAAAACCACCGGCATCTATTGCAGCCCCAGCAGTCTGGCGCGATTGCCCAAGCCGCAGAATGTCGAATTCTTCGACACCGCCGAGCAAGCCCAGGCGGCCGGCTACCGCCCGAGCAAACGCGCGGCGAAGGATCAAAGTGACGTCGCCGCGCAACATGCCGCAACGGTGGCCGCCGCGTGCCGTCAGATCGAGACCGCAGAACATCTGCCGGCACTGAGTGAGTTGGCCGACGTGGCGGGCCTGAGCAGCTTCCACTTTCACCGAGTGTTTAAAGCCGCGACCGGATTGACGCCCAAGGGCTATGCCACGGCCCACCGTTCACGCAAGGTTCGCCAACGCTTGATCGATGGAGGTTCGGTGACCGATGCCTTGTATGACGCCGGTTTCAATTCCAATAGCCGATTTTATGAGGCGGCGGATCAATTGCTGGGGATGAAACCTGGCGATTACCGTGCCGAAGGCCAGAACAACGACATTCGGTTTGCCGTCGGCCAGTGTTCTTTAGGGGCGATTCTGGTGGCGCAAAGCGAACGCGGGGTGTGCGCGATTCTGCTGGGTGATGATCCGCACCAATTGGTGTGCGACCTGCAGGACAAGTTTCGGCGGGCCAACCTGATCGGCGCCGACCACGGGTTCGAGCAGTTGATCGCCCAGGTTGTCGGGTTTATCGAAGCGCCGGCCATCGGCCTGGACTTGCCTCTGGATGTGCGCGGTACGGCGTTTCAGGAGCGCGTCTGGCAAGCCCTGCGAGAGATTCCTGTCGGCAGCACCGCCAGCTACGCCGACATCGCGCAGCGCATCGGCTCGCCGAAAGCGGTGCGCGCCGTGGCCCAGGCCTGCGGCGCGAACAGCCTGGCGGTGGCGATCCCGTGCCACCGCGTGGTGCGCAGTGACGGCAACTTGTCGGGGTATCGTTGGGGCGTGGAGCGCAAGCGGCAGTTGTTGGAGCGCGAAAGCCAATAAATAGAAAGATCGCAGCCTGCGGCAGTCGCAGGCTGCGATTTTTGCTTTCAGCGATTCACATCCACCACCACACGGCCACGCAGCTGACCGGCGAGCAATCGCGGTGCCGCATCGATCGCCTCACTCAAACCGATTTCGTGGCTGATCAGCGGCAGCAAGGCAAAGTCCAGATCCTTGGCCAGACGGTTCCATGCCAATACCCGCTTGGCTTTGGGTTGGGTCACGCTGTTGATTCCGGCCAGGGTCACGCCGCGCAAAATGAACGGGGCGACAGACGCCGGAAAGTCCATACCTTGCGCTAGGCCACACGCGGCGACAGTGCCGTTGGCTTTCGTGCTGGCACAGGCGTTGGCCAGGGTGTGACTGCCGACCGAGTCGATCACAGCCGCCCAACGCTCCTTGGCCAGTGGTTTTCCCGGCTCGGACAATGTCGCGCGGTCGATGATTTCGCTGGCACCCAATTGCTTGAGGTAGTCGTGTTCAGAGGTGCGGCCAGTGGACGCGACCACCCGGTAGCCGAGCTTGTTCAGCAGCGCGATGGCGAAACTGCCTACACCACCGTTGGCACCCGTGACCAGAACGTCACCCTGCTCAGGCGTCACACCGTTATGTTCCAAAGCCAGGATGCTCAGCATCGCCGTGTAACCGGCCGTGCCGATCGCCATTGCCTGGGCAGCGGTGAATTCCCGAGGCAGCGGAATCAGCCAGTCGCCATTCAGGCGCGCCTTCTGCGCCAATCCGCCCCAATGCCCTTCACCGACTCCCCAGCCATTGAGTACGACTTGATCACCGACCTTGTAGTCCGGATGCCCACTGACTTCGACAGTCCCCGCCAGATCAATGCCCGGCACCATCGGGAATTTTCGCACCACCGGGCTGCTGCCGGTGATCGCCAGACCGTCCTTGAAGTTCAGCGTGCTGTACGCCACACGCACTGTCACATCGCCCTCGGGCAGTTGATCGTCATTGATCTCTTGCAGTGTGGCCCGGTAACCGCTGTCGTCTTTGTCGATCAAAATGCCTTGGAACATTGTCGTCTCCTGTCAGATCATTCAGTTGTCGTGCTACTGGAATATCACACTGCAACCTTTTGCCGTACCCGACTTTAAGCCAATCCAGGAATGCCCCATCCTGAAACCCGATGGGTCTTGCGCCTGTCTTTGCTGATACAAGTCCCGTCCTGCAGCCCTGCCCCGTTATGACCCGGAGAACCTTGAAATGAGCCAATGGCCAGATACCCGAATTATCGATTTGCTGGGGATCGAACTGCCGATCATCCAGGCTCCGATGGCTGGCGCAACCGGTTCGGCCATGGTCATCGCCGCGAGCAATGCCGGCGGCCTGGGCTCGATGCCCGCAGCCATGCTGACCACCGAGCAGTTGCGCGAAGAATTGAAGACCATTCGCCAACACACTCAACGCCCGATCAACGTCAACTTCTTTTGCCATCAGCCGCCCCCTGCCGACGAGCAACGTGCCCGGGACTGGAAGAATCTGCTGCAACCCTACTACCGCGAACTCGGCGTGGATTTCGACGCACCGACACCCGTGTCCAATCGCGCGCCGTTCGATAACGCAACCTGTGAAGTGATCGAAGAATGCCGCCCCGAAGTGGTGAGCTTTCACTTCGGCCTGCCGGAAAAATCCCTGCTGGATCGCGTCAAGGCGACCGGGGCGAAAGTGCTGTCTTCGGCAACGACTGTCGAAGAAGCCGTCTGGCTTGAGCAGCATGGCTGTGAAGCGATCATCGCCATGGGTTACGAAGCTGGCGGCCATCGGGGCATGTTTCTCAGCGACGATTTGAGCAGCCAGGTGGGCCTCTTCGCGCTGCTGCCGCAAATTGTCGACGCGGTGAAAGTGCCGGTGATTGCCGCTGGCGGTATTGCCGATGCACGGGGCGTGGCGGCGGCGTTTCTGTTGGGCGCGTCCGCGGTGCAGGTCGGCACGGCGTATTTGTTTACGCCGGAAGCCAAGGTCAGCGCCTCTCATCACAAGGCGTTGCGCACAGCCAAAGAAAGCGAGACCGCCGTCACCAACATTTTCACCGGCCGCCCGGCACGCGGGATTCTCAATCGCGTGATGCGCGAACTCGGACCGATCTGCGATAAAGCACCGGCCTTCCCGTTGGCGGGTGGGGCGTTGATGCCATTGCGGGCAAAGGGCGAAGCGGATTTCAGCAACCTCTGGGCCGGGCAGGCGTTTACGTTGGGGGTCGAGATGACGACAGCAGAATTGACGCGGCGTCTGGCCCAAGACGGCTTGGCGAAACTGTTGCACCGCTAGGCACAAGACCTGAGGGCGAGGCGTTTCGCCGCAATGCAATCGAGATCAACACATTCCGTTTGCAGGCAATTCGCTATATATTCCGCTATATAGCGTTTTAACCCCTCGCTGTCCCTGCCTACAACGGAGCCGTTTCATGACCATTCGTGCCTCACGTTTTGCCCCTACTTGCCTGGCGAGCCTGCTCGCTGTGTTCGCCATTGGCGCAGCCCAGGCGGACGAAGTCCAGGTCGCCGTCGCGGCCAACTTCACCGCGCCGATCCAGGCTATCGCTGCTGATTTCGAGAAAGACACCGGGCACAAACTGGTCACCTCCTTTGGTGCAACCGGCCAGTTCTATACGCAGATCAAGAATGGCGCGCCGTTTGAAGTGTTCCTCTCGGCGGACGACACCACCCCGCAAAAACTGGAAGCCGAAGGCGACATCGTCAAGGGCTCGCGCTTCACCTACGCCGTTGGCACCCTGGCGTTGTGGTCGGCTAAAGAAGGTTACGTCGATGCCAAAGGGGACGTGCTGAAAAAGAACGAATATCAGCATCTCTCCATCGCCAACCCGAAAGCCGCCCCTTATGGCCTGGCTGCCACCCAGGTTTTGGCCAAGCAGGGCCTGACCGACAAGGTCAAGGACAAGATCGTTGAAGGCCAGAACATCACCCAGGCTTATCAGTTTGTCTCAACCGGTAACGCAGAACTGGGCTTTGTTGCCTTGTCGCAGATATACAAAGACGGCAAAGTCACCAGCGGTTCGGCGTGGATCGTTCCAGCCAGCCTGCACGACCCGATCAAACAAGACGCGGTGATCCTCAACAAAGGCAAGGACAACCCGGCTGCCAAGGCGCTGGTTGACTACCTCAAAGGTCCGAAAGCCGCTGCTGTCATCAAATCCTACGGTTACCAACTCTAAATGACCCTGTCGAGTGCCGATTTTTCCGCCATCTGGCTGACCCTGAAACTGGCGTCCCTGACGACGGTTATCCTACTGGTGATCGGCACCCCGATTGCGTTATGGCTTTCGCGCACCCAATCGTGGCTGCGCGGCCCGGTCGGGGCGATTGTCGCCCTGCCCCTGGTGCTGCCGCCCACGGTGATCGGTTTTTATCTGTTGCTGGCGCTGGGCCCTAACGGCTTTATCGGCCACTTCACTCAATCGCTGGGGCTCGGCACCCTGACGTTCAGTTTTGCCGGATTGGTGATCGGCTCGGTGCTCTACTCGATGCCGTTCGTGGTCCAGCCGTTGCAAAACGCTTTTTCTGCCATTGGCACCCGCCCACTGGAAGTGGCTGCGACCTTGCGCGCCAATCCCTGGGACACTTTTTTCAGCGTGATCCTGCCTCTGGCCCGACCGGGGTTCATCACCGCCGCGATTCTCGGTTTCGCCCACACCGTCGGTGAGTTTGGCGTGGTGCTGATGATCGGCGGCAACATCCCCGACAAGACCCGCGTGGTCTCGGTGCAGATCTACGATCACGTCGAAGCCATGGAATACGCCCAGGCCCACTGGCTGGCCGGGGCGATGCTGGTGTTCTCGTTTGCCGTGTTGCTGGCGCTGTACTCCAGCCGTAAAACCAAAGCGGGCTGGAGCTGATCGATGATTCAAACACGTCTGAAACTGAGGTATTCGGGGTTCGCCCTGAATGTGGACTTGCAACTGCCCGGCCGTGGCGTCACCGCGCTTTACGGCCATTCCGGCTCGGGCAAGACCACCTGTTTGCGCTGTATTGCGGGCCTGGAACGGGCCGAACAAGGCTTTATCCAGGTCAACGATGAAGTCTGGCAGGACAGCGACAAGAAGATTTTCGTAGCGCCGCACAAACGCGCGATCGGCTATGTCTTCCAGGAAGCCAGTCTGTTTACGCACCTGTCGGTGTTGGCGAACCTGCAATTCGGCCTCAAGCGAATCCCCAGACACCAACGCCGGGTCGACATGGCGCACGCGACGGAACTGTTGGGCATCGGTCATCTGCTGGACCGCCATCCGCAGCACTTGTCGGGTGGCGAGCGACAGCGTGTCGGCATTGCCCGCGCGCTGCTCACCAGCCCAAAACTGTTGCTGATGGACGAACCGCTGGCGGCGCTGGATTCGCAACGCAAAGGCGAAATCCTGCCCTACCTGCAAAGGCTGCACGATGAGCTGGACATCCCGGTGCTGTACGTCAGCCATTCCCAGGATGAAGTGGCGCGACTGGCCGACCACATCGTCCTGCTCAGCAACGGCAAAGCCCTGGCCAGCGGCCCTATCGGCGAAACGCTGGCCCGGCTCGATTTGCCTTTGGCGTTGGGCGATGACGCCGGCGTGGTGATCGAGGGCCACGTCAGTGCCTATGACGCAGATTATCAGTTGCTGACCTTGCAACTGCCAGGCACCGCTCTGAATATCCGCGTGACGCACACGCCGATGGACCCCGGCCAGGCGTTGCGTTGCAAGGTCCAGGCGCGCGATGTCAGCCTGAGCCTGCACAGCGCCGAGCAAAGCAGCATCCTCAACCGCCTGCCGGTGACCGTGATCAGTGAAATGGGCGCAGACAACGCCGCCCACGTGCTGATCCGCCTGGACGCAGCCGGCACACCGCTGCTGGCGCGAATCACCCGCTACTCCCGGGATCAATTGCAGGTGCATCCCGGCCAACAACTCTGGGCGCAAATCAAAGCGGTGGCGGTGCTGGCGTAAACCCGCTGGCACGACTGCACTGGCAAGCGGTCAATGGCTGTAACGGCCCCTGATTCGTCGCCAAGGACTACCGCCATGCCCGATTCCGCGCTGACTGATGCGCTGCCACCTGACCTGCATTATGTCGATGACACCCAGCCCGGCATCGCCCGCAAGAAACTGCGTGGCAAGTTCTGCTACTTCGACCCGGACGGAAAACGCATCACCGACCCGAAGCAAATCAAACGTATCAATGCCCTCGCCGTCCCCCCGGCCTACACCGACGTTTGGATTTGCGCCGACCCGCGTGGGCATCTGCAAGCCACTGGCCGTGATGCGCGGGGGCGCAAGCAATACCGTTATCACCCGCGCTGGCGCGAAGTGCGCGATGCCGACAAATATTCGCGCCTGCGGGATTTCGGGCTCGCCCTGCCGAAACTGCGCAAACAGCTTGAAACGCTGTTGGCCGCCCCGGGCTTCAGCCGCGACAAGGTCATGGCCACGGTCATTACCTTGCTCGACGCGACATTGATTCGGGTCGGCAACACGCAGTACGCCCGGGACAACCGCTCGTATGGGCTGACCACGCTGCGCAACCGGCACGTCGAGATCAACGGCAGTGCGATCCGGTTTCAGTTCCGGGGCAAGAGCGGCGTCGAGCACCAGATCACCGTGAAAGACCGGCGCCTGGCACGAATCATCAAACGCTGCCAGGAGATTCCCGGGCAGAACCTGTTTCAGTATCTGGATGAAAGCGGTGAGCGGCACGCCGTCAGTTCCTCCGACGTCAACGCCTACCTGCAAACCCTCACCGGTACCGACTTCACCGCCAAGGATTACCGCACCTGGGCTGGTAGCGCGCTGGCGTTGTCAGTGTTGCGCGGTTTGCAGTGGGAACCGGAATCAGACGCCAGGCGGCATGTGGTGGAGATGGTCAAGAACGTCGCCAGGCAACTTGGCAACACCCCGGCAGTTTGTCGCAAGTGCTACATCCACCCGGCGGTGCTTGAGGGTTTCCTGATGGGGGCATTGGCCGAGTTACCGCGCCCGAGAACACGTAAAGGCTTGAAGGCCGAGGAAGTCGGGCTGGCGATGTATTTGGAGAAGATGATCGAGGCGACTCAACCGACGAACTGACCTGTTCATTTTTTGCGCGATCACCAATGGCTTCTATAGTTGTTGTGACACAAATTAGCTTCGAGTGAAGCCATGGAAGACATTTACGTTGTTAAGCGCTGCAACAAGATCATCGTTTATGGCCGCCGAGCTGGGGAAGACCAACATCAGCCACCTGAAGCCGCCTTCTGGTATCGCATCACCGATACGCGGACTAACGGCTACATCGGCGACGGCTACGATCTTGAAGAAAAAGCCCAACGCGCGTGCGATCAACTCAATGCCCGATCGCAAGTGGTGGCCCGACAAGGCTGAAGTCCGGGTCTATACTGAAAAATGGCTGAGGGAACAGCGACCCCATCGGCAGAAAGCTCGCTCCTTGCGGGCTTTTTGCTGCCACTGCCAGGTTTCTTGAACGGAGGTGTTTGCCATGTCCGAAAAAGAGTCCATCACCACCCTGCTCACCCTGCTCGACTCGCGCCAGGTTCGCTTGGCCGCAGCGTGCAAGGAAATCGCCGACTGGGTCGATCATCAAGGCGGGCACCCGACCGCCCTCAGGATTCGTGATCGCCTGAACGACATCGAGAAGGACACGCCGCTGATTCGTAACACGCTGTCTTCGCTCAAACCTGTCGAGCCGCCGCTGCCGCGGTTCAGATGATTCGATCTGGACTCCGGACACGAGCGCACGGCCAGGACGCATGAACGGCGACGATGATCGTCACCGGGTGCGTCCTTGCCTGATCACCCGCTGCTGAATCCCAAACCCGGCCCTGTACCGGGATTTTTTTTGTCCGGTCATTTCACACAGCCTTCACAACTCACGCCTTACTGTAGCCCTACTCCTTTTGAAATATCCCTTGGCCCGCCCGCATGCGGGCCTTCTTTTTGCTCGCCTGCGCTCAACGAACGCCATCACTCGCGTGAGGTCAAACGGTCACACGTCACGAAGGAGGCGTCTGATGGTTACTCACTTCAAAGTTGCCGGGCATCTGGCCTGCGGCCACAAAGGCAGCAAGCTCACCTCAACCACTGAACTGAACCGAGTGAAATGCAGAAGTTGCCGAAACACCGATGCATACAAGGATGCACGCAAGGACCAACGCAACGCGGCACGCCGCGCCGCCCGCAAAGCCAAAGCCACTCACGCTGCCAATGACTGGCGCGCAGCATGGGTCGAGCGACTTACCGCCATGGCCGGGCTGCAACGGTTGCCCCGTGGTTTTAGCGGTCAACCATTCGTTTAACGGACAGGTTCGGCGGTTGAAGCACGTTCACTCGGCCCGGCCGCCGGCCCCATGATTTCTCGCAAAGACATCCGCTTGAACGCTTCGACCAGCGCGCGTCCCTCCTCGGGAGCGCATGAGATGGCCAGGCGCATTGTCGCCTCGCCCAGACTCCAGATCAGAAAGGCAGACGCCTGAACCTGTTGTATATCGCTGCTGGGGTTTACCCGCAGCATCGCATCCGCCAATAACCCGCCGGCAATCCGACACTCCTGCAGTTCCAGCGCCATGAGTTGCTTGTCTGCCTGCATGCCTGACCAGATGTCACGCATCGCCGGTGTCGCCAGGAAGATCTCGTAATACTCGTCCAACAGCTCTGAAAAGGCCTCGCGCAGCCCTTGCGCGTCCTCGACCGCAGCCATGGCGACTTCGATACAACGACGGCTTTCGGCGTTATAGCGCTCGGCCAAGGTGCGAATCACCGAACTCTTGTCTGGAAAATACTGATAAAGCGAGCCGATCGAAATCCCGCACATTTCGGCGATTTCACTCATTTTCACTTGATCGCTGCCCTTGCTCGCAATCAATTGCGTTCCCGCCGCCAGGATTCGCTCCTGGCGTTCGCGGCTGCGCTGCTGCGTGGGATTGCGCCGGACAGGTTCTGAAACGGCTTGCTCGTGGGCTTCGGTGGTTTTCTTCGGCACTGGCGTGCTTCCCGATCAATAACATGACATAGCCTCACCTTAGCACCGCCCGTACGTCGGTTTCACCGGTTCTTCCGGTTGACGATAAAACATGAGCGTTTATCATCTTTTTTAAACATGAGCATCACTCACATTAAACCGATGGAGATGAACGCGATGAAAACCACCCAAGAGACAATTCTGATTCTCGGCGCAACAGGCAAAACCGGGCGACGGATCACTCAACGGCTGAAAGCGGCCGATGTGCCTGTTCGTTTAGGCTCTCGCGGGGCGGATCCGGCGTTCGACTGGGAGGATCGCTCCACCTGGGAAGCGGTGCTTGAGGGAATTCACGCGGTGTACATTTCGTTCCAGCCAGACCTCGCGGTCCCCGGTGCGGTTGAAACTGTGCAGGCATTCACCGATCAGGCCGTTAAAAGCGGCGTCCGCAAACTGGTGCTGTTGTCAGGGCGCGGCGAAGTTGAAGCTGAACAGGCAGAACGCGTCGTTCAAACCAGCGGCGTGGACTGGACCATCCTGCGGGCCAGCTGGTTCTTTCAGAACTTCAGCGAAGCGCACTTTCTTGAGCCAATCCTGCAAGGAGAACTCGCCCTCCCCGTCGGCAACATCGCCGAGCCCTTTGTCGACGTGGAAGACATCGCCGAGATTGCGGTTGAGGCGCTGACCAAACCGGGGCATTCAGGCCAACTCTATGAGCTGACGGGCCCGCGCGCGCTGACCTTTGCAGAGGCTACTGCCGAAATTGCCCACGCGTCCAAACGCGATGTCGGTTTCGTCGCCGTGCCACCCGACGCCTATCGCCAGGCGCTGGAACAGGCCCAACTACCAACAGAGCTGATTGAACTCGTGCTGTACCTCTTCACCACCGTACTCGATGGCCGCAATACACCGGTGGCTGACGGCGTACAGCGTGCACTGGGTCGCCCGGCGCGGGACTTCAGCGACTATGTTCGCCGCACGGCGGCTACGGGTGTCTGGGGTTGAGATCAGCCGAATAGATTATTCGACGATCAGTTCAATAGCGCTGTATGCCATTTCATTTTTGGCGATAAGCGTTTTCCTCAGCTAGGGTTTCTATCGCATCGATTCTGCCCCGACGATGTGGGCAGGCGCCCGATCAAGGAGGAGTAAATGACGACGATCCGTGAGGCGGAAGAAGAATACTGCCGCTGGTCCAGCCCGATCTTGCTGGAGCTCAAAGCAAGAGAACATCAGCTTGATCCGGCAGCTCGTCAGGCATTGCAAAATATATTGCGAGAAAGAAGGCTCGTTGACACCGGCAACCCTTCCGGCGCTGACCGACGCAAGGCGAATCAGCCTGCTGACAAAAGCGGCAAGTGAAAATAGTTGACCGGAAACAAACAAGGGTTTGCATCAGCTTTCGCTGGCAAACCCTTGATTTTATAAATTACGGTAAGAGTCCCACTCAAGCCGGTTCGCAGGTCAGCCTCCACGACTGCTCAAACAACTCCCCAGCGTTTCGGCTTTCAAACTCTTCCTCCAGAAAAACTCTGCTATCGCGAGGAAGTGCGATGAATCTTGAAAAACCGACCATTCCCCCGAAGCTGTTTCTACTGTTCACCTCGCCGCAAAATACCTGGTGCCTGGAGTCAATGTTCCTGAACACCGCGGATTGAGGATCTTTCAGATAATCTCTGACAAGGTTTTTAGCCTGGTACTCCATGTAGTAATTGAAGTACGCATACCTTGACGCGTAGACCACGCTCGCCAGAACGATGCCCGATACCACCAGGTACTTAAGTGCCTTCCATGCCATCCTGGGCCTCGCAAGAAGATGAAGTCGGCGAAGTGATCGTTCGCAGATCACTTCGAGAAATAGCCGGGTAAAAATGAAAAAGGCCTGCGTGAGGTATCTCACGCAAGCCTTTGATATTCATGGTGCCCGAAGCCGGAATCGAACCGGCACGCCCTTACGAGCGGGGGATTTTAAGTCCCATGCGTCTACCAGTTTCGCCATTCGGGCGGTAGCGCGGTCAGGCAGTCTGATGGCTGACAAATGACGATCTGTCAGTTCTGACGCCTGTGCAGCAGAGGACGAAATATATACATCCCGTCCCGGTGAAGCAAGTTTGCAAACGCCCATTTCAAGACTAAATCTTGCAGGACAACGCAAATAAAAAAGCTCCGTAAATCATCGATCTACGGAGCTTGTTTAAAGTGGAGGCCGAGGTCGGAATCGAACCGGCGTAGGTGGATTTGCAATCCACTGCATAACCATTTTGCTACTCGGCCTCAAACATCTGATGTCATGTAGCACAACACCAAACGCGTACAGTCTTGGAGAAGATCTAGATCTAACTCCTTGAAAACATTGAGCTTTTTCAGCGGTCAGTGCTTTCGATGGCGTGAATTATGTACTGATTTCCGAAGGCTGGCAACCCCTTGATTTCAAAAAAAATTTGCCGGGTGCTTTGCATGTTGCGACGCAGGCTCAACGCTTCGCCCGCGCGCGCCAATACGGCTTCAGCATGCTCCCGGCCCGCTTAGTGCCCGCGAATGTAGTACTCCAACTGCCGGATCAAATCGGCCTGCTCGACAATCGCCTCTTTGACCAGGTCGCCAATCGACAACAACCCGATCAGCTCGCCGCTATCTAACACCGGCAGATGCCGCAGGTGGCTGTCGGTCATGACTTCCATACAGCGCTCGATGCTCTGTTGACTGTCGGCTGTCACCACCGGCGCGCTCATGATGTCGCGCACCGGTGTGCCGACCGAGGAGCGTCCTTGCAGAACAACCTTGCGCGCATAGTCGCGCTCGCTGATAACGCCGACCACCTGCCCTGCTTCGATGACCGGCAGCGCGCCTACATTCTTCTCGGCCATCATTTTCAGTGCTTCAAGCACCATCTGGTCTGGCGCGATGCTATGCACGTGCTGGTTTTGCACGACTTTCAGTTTCAGCAGCTGTGCGGCTGTTTTCATGGATGCCTCCGCTATCGTTGCTCATTGCCGATGCTTGACCTCAAGCCAGCCCGACTTCCACCACGCCGCCGTTAAGCCGCACCGGCCAGACCCGCAACCGTTGCTGCGGGTACTCCAGGCAACTGCCGTCTTCAAGGCGGAAATGCTGTTTGTAGATCGGTGAAGCAACCACGAGGTCCCCCTTGATGCTGCCGACCAACCCGCGCCCGATGACGTTCGCCCCGGATTGCGGGTCATGGTTGTCGATGGCGTAGAGGCTTCTGCCCTCCGCGCCCGGCAGGTAGAACAGCGCCACTTGTGCGCCGTCGAGCCACACGACGACGCCGGAGTTAGAGACAAGGTCCTGCTGCTCGCACACGCTTTGCCAGACATCGCTGTCGGCCAGGGAATCGATGCGTTGGGTAGTGGACTGGCTCATCAGGCAATCTCCTCGGTGACAGGGATCAGGTTGAGTTCGGCAGCCATGATCGGGCGCCGTTGGCCGCGTTCCTGGACAAAATGGATGTCCGGGTCCGGGCGTTTGTCGTTGACGAAGGTCCGGAAGCGCTTGAGTTTTTCCGGGTCTTTGAGGGCGTTGGCCCACTCGCATTCGTAGCGGTCGACCACCAGTTGCATCTGCGATTCGAGTTCGGCGCCGAGCCCGAGGCTGTCGTTGATGATCACCTCTTTGAGGAAGTCGAGGCCGCCCTCCAGGCTTTCGCGCCACACCGAGGTGCGTTGCAGTTTGTCGGCGGTGCGGATGTAGAACATCAGGAAACGGTCGATGTAGCGGATCAGCGTGGCATCGTCCAGGTCTGTGGCGAACAGCTCGGCGTGGCGCGGGCGCATGCCGCCGTTACCGGCGATGTAGAGGTTCCAGCCCTTCTCGGTGGCGATCACGCCGACGTCTTTGCTCTGGGCTTCGGCGCACTCACGGGTGCAACCGGACACTGCGAACTTGAGCTTGTGCGGCGAGCGCAATCCCTTGTAGCGGTCCTCGATGGTCAGGGCCATTTGCACGCTGTCCTGCACGCCATAACGGCACCAGGTGCTGCCGACGCACGACTTCACCGTCCGGGTCGATTTGCCGTAGGCGTGCCCGGTTTCGAAACCGGCTTCGATCAGTTCGGCCCAGATGTCCGGCAGTTCATGCAACTGCGCGCCGAACAGGTCGATCCGCTGACCGCCGGTGATTTTGGTGTAGAGGTCGTATTTTTTCGCCACGACACCGATCGCGATCAGTTTGTCGGCCGTGATCTCACCACCGGGAATACGCGGCACCACCGAATAGGTGCCGTTTTTCTGCATGTTGGCCATGAAGGTGTCGTTGGTGTCCTGCAACGGCACCAGCGATGCGTCCATGATCGGCTGGTTCCAGCACGACGCGAGAATCGAGCCCACGGCCGGCTTGCAGACGTCGCAACCGGTGTGGCCACGGCCGTGTTTGGCCAGCAGTTCTTCGAAGGTGATGACCCCTTCTACGCGGACCAACGCATACAGTTCCTGACGGGTATAGGCAAAGTGTTCGCACAGGCTTTTGTCGACGCTGACGCCCCGGGCGATCAACTCATGTTCGAACACTTGCTTGAGCAGACCGGCGCAGCCACCGCAACCGGTGCAGGCTTTGGTCTGAGATTTGAGCAGGCCCAGGTCGGTGCAGCCGCCATCGATGGCCGAGCAGATGGAACCCTTGGTGACGTTGTGGCACGAGCAGACCGTGGCCGATTCGGGCAGCGCGCCCGGGCCCAGGGTCGGCGCGCCTTCGGATGACGGCAGGATCAGGCTGGCGGGCTCCCCCGGCAAGGCAATCGCGTTCTGCATGTATTGCAGCAGCGTGTCGTAATAGCTGTTGTCGCCGACCAGCACCGCGCCGATGACGTGCTTGCCCGAGGCATCCACCACCAGCCGTCGATAGCTGGCCGTGGTTTCGTCGATGAACTGATAACTGCGTGCGCCCGGCGTGTTGCCGTGGGCATCGCCGATGGAGCCGACGTCAACGCCCAACAGTTTGAGTTTGGTCGACATGTCGGCGCCCAGAAACGGCTCGGCCGTGTCGTTGCACAGACGTGCCGCCACACCGCGCGCCATCTGGTAGCCCGGCGCGACCAGGCCGAACAGGCCGCCGTTCCAGGAGGCACATTCGCCGATGGCGTAAATGTCCGGATCGCTGGTCAGGCATTCGTCATTGATCACTACGCCGCCGCGCGGGCCGATCTCCAGCGCGCATTGCCGGGCCAGCGCATCTTGTGCACGGATGCCCGCCGAGAACACGATCAGGTCGGTTTCAAGAAACTCGTCGTTGGCGAAGTTCATGCGGTAGCGATATTCCTCGCCCGCGCTGATCGATTGAGTAGAGCGCGACAGGTGCACACCGACACCGAGTCTTTCGATCTGCGACTTGAGCGCAAGCCCACCCATTGTGTCCAGTTGCACCGGCATCAAGCGCGGGGCGAATTCCACCACATGCGCTTCCAGGCCGAGGCTTTTCAGGGCATTGGCGGCTTCAAGGCCCAACAGGCCACCGCCAACCACGACGCCGCGTCGGGCATTGGCTGCTGCGGCACGGATCGCATCGAGGTCTTCAAGGGTTCGATACACCAGACGCGAATCGCCTTCGGCACCTTCGACTGGCGGCACAAACGGGTAAGAGCCGGTGGCCAACACCAACTTGTCGTAAGGAATGCTGCCTTGCGCGGTAATCACCTGGCGACGGGTGCGGTCGATTTCCAGCACCGGCACACCCAAATGCAGGGTGACGCCCGGCGTCTGGTAAAGCGACGCATCGGACAGCGCCAACGATTCGGCATCACGCCCCGAGAAGTACTCGGACAGATGCACGCGGTCGTAGGCACGCATCGGCTCCTCGCTGAAGACGTGCAGCCGATACTGGTCAAGCGCGCCCCGCTCAATCAACTGCTCGACGCAATGATGTCCGACCATGCCATTGCCGATCACGATCAGCGTTTGCACTTTGTTCAACGCGGCAACATTGGAATTCATAAGAAGCACCCGGCTAAAACGGTTCAAAAAGCAAAAAAAAACGCCTGAAACCTTGCGGTTCCAGGCGTCTTTGCCTGTTCTTTTGCGGTGTTAGCACCAGACGTCTATGCCTGATCCACCGATGTTGCCCATGATTCGATCGTCGTTGACCGAGGGGGCTGCCCACTCGACTGCGTTTATGGTGGGCCTGTCCGGTGTATTGCAGTGTTTGTGCCAGATCGCGAAAACGCTGATTGCGCAGCGTTTTTCAGGCGCGAGCACCGAACAGGCTCCAGACTTTTGCCTTCGCATAGTGCAGACCGAGGCCTCACGGCTTTATAAAAGTGCATTCATGGGCATTACAGGTATTTGAGCCAGGCGATGTCGCGACGCCGGGCCTTCAGCCCGGAGAACCAACGGACCGGGCGATAAAGCGCAATGGCCAACAGGATTGCGGCGATCCAAACCGCGCCTACCGAGTCGAAACCGAAGTACGCGCCCTGATTCAATCCGAACAGCGCTACAGCGATGAGGTACAAAACCTTCAGTGCGTAGAGGTGCAACAGATAGAAGAACATCGGCGCTGATCCAAACACCGTCAAGGGACGCAACCATCGACTCTTCTGCAAGTGCTCAAACCAGAGAAGCAGCAAGCATCCGAGACTCAGGGTCAGCGCAATAAACAGCAGCGACGGCGGGTATTTGGTGATGTTGAAAAAACTCATCAGTGTTTGCACGGACGTATCGCCAACGCTCCATGGCTTCTCGCCATAGCCGTTGAGCAGCCGCAGTGCGACGAAACCGGCCAGCCCCAAAACGCCACAGAGCAGCAACTTGCGCTGGCGCCCCTTGGCCTGCGCCGCTCGCCCGAACCACGGGCCCATGGCGTAACCCAAACCAATGACTCCTATCCACGGCAGCACCGGATAGGACGTGCGCAGCCGAAACCCTTCGGACAGTTCGATCCAGCCGCGATCATGGAGAATCGCCCATGGCACGTGCATCGCCGATTCGATCGGAAAATGCAGGCCGTCCAGCACGTTGTGACCGGCGATGATCGCCAGGCTCAAGAGCAGCAACAACGGACGCGGCAGCCAGACCATCACCGACAGGGCCAGCATGCTCAAGCCGATGGCCCAGATCACCTGCATGTAAATGACGGTCGGCGGAAACTGGAACGTCCAGGCGAAGTTCACCAGGGTGAACTCAAGCACCACCAGAAACAGCCCGCGCTTGAACAAGAAGCTGCAAACGTCGGCCTTGCCGGCGTACTTCTCACCGTACAGCCAGGCCGACAGACCGGTGAGCAGCACGAAGACCGGCGCGCACAAATGAGCGAGCGTGCGACTGAAAAACAGCGCCGGCTCGGTCGTGGTGATGTCCATCGGATCGGACACTTGCCGGTGCAGGAAAAAGGTTTCGCGAACGTGATCGAGCAGCATGAACAGAATTACCATGCCCCTCAATGCATCGATGGAAAGAAGCCGGCCAACTACCGTGCCGGTGGAGCGAGAAGGTGCAAGGGTCATGGATGTTTCGCAACGCAAGGGGTGAATAAACGTGTCCCGCAGGACAGCCTGCCGGGCACCTTATATTGTTACCCTATAACATCTCAAAGCATTTTTTTAGTTTGTGCACATTTAGAAGGAAACCATGTAGGAGCGAGCCTGCTCGCGATGGTCGTTAACGAAAACGCGTGTTGCCTGGGTAAACGCAGCGTCCTTTAAACCATCGCGAGCAGGCTCGCTCCTACAGTGTTAATGTTGAAATGTTTTGTTTCATTAATCAGACACCTGCAAAGGAATGCCTTCAACAATGGACTTCTCACTCAAGCACCTGGCCGCGACAACGTTGATGCTGGCCAGTCTTTCGTCGTTCACCACAGCAGCGCACGCCAACATTACCCCGCAGCAAGGCGCGGCCATCCTCAAGACGTTCAGTGACGCATCGATCACGGATTTCAGGCAGTTCCTGACAAGCGTGGCCAAGAGCGACCTGGCCAAAACCGACGACCTCGGCACGGCAATCTCAGCCTTCCTCGACAACAAGAGCCTTTCCGCCGACCAGCAGAACGAAATCCATCGCCTGCTCGGCCTCTATGCGCGGGTGAAATACGGCAGCGCCGCCACCGAGACGCTGCGTGAACTGGTGGCCATCCCGACCTTCCGCGTGGACGGCGTTGCCCAGCACGACAACCCTGAATTCATCAAGATCGCCGACAAGATCAAGAGCCTGGCCCAGGCCTTCAACCTGACCTTTCGCAACGTCGACAACCGCGTCTATGAAATATCCCTCGAAGGGAGCGGCGATGAAGTGGTGGGCATTCACGCCCACGCCGACGTGGTGCCCGTGACACCGGAAAACTGGGTCCTGAAAGACGGCACCCGCCTCGATCCGTTCAAGGTCACCCTGATTGGCGATCGCATGTATGGCCGTGGCACCGAAGATGACAAAAACGGCATCGTGGTGGCGCTCTACGCCATGAAAGTCATCAAGGAAGAAAAGCTGCCGCTGGCGAGGAATTTCAAACTGCTGGTGGACACCACCGAGGAAACCAGCGGCGACGCCATCCCTTATTACTTCGAACACAACCCCACACCCAACTACAACCTGGCGCTGGATGGCGGCTACCCGGTGGTGATCGCCGAGAAAGGCTACGGCACGGTCATGGCCAACTTCCCCAAGCGCAAGGCTGACGGCAAGGGCGCTGAAATCGTCTCGATGACTGGCGGCCTGGCCACCAACCAGATTCCGTCGGCGTCGGTCGCCACCCTGCTGAGTGACAAACCCGCCGAGCTGGCCGCCAGCCTGCAAAAGGCCGGTACCGAGTACGCCAAGCGCAATGGCGGCGATTTCGAGGTGACGGCCAAGGTCGTCGGCAAAGACGTCACGCTGACAGTCACCGGCGTTTCCGCCCACTCCTCCGAGCCCGAGTCCGGAATCAACCCGGTGGCGAGAATGCTGGTGTTCATCAACAGCCTCGACGGCAAGGTCGCCCTCAAGCACAACCACATCACCGACGCGGCCCGCTACGCTGCCGACAACTGGGGGCTCGATTATCTGGGTGGCAAATTGGCGGTCGGTTTTTCCGATGCGTTCATGGGGCCGTTGACCACCTCCCTGACCTTTGTCGGGATGGATGAAAACACCTTCAAACTCGCGGTCAACCTGCGCGTACCGAAAGGCAAGTCCCCGGAAGTGCTCAAGCGCGAAATCGCCGACAAGCTCGACGCCTGGAGCAAGAAATCCCAGGTTGCGGTGGCCTTCGATTACTCGATCGCCGAACCGATGTACCGCAATCCCGAGGGTGAATGGGTCAAGGCGCTTCTCGCCGTGGCCAGCGAAAACCTGGGCATGGAACACAAATTCGGCACCTCGGCCGGCGCCACTTCTGTCCATGAACTGCCCAATGGCGTGCAATTCGGCCTGGCCAGACCCGAAGTCAAATACACCGGCCACACCGACAACGAGTTCAAGACTGTCGACCAGTTCCTGCTGGACCTGCAAATCGTGACCGAGATGTTCGGGCGCATCGGCCAGCTGCCAAAACTCTAAGCCCTCCCCTTCGGACCCGCTGCTCTGGCGGGTCCGACGCTTACAACGTCCTGACCCACTTTCCTGAAGCAGTCTTTTCACACCTTGCCATCAGCGTTGCTTCCAGAGCAACGATCTCTGAATAAAGTTGCTCTTGCTGCCATTGCTCAATGGAGCGAGCATCGCTCTCGACACCGGAGCGGCTGCGAGCGCCACATCCTGCCGGCTGTCTTACCTCCCCCGCACGCGCACAAGCCCCGACAGAGGGCCTACGGGAGAGTCATGTCTAATAAAAACAAGAGTTAAATTATGACCAGAGACAAAGGCAAACTGTGTGTACTGCTGTTTACCGGGGCTGGCGCCAACCTTGCCCAAGCCGCCGACAGCGGATTCGTCGAACAGTCCACCGCTACCCTGCAAACCCGAAACTATTTTTTCAGCAGAGACTTCTCCGATATCCGAGGCTCGGAAAAATCGATGGCTCAGGAATGGGCCCAAGGGTTCATCCTCAACTTCAAATCCGGCTACACACCCGGGCCGGTAGGATTCGGCCTGGATGCCATCGGCAAATTCGGCATCAAGCTCGACAGCAGCCCGGACCGGGTCAACTCGGGGTTATTGCCGGTCAAGGACGATGGCCATGCCGCTGACAATTATGGTCGTCTCGGGTTGGCGGCGAAGATACGCGTTTCCAAAACCGAGCTGAAGGTCGGTGAACTGCAACCCAACCTGCCGACACTGGTCTTCAGCGACATCCGCTTGCTGCCCCCGGCCTATCAGGGTGCGAGCATTACCAGCAGCGAAATCCCCGGCCTGACGCTGCAAGCCGGACATTTGACCTCCACGACCCTGCGCAATGAAGCCGGCGAGAGCAAACTCCAGGCGTTGCTGGGCAACAAGCCGCAACGGCAAGTGTCGAGTGATGCCTTCAACTACGTGGGCGGCGATTACGCGTTCAACAGTAACCGCACCACCGTGAGTGCCTGGCATTCCCGACTGGAAGATATCTATGAGCAAAACTTCTTCGGTTTGAAACACAGTGTGCCGGTGGGCAGTTGGGTGCTGGGCGCCAATCTTGGTTACTACGACGCCCAGGAAGAAGGTCGCAAACTGGTGGGCAAGGTCGACAACCAGTCCTTCTTCTCGTTGCTATCGGCCAAGCTCGGTGGCCATACGTTTTATGCCGGTTACCAGGGCATGTACGGCGACAGCCCCTTTCCTCGCGTGTTTCTCAATGTCAGCGCCCTTGGCAACGAACTGCCGACCTACGAGTTCGTCTCCACCCATGAGCGCTCCTTTCAACTGCGCTATGACTATGACTTCGCGGCCCTCGGTGTGCCTGGCCTGCTAGCCAGCACACGTTATGTCACCGGCGACAATGTGAAGACGGGGATGGGCTATGAAGGCAAAGATCGGGAGCGTGACCTCGACCTCAGTTACACCTTCCAGGCAGCCCCATTGAAAGGCCTCGGCGTGCGAGTGCGCAACGCGCTGGCACGCTCCAACTACCGCACGGATATCAACGAGAACCGACTGATCATCAGCTACACGTGGACGCTGTTCTGATTTCTAAAAACAAGTGTGGGGGCGAATCACTTCGCCCCCACAGGTTTTACTGTTACCCGGCCTTCAACTGACTTCCACGGTCATCTCGATTTCGACACAGGCACCCAACGGAATCTGTGCCACGCCGAATGCCGAGCGCGCGTGTTTTCCCTTATCCCCGAACACCTCGGCGAGCAGCTCCGAGGCGCCGTTCGTGACCAGATGCTGCTCGGTGAAACCGGACGTTGAATTCACCAGGCTCAGCACTTTGACAATCCGCATGACCCGATTCAGATCGCCAAGATGCGCGTGCAGCGTCGCCAACAAATCGATGGCGGTCATACGTGCGGCCACATAGCCCTCCTCTGTCGTCAGCGTTTCGCCCAGCTTTCCTGCCCAGACTTTACCGTCTTGCTTCGCGATATGGCCGGACAGGTAAACGACGTTGCCACTCTGCGCACTCATAACATAGGCTGCTGCGGGAGCACCGGTGGTGGGCAACTCGATACCGAGGTCTTTCAGGCGGGTATAAACATCATGTTCAATCATGGGTTTTCCTCGAATAGAACGTGCCAACGCCCGGAACTTCCGGGCGCTGGGCAAGTTGAAAAACGGTTGATCCGGTGGTTTAGCCGGGTATCGATTCGCGGCTGAAGGCGTCGACTTCCTGCACCAGGCTCTGCGCTGCCATCATCACCAGAGCACGGCCTTTGTCCGGGTTGGCCAGGGACGGATCCGAACCCATGCGGCCATCCGGATGGCGTGCGCGGAAATCCAGTGCTTCGCGAATCGGCCCCCACGGCGCGATCTGCGGCGAGTACCCGGCGGTTTTGATGGAATCCGGGTAGGCCCATTGGGTCACGGCAATCTCGGACGGCGTGGCATGAATGCCGTGTCCCTCAGGAAACTGCTCCCGCGCCAACTCACCGATTCCCTCCAGATCCCACCAGTTGCACAACTTCAGTGCGAACCCTGCAGGGCGTCGAGCGAAGCTTGCTTCGGCATAGAGCTCCGAGAACGCCGCTTCAATCGATGCGACGTTGCCGCCGTGGCCATTGAGGAAGAGGATTCTTTCAAACCCGTGAGCGGCCAACGAACGCACCCAGTCGCCAATGGCCGCGATGAACGTCGAAGGACGAAGTGAAATGGTCCCGGGGAATCCAAGATGGTGTTGGGCCATGCCGATGTTGAAGGTCGGTGCTATCAGGATGTCTGCCGACTTCTGCGCTTCGCACGCAATGATTTCGGGGCACATCCAGTCGGTCCCCAAAAGACCGGTCGGACCGTGTTGTTCATTGGAGCCGATCGGGATCACGATGGTGCGGCTGCGTTCAAGGAATTGCCCGATCTCGGCCCAGGTCGATAGGTGTAAAAGCATGTGGGTTCTCTCTTTAAAAGGGTTCCTTTCGGAACACGACTGATCAAGTGGGAGGCGGTTGATCAACCCGCGCTGAATTCAGAAACCGGGCGCTCACGCGGTTGCCGTTTGGTGGCAAGGATCACGAACGCTGCACACAGGAAGACGCAGCCCACAACGACGATGCCGAGATTGGCGCTGCCGGTTGCCGTTTTTGCCCAGCCAATCACCGCAGGCCCCCAGAAGCCGCCGGAAAGCCCGATGGTGTTGATCAAGGCAATGCCTCCCGCCGCCGCATCACCCTTGATGTGCTCGGAGGGCATCGCCCATAACACGGTGTAGGCCATGAACATCATGGCGGTCGCCACGGTCAGCAGAACCAGCGACGCCATCAGGTTGCCGTCGGCAAAGGGATACATGAGCAACAGGATGGCGCCAATGCCCGCAGGGACTGCGCAGTGGTAGCGTCGTTCGCCGACCCGGTCGGACCGACGCCCTATCCAGTACATGCCGCATGCCGCCGCGACATAAGGAATTGCGGCATACCAACCCAGCTGCATGGTGTCGTTGACGCCCTGAGCCTTGAGGATTGCCGGCAGCCAGAAACTCATGGCGTAGATCGAGAAGATGATGCAGAAATAGGCTGACGCGAGGATGTAGATTTTCGGGTCGCGCAACACCGCCCGGAACGAATGGGCTCGCCCCGACGATGTACCGAGTTCACTCTCCAGCAGTGTCCTTTCTTCAACACTCAGCCATCGGGCCTCCGAGGGCCGATTGGAGAGTACGAAATAGGTCAGGATGCCAAGGAACACGCAAGGCAGTCCTTCAATCAAAAACATCCATTGCCAGCCGGCCAGGCCACCAACGCCTTCGAACGTGGTGATCAGCCAGGCAGACAGCGGACCGCCGATAATGCCGCCGATGGGGCCGGCAATAAACACGATCGCAATGGCCCGCGCCATGCGCTTCGGGCCGTACCAGCAAGACAGGTAATAGATCATGCCAGGGGCAAAACCGGCTTCGAATACACCCAGCAGAAAACGCATCGCATAAAACATTGGCACGTTGCGCACAAAGAGCATGCAGGCCGATGTGATGCCCCAACACACCAGAATGCGGCTGAAGGTTTTTCGCGCCCCCACCTTCGGCAACATCAGGTTGCTCGGCAACTCAAACAGCACGTACCCCAGAAAGAAAATACCCGCGCCCGCTCCGTAGGCCGCATCGGACAGTCCGAGATCATTTTGCATCTGCAGCTTGGCGAAGCCGACGTTGATCCGGTCCAGATACGCAAAGACGTAGCAAATGAACAGGAGTGGCAACAGCCGCCAATTGAGCTTGCGGTAAAGGGCAGAAACGGCATCACTGCTTGCCGGTGTCAGTAAGGTTGACATGCGAGTCTCCAATTATTCTTGTTGGTCTGCGTTCGTGCCAAAGAATGTTGCACCGGCACCGCAGCCCCAGCAAGAGCAACTAAGTTCGTGTATCGTTGCCCTACAGGCAACACAAACTTTCTGGCCGGAGGGCCCGGGATGCGCGAGATCAACCAACAACGGCTGCGGTATTTTCACGAAGTGCTGGTCCACGGCTCGATTCGTGGCGCGGCGGACAGCATCAATACGTCGCCCTCCGTTATCACGCGCCAGATCAAGCTGCTGGAAGAGGAACTGGGCGCAAAACTGTTCGAGCGCCAGGCACGCGGCGTGCAGCCCACCGAGGCGGCGGCGCACTTGCTGGAGTTCTGGCGCGGTTATCGATCACACCAGGAGAAACTCGAAGACCAGCTTCAAGCGATCAAAGGCCTGCAACAGGGCCAGGTGCGAGTCGTCATCAGTGAGGGCTATGTCGATGCCTTGGTCGACAACGTGCTCGCCCCCTTCTGCAAACAGTACCCCAAGCTCGATGTCCGGCTGGACATTCTTCCCGTCGACGACGTACTGAACGAAGTCGCCGAAAACCGTGCGCACATCGGCCTTGCCTACAATCCTCCGCCGCATTCGCAAATCGATTACCGCGCGACGTCATCGCAGCCAGTGATGCTGCTGGTTCGCCCTGATCATCCGCTGGCAGTGCGAGGGGGAACGGCAACCGTCGAGGACATACTCACCTGCCGACTGGTGCTGACGCCCCCCACCTTCGGTATCGGGCATGCGATCAAGATGCTTGAGTACGCCGAGAAAATCGAAATCCGCCCGGCACTGGTCAGCAACTCCCTCGCCGCGCTCAAGCGACTGGTGGCCTCCGGAGATTTCACCTCGTTGCTCGGCGAATTCGCTGCCTATCGGGAAATCGAACAAGGCAGCCTCGCGGCGGTACTGATCGACCATCCGCTGTTTCTGGGCGTGGAGGCGAAACTGCTGGTGAAGTCCGGCCGACCGCTGGCCGCTCCCGCTCAGGAGTTGCTGAACTGGATGTTGCAGCGCTTGCCGATGTTTGGGTCGGGTGACGGAATCAGATTGGCTTCTCGGTGATCTCAGCGCTGTTTGCTGATAGGCGCAATGAAATCGCTGGAATGAAAAAAGAGGCTGATGCCTCTTTTTCTAATGCCAACCAAAAAAAACGCACAAAAAAAAGCGCCACTCATTGAGTGGCGCTTTTTCTGTATTTGGAGCGGGAAACGAGACTCGAACTCGCGACCCCGACCTTGGCAAGGTCGTGCTCTACCAACTGAGCTATTCCCGCGTCTTGGTGGTGCGCATTCTATAGAATCCAGAAGCTCCGTCAACCCCTTGATTCAAAAAAGTTTTATTTATTTTTCCACATCGGTCTTCAGATGCGGCCAGGCAGCCCGCAGGTATTGAACCATGGACCACAATGTCAGGCCCGCAGAGATCATCAGCAAGGCGTAACCCACCAGGACCCAGAACGTGAAGTCCGACGGATTGGCCAGCAGGATCACCAGCGCCAGCATCTGCGCAGCGGTTTTCCATTTGCCCAGGTTCGACACGGCGACGTGAGCGCGAGCGCCGAGCTCGGCCATCCACTCGCGCAGTGCCGATACCACGATCTCGCGACCGATGATCACGGCAGCCGGCAGCGTGAGCCACAAATTACCGTGTTCCTGCACCAGCAGCACCAATGCCACGGCGACCATCAGCTTGTCGGCCACCGGATCGAGGAACGCCCCGAACGGCGTACTTTGCTCCAGACGACGAGCCAGGTATCCGTCCAGCCAGTCTGTGGCAGCGGCAAACGCGAAGACCGAAGCGGACGCCAGGTAGCTCCATTGGTAAGGCAGGTAGAACAGTAAAATGAAGATCGGGATAAGCAGGACGCGTAGAACGGTAATCAGATTAGGGATATTCATCGGCACAACTGGCTACGAGGTGAGGGGGCATTCTACTCGCTGTGCAGATTTGCATAAATCAACTCTGCGAGCTTTTTACTGATCCCGGGTGCTTTGGCGATCTCTTCGATGCTGGCACGAGACAGCTCCTGCAATCCACCAAAATGTTTCAACAAATCGCGCCGACGGGTCGGACCCACCCCGGCCACACCCTCAAGCGTAGACGTACGGCGCGTTTTGCCACGACGGGCACGGTGTCCGGTAATTGCAAATCGGTGGGCTTCATCGCGGATCTGCTGGATCAAATGCAGCGCCGGAGAATCGCCACGCAAGGTAAATTCATGGGCGGCGTCATTGAGGTACAAGGTTTCGAAACCGGCCTTGCGCGTCGCACCCTTGGCCACGCCCAGCAGAATCAGGTCGGGCACCGCCAGCTCATTGAGCACATCGCGCGCCATGGACAACTGCCCCTTGCCGCCGTCCACCAGCAGAATGTCCGGCAACTTGCCCTCCCCGTCCTTCAGTTTGCTGAAGCGCCGGGTCAGGGCCTGGTGCATTGCGGCGTAGTCATCGCCGGGCGTGACGCCTTCAATGTTGTAGCGACGGTAGTCGGACTTGATCGGACCTTCAGGGCCGAACACCACGCAGGACGCCACGGTCGCTTCGCCGCTGGAGTGACTGATGTCGTAGCACTCGAGGCGCTGCGGCGGCTCATCCAGTTTCAGCACGTCGGCCAGGGCATCGAAACGTGCCGCAACGTGTTGGCGGTTGGCCAGGCGCGCGCCCAGTGCCTGCTCGGCATTGGTCACGGCCAATTGCTGCCAGCGTGCCCGCGTGCCACGAACCCTGTGACTGATGCTCAGTTCACGACCGCGCAGCTCTTCGATGGCCGCGATCAGGGTCGGGAAGTCTTCGTGAACCACGTTGACGATCAGCTCGCTCGGCAAGTCGCGTTCGGGGCTGCTGACGAAGTACTGACCGAGAAACGCGGCCATGACTTCTGAAACGTCTTCCTCAATGCCCACCTGCGGAAAGAAATTCTTGCTCCCCAACACCCGACCACCGCGCACGCTGATCAAATGGACACAGGCACCGCCCGGATTGACGAACGCGGCGATGACGTCGACGTCACCGGTCCCGCCTTCCATGCTCTGTTGATCCTGGACCCGGCGCAGCAACGAGATCTGGTCGCGCAATTCGGCGGCACGTTCGAATTCGAGGTTGATCGCAGCCTCTTCCATGCCGGCGGACAATTCATCGGTCAGCGCATTGCTGCGCCCTTCGAGGAACATCACCGAGTGACGAACGTCCTCGGCGTAAACCTCGGGCTCCACCAGCCCCACGCACGGCGCCTTGCAACGTTTGATCTGGTATTGCAGGCATGGGCGTGTGCGGTTCTTGTAGTAGCTGTCTTCGCACTGGCGAACGAAAAAGGTTTTTTGCAGCAGGCTCAGGCTTTCGCGAATCGCCCCGGCGCTGGGATAAGGGCCGAAATATTTGCCCTTGGCCTTTTTCGCCCCACGATGAATGCTCAGGCGTGGGAACTGACCGTCGGAAAGAAACACGTACGGGTAGGATTTATCGTCGCGCAGCAGAATGTTGTAGGGCGGACGCCATTCCTTGATCAGCGTCTGCTCAAGCAGCAAGGCTTCGGTTTCGTTGGCCGTGATCGTCGTTTCGACCTGGGCGATACGCGCCACCAGCGCAGCGGTCTTGGGCGCGAGGCCGGACTTGCGGAAGTAACTCGACAGACGATTCTTGAGATTCTTGGCCTTGCCGACGTAGAGCAGGCGTGCCTCGCTGTCGAACATGCGATAGACGCCGGGGCGTCCGCTGACCGTCGACAGGAAAGCACTCGGATCGAAGGTGTCAGTCATTTTCAGAGGCTGGCATCAACCATGCCGTGACGAACTGCCAACAGCGTCAATTCGACATCGCTGCTGATCGAAAGCTTTTCGAAAATTCGGTAACGGTAGGTGTTCACGGTTTTGGGCGACAGGCACAGTTTGTCGGAAATGATCTGGACCTTCTGGCAGCCGACAATCATCAGCGCGATCTGGATTTCCCGCTCCGACAGTGCGTCGAAGGGCGAATCGTTGGTCGGCTGAAAGGATTTGATCGCCAGATGCTGGGCAATCTGCGGGCTGATGTAGCGTTGCCCGGCAAACACCAGACGGATGGCCTGGACCATTTCCGGCAACCCGGCGCCCTTGGTCAGGTAGCCCGCGGCCCCGGCCTGCAACAAACGTGTAGGAAACGGATCTTCCTCGCACACGGTGACCGCGACGACCTTGATATCCGGATGACTGCGCAACAATTTGCGCGTGGCTTCAAGACCACCGATACCCGGCATCTTGACGTCCATCAGCACCACATCGGGTTTCAACTCACGCGCCTTGAGCAGGGATTCTTCCCCGGACTCAGCCTGGCCGACTACTTGCAGGCCATCGATGTCAGCCAGCATTCGTGTAATGCCTGTACGAACGAGATCATGGTCATCGACTACTAGCACCCTAATCAAGCAGACACCTCGCGATATGGTCTTATTGAGTTGCCGACACCTTAGCAAAAAGCAACTGGCAGACCTAGCGGCAAGCGTCATATAAAAAGTTTCAATACATCTTGAAAGGCTTGTCTCATGCGTGTTTCAGCGATACGAGGCATCGACATCGCGCTGCATTCTCAGGAAACACTCGTCTTTGCCGACCACTGCCAGGCCCTTTCGCTCGTATAACGCTTTCGCCGGATTATTTTCAAAAACCGTCAGGCGCAATGCCGGGCGTCGTTCCTTGCACGCCATTGCCAATACCTGATCGATCGCCCAGGAACCGGCGCCCTGCCCCCGGAACACTTCGAGCACGTGTAACTCACGGATATACAAGGCCCTTGCATCCCGACTCAGGCTTACATAACCCAGCCGTACATCATCACGGACGATCAGCCAGTTTTCCCGCCCCGCCCAGGCCACATCAAAAGCCTCGTCCTGCCACAGCAGATCGTGCTGAATGTAGTAGCGGAGCATGGTTTTACAGGTCAGTTCACGAGCAAAGTCGAGGTCTTGCGATGTCGCAGGACGTAATTCGAATCCCATCAGGCCTCCGCGACGGCGACGACGCGCCCCGTCCAGCTGTCAGCATTGCGGCGAGCAACGACCAGCAGATTGCCCGTGCCAGGTGCGGCAGCGATCAGCGAACCGTCCGACGCCCAGATGGCGCTGCGTCCTGCCGACTCCCAGCCCCCCGTCGCACCGCCATGGTTGGCCATCAGCACCGCCATCGAATGCCTGACGGCATAGCCTTGCAACAACGCAGTATCGGGGGCGTAACCATTTTCGGTGATCAGCACGCCTGCGGCATACAGGTCGGCGCCCTGTTGCGCCGCTGCGGCCGCATGACTGGCGTGGGAAAAATCGGCGCACACCGCCAAGGCTATCGTATCTCCGCCGATGGTCAGGGGCGAACCGCCAGTGCCCGGTGCAAACGCGACTTCCTCGCCGGGATGCAGATGCTGCTTGCTGTAGACCCCGAGTGAACCATCGGCGCCCAGTACCAGCGCTCCAATCAACACCGGCGAATGCTCCGACAGACGAACAGGCATCCCGACTACGGTCGTTACGCCGACTTCCTGCGCAAAATCGCGCAACGGTTGCAGCACCGAATCCTCCGGTGCAATGGCCAACTCAACCGCCAGCCCGCGCTCGTACCCGGTCAGCGAGAGTTCCGGAAACACCAGCAACTGCACGCCCTGCTCCGCCGCCACCTGCATGAAGCGTTGATGCCACGCAATATTGGCGGCCAGGTCTCCGGCGATGGAGATCGATTGAGCGGCGGCGATGGTCAGCGTCGTCATGGTTCGTCCTTGTGACGTTGTGTTTTTGTTTAAACGGCGAGTGTGTCACAACCGCCGACGCACTCAAGCGATAGAAAACGCCGCCAGCAACCAATAGCAATTTCTGATTGAATCCGTGTACCGGCCTCTAGTAAGCTCGGCGCATCCATCGGAGACAGACCATGTTCAACGCCCTCTCACAGCTTCGTTCCGCCAGCGCCCCGCGCTCGGTTGCGGCTGCCCGGGTGAATGTCGTTTGCGCTTCGGTCAGCTTTTATTTTGGGTATTGGTTTAGCCACTGGCGCGCCTGATACCCACACGGCGCCCACTTTAAACGGGTCGCCACCAGAGAATTCTCAACCCCCGGTCGGCCTCCCGACCGGGGGTTTTGTTTTTTCAGCCCCCACACTTTTTAGCAACAACCAGACATTTTGAGGATTCACGACATGAACTACGCCACTTATTACCGTCACGACAGTTTTACCGCCTGGCGATTTAGCAGCCTCCGCTCGGGACAGCCTGCCGCCTCCGATCGGTCACCCACAGGTGGCAAGCACACACACGCAGCCAATCCGGCCAATTGTCGAACACCCCAGTAGGGCCGAGCGCGCGGGAACGAACCCGCCGCCCGCCCAGGAAGCCTGAACATGAACTCGTCCGTCTCTGCTTTGCCGCTGTCCACCCTGAGCCCTGCCAATGAAGCGCTGACCTTGCGCCTGCCGAGCTCATTGCAACTCAAACAGCAACTGCCGCTCAGCAACGCCCTGACCCGGCAAGTCGCCGCCCACCGCGATGCGGTCCGCGCGATTATCAACGGTGAAGACTCCCGTTTGCTCGTCATCGTCGGTCCTTGCTCGATTCACGATCCGCAGTCCGCCCTCGAATACGCCAGTCACCTCGCCCGCCTCGCCGCCGACGTCAGCGATGAAATGCTGCTGGTGATGCGCGCCTACGTCGAAAAACCCCGTACCACCGTCGGCTGGAAAGGCCTGGCCTACGATCCGCACCTGGACGGCAGCGACGACATGGCCGGTGGCCTGACCCTGTCACGGGAGCTGATGCGCGAAATGCTTCGACTCGGCCTGCCAATTGCCACCGAACTGCTGCAACCGATGGCCGCCGGGTACTTCGACGACCTGCTCAGCTGGGTCGCCATTGGCGCCCGCACCACTGAATCGCAGATCCACCGGGAAATGGCCAGCGGCCTGAACATGCCGGTCGGCTTCAAAAACGGCACCGATGGTGGCGTCGGTGTTGCCAGTGACGCCATGCGCTCGGCCGCTCATCCGCATCGGCATTTCGGTGTCGACAGTCAGGGGCACCCCGCGATCATCCAGACGCCCGGCAACCCTGACACTCACCTGGTATTGCGCGGCGGTCATCGCGGCCCGAACTACGACCGCGCCAGCGTCGCCCAGGTGAACAGCGACCTGACCAAACTGAAGATCCCGGCCCGGATCATGGTCGATTGCAGCCACGCCAACAGCGGCAAAGACCCGCTACGTCAACCGGCGGTGTTCAACGATGTGCTTGAGCAGCGTCTGCAAGGTGATCGCTCGCTGATCGGGATGATGATTGAGAGTCACCTGTTCGAGGGTTGCCAGCCGCTGAGTCCGTCGCTTCAGTACGGTGTATCGGTGACGGATGGTTGCCTTGGCTGGGAGGGGACCGAAACGTTGTTGCGTTCAGCGGCGGAACAGCTGAGAACCGCACGCGGCTGACAGGCAAATGACATTCCGGAGGTAGGTCATTGCAGAACTCTGCGCTACCTCCGATTAAAGGACGTCCGGACATTCGGAAAAGAGCCTCCTGCTGATTCGAATATTCGTACATTCCCTATTCCGTTATCCCCCATTCACAGCGGCTTTTTCATACATCGCGCAAACGTCCGGGTGCTTTAGAGTGGGCCCCGGACACACTCACGAACTCCCGCGAAAAGGTATGAACATGCAACGGAATGCAAGCACCCTCCATCCCATCCTGTTGGTCCACGGCCTGTTTGGTTTCGATCGGATCGGCCCTTTCGAACTGTTCCATGACATCAAGCAAACCCTCAGGAGCGCCGGCGCCAGAGTGTTCATCCCACACCTGTCGGCTACCCATACCAATGAAGCGCGAGGTGACCAGCTTCTGGCACAGATCGAACGGGTGCTGGAAGGGACCGGTGCAGACAAGGTCAACCTGATCGGGCACAGCCAGGGAGCGCTGGCCGCCCGCTATGCCGCAGCGATAGCGCCGCAAATCGTTGCGTCGGTGACCTCGGTTAGCGGGCCCAACCATGGCTCGGAACTGGCGGATTTCCTGCGCAAGGCGCTGACGCCTGGACAGCTGCCGGAACAGGTCGCCGATACGGTGGCCACGTTGTTCGCTGACTTCCTGTCCTTGTTGAGTGGCGACCGCCACCTGCCACAAAACGCGATCGCTGCGCTCAATGCCTTGACCACCGAAGGCGTCAGCGCGTTTAACGAGAAATACCCTCAAGGACTGCCGAAAACCTGGGGCGGCAAGGGCAGCGAGCGGGTCAACGGCGTTCGCTACTATTCCTGGAGCGGAACCCTGCAGGGCAACCTCCTCGATGAAGGGCTCAACGCACTTGACCCACTGAATGGGTGCTCCCGTGCTTTTGCCAGGTACTTCACCATCGAGGCTGAGCAAAACGACGGCATGGTCGGCCGCTTCAGCTCTCATCTGGGCAAGGTGATCCGCTCCGACTATCCGCTGGACCACCTGGACAGCATCAGCCAGACAGTCGGTCGGGTTCGCAAAGACATCGACCCGATTGACCTGTACGTGGAACATGCCGAACGTCTGCGCAAGGCGGGTCTGTGACCCGAGCGGAACTTTGAGGAGAAATAGCCTACTGAATCCGGTAGGCTGAGCACTTTACTGAACATTAGAAGGAGTATTTTTCCATGGCTAAAGCCACTGCCCGTCACATCCTGGTTGCCAGCGAAGACAAGTGCAACGAACTCAAAGCCCAAATCGAGGCTGGCGCCGATTTCGCCGAAGTTGCCAAAGCCAACTCCACTTGCCCGTCCAGCCGTCAGGGCGGTGACCTGGGTTCGTTCGGTCCGGGCCAGATGGTCAAGGAATTCGACACCGTGGTCTTCAGCGCACCGATCAACGTCGTGCAAGGCCCGGTCAAGACCCAGTTCGGCTACCACTTGCTCGAAGTGACCAGCCGTCAGGACTGAGTCATTCGCGTAGTTTCATGCACAACGGCCCGCCTTTTGGTGGGCCGTCGTGTTTCGGGTACGTGATACGACTGGCGAGGGACGCGCCGCTAGCGTACAAATTGCGGTTATCGATCACCCGGCTCTAAGGCTGAAAATGCGACTGGCTTTCCCTGTTTTGTTGTTCACTGCCGTGACCCTGCTACTGGGCGCCGCCGGTGTGAACGCCGCACCGCAACACGCGCTGACCGTCTACGGCGAACCGCCCAAGTACCCGGCCGGCTTCAGTCATTTTGCCTACACCAATCCGCAAGCGCCCAAGGGCGGTACGATGCGTCGCTCGGCGATCGAGATCGGGCATTTCGACCATGTCCTGCCTTATATAGACAAAGGCATCGGCGTGACACAGATCGACGGCTTGATCTATTCGCCGCTGGCCCAGCGTTCGCAGGACGAGCCGTACACCGTGTACGGTCTGGTGGCGCAGAAGATGGAGCGTTCGGATGACGGGTTATCGCTGCGTTTCTACCTCAACCCCAAGGCTCGCTTCGCCGACGGCAAGCCGATCACCGCCGAAGACGTGCGTTACACCTTCGACCTGCTGATGACCCAGGGCAGCTTGCGTTATCGCACCCAGTTCGCCGACGTCAAAGGCGTCGAGGTGGAATCCCCGCTGACGGTGCGTTTCGACTTCAAAAGCAACGAAAACCGTACCCTGCCCCTCGACATCGCAACCTTGCCGGTGTTTCCCGAGCACTGGTGGAAAACCCGCGATTTCGCCAGCGGTGGTGGTTACGAGCCACCACTGGGCAGCGGCCCGTACAGGGTGGGCAAGGTCGACTCCGGGCGCAGCATCACCTTCGAACGCAATCCGGACTGGTGGGGCAAGGACCTGCCGGTCAGCCGTGGGCTGTACAACTTCGATCACTTCAGCATCGAGTACTTCGGCGATACCGATGTCGCACGTCAGGTGTTGCGCGGTGGTGCCTACGACTACAACCGCGAATTCTCCGCCACCGCCTACTCCATCGGTTACGAAAGCCCGGCCCTCAGCGACGGTCGCCTGCAAAAGGCGCACCTGGCCAGAGAAGCGCCGCAATCGGCCCAGGGCTTTGTGTTCAATCTGCAGAACCCGATGTTCCAGGACCGCCGCGTCCGCCAGGCACTGGTGATGCTGTGGGATTTCGAATGGAGCAACCGGCAGATGATGCGCGATATGTATATCCGCCAGCAGAGTTTCTTCTCCAACTCCGCCCTCGCCGCCCGCAGCCTGCCGGATGCTGCCGAACTGGCGATTCTCGAACCGCTGCGCGGGCAGATCCCCGACGAGGTGTTCACCAAAGTCTTCGAAGCGCCGAAAACCGACGGCAGTGGCGTGATCCGCGACAAACAACTGCAAGCACTGGATTTGCTCGAACAGGCCGGCTGGAAACCCGATGGCGATCAATTGGTGAATGCCGAGGGCCAGCCGCTGAGCTTTACCTTCCTGGTCAGTCAGAACGGTATGGACCGTTTGCTGTTGCCTTACAAGCGCACGCTGAAGCAGATCGGCATCGACCTGAACATCCGCCGCATCGACTCCTCCCAATACGTCAATCGCCTGATGTCCCGGGATTACGACATGATCGTCACCGGCTACCCGGTCACCACGTCGCCGGGCAACGAGTTGAATAACTATTTTGGTTCGGCAGCGGCCAACGATCCGGGCTCCAACAACTACATGGTGTTGAAGAACCCGGCGGTCGATACGCTGGTCAACGGTCTGGTCCGCGCCACCACCCAGGCCGACATGTTGCACTACGCCCATGCCCTCGACCGGGTACTGCAATGGAACTATTACTGGATTCCCAACTATTACCCGCCGGGCAGCTCGACCGTGTGGTGGAACCGTTTCGGCATTCCCAGCGTGCAAGCAGCCAATGACGAAGCCATCGAGAGCTGGTGGGAAGTGAGCACCACGCCGCTGACCAACCAACAGATGACCGCCGAACTGATCAAGCGCGGCAAACCCGGAGGGCCGCACTGATGTGGGCTTATATTCTGCGGCGCCTGCTGCTGATCATTCCGACCCTGGTGATCATTCTGCTGGTCAACTTCGTCATCGTTCAGGCCGCGCCAGGCGGCCCGGTCGAACAGGCGATCGCGCACCTGCAAGGCATCGGCGGCGCCAGCGTCGGCGGCGGCTCCGGCGAGGTCATGAGCGGCAGTTCGCGAGCCAGTCGCGGCCTCGACCCGCAACTGATCAAGGAAATCGAAAAACAATACGGCTTCGACAAACCGGCCCATGAACGCCTGTGGTTGATGCTCACCAGTTACGCGCGACTGGACTTCGGCAAAAGCTTTTTCCGCGGCGCCACGGTCACCGACCTGATCCTCGAAAAAATGCCGGTGACCATTTCCCTCGGGCTCTGGGCTACGCTGATCACCTATCTGGTGTCGATCCCGCTGGGCATCCGCAAAGCCGTGCACCACGGCAGCCAATTCGATATCTGGAGCAGCACCGCGATCATCATTGGCTACGCGATGCCGGCGTTCCTGTTTGCGATGTTCCTGATCGTGGTGTTCGCCGGCGGCACGTCGCTGAACTGGTTTCCGGTGCGCGGCCTGGTCTCGGACAATTTCGACTCGCTGTCCACCGTGGGCAAGATCGCCGACTATTTCTGGCACCTGGTGTTGCCGGTCACGGCGCTGGTCATCGGTGGATTTGCCACATTGACGATCCTGACCAAAAACTCCTTCCTCAATGAAATCACCCGTCAGTACGTGGTCACGGCGCGCGCCAAAGGCATGAGCGAACGTCGCGTGCTGTACGGCCACGTGTTCCGCAATGCCATGCTGCTGGTGGTGTCGGGCATACCTCAGGCGTTCATCAGCGTATTTTTCGCCGGCTCGTTGTTGATCGAGGTGATCTTCTCCCTCGATGGCCTGGGCCGCATGAGCTATGAAGCCGCAGTGTCGCGGGATTATCCGGTGGTGTTCGGTTCGCTGTTCATCTTCACGCTGTTCGGCCTCCTGATAAAACTGGTCGGCGACCTGTGCTACACCCTGGTCGACCCGCGTATCGACTTCGCCGCGAGGAATGCCTGATGTTCAAGCTTTCGCCGTTGGCGCGCCGCCGTTTCGACCGATTCAAGAAAAACCGCCGTGGCTGGTGGTCGCTGTGGCTATTTGTCGGCCTGTTTTTGCTGACCCTCGGTGGCGAGCTGATCGCCAACGACAAACCGCTGGTGGTCAGTTATCAGGGCTCGTTGTACTTCCCGGCGTTCAAGCGCTACACCGAGCAGGCGTTCGGCGGGCAACTGCCGTTCCAGGCGGATTACCGCAGTGACTATGTACAGAAGCTGATTAAAAAGGACGGCGGATGGCTGCTGTTTCCGCCGATCCCGTTCAGCGACGACACGCCTAACTACGACCTGAACAAACCGGCACCAAGTCCACCGTCGAATGTGAATTGGCTGGGCACCGACGACCAGGCTCGCGACGTGCTGGCACGGGTGATTTTCGGCGCGCGGGTGTCGATTCTGTTTGCACTGATGCTGACCTTTGTCAGCGCACTGATCGGCATCGCCGCCGGCGCGCTGCAAGGCTATTACGGCGGCTGGGTTGACCTGATCGGCCAGCGTTTGCAGGAGGTCTGGTCGGGTCTGCCGGTGCTGTACCTGCTGATCATTCTGTCGGGGTTTGTCGAGCCGAATTTCTGGTGGCTGCTGGGGATCATGGCGTTGTTTTCCTGGCTGGCACTGGTGGACGTGGTGCGTGCCGAGTTCCTGCGCGGGCGCAACCTCGAATACGTCAAGGCTGCGCGGGCACTGGGTCTGACCGACCGCAAAGTCATCGTGCGGCACATCCTGCCCAACGCGATGAACGCGACGCTGAGCTACCTGCCGTTCATTTTGACCGGGGCTATTTCGACGCTCACCGCGCTGGACTTCCTCGGTTTCGGCATGCCGGCCGGCAGTGCCTCGCTGGGCGAGTTGATCGGTCAGGGCAAGCAGAATCTGCAAGCGCCGTGGCTGGGGCTGACCGCGTTTTTTACCCTGGCGTTGATCCTGTCTTTACTGGTGTTTATCGGCGAGGCGTTGCGAGATGCCTTTGACCCTCGATCCTGACGCGGACTGTTGATATGAGTAACAACCTGATCGAAATCCGTGACCTCTGCGTGGCCTTCAGCGGCCAGACCGTGGTGCGCAACCTGTGTCTGGACATCCGCCCCGGTGAATGCCTGGCGCTGGTGGGTGAGTCGGGTTCCGGCAAATCGGTGACCGCGCACTCGATCCTGCAACTGCTGCCCGAGACCGGCACCGAAACCAGCGGCAGCATCCGCTATCGCGGCAAGGAGTTGCTCGGCGCTTCGTCCAGGGTTTTGCGAGAGTTGCGGGGCAACCGCATCGCCATGATCTTCCAGGAGCCGATGACCTCGCTCAATCCGCTGCACAGCATTGAAAAGCAGATCGGTGAAACCCTGCTGCTGCACAAGGGCCTGACCGGCAAAGCTGCGCAGGCGCGGATTCTGGAGCTGCTGCACCTCGTGGGCATCCAGAAGCCCAAAGAGCGGCTCAAGGCGTATCCGCATCAACTGTCCGGCGGCCAGCGGCAACGGGTGATGATCGCCATGGCGCTGGCCTGCGAGCCGGAGTTGCTGATCGCCGACGAGCCCACTACTGCGCTCGACGTTACGGTGCAGCGCAAGATCCTGATCCTGCTCAAGTCCCTGCAACAGCGGCTCGGCATGTCATTGCTGCTGATCAGCCATGACCTCAATCTGGTGCGCAGCATCGCTCAGCGTGTGTGCGTGATGAAGGCCGGGGAAATCGTCGAACAGGCGCCGTGCGAAACGCTGTTCACCGAGCCGAAACATCCCTACAGCTGCGTACTGCTGAACGCCGAACCGGAAGGCCAGGCGCTGCCCCGTGACGAGCGCGAGAACGTTCTGGAAGTGGACAATCTTTGCGTGCGCTTCCCCCTCGGTGGCGGGCTGTTTCAGCGCAAAACGTACTTGCATGCCGTGGACGGCATCAGCCTGAATGTCCAGCGGGGCAAGACATTGGGCATTGTGGGTGAGTCCGGCTCGGGCAAGTCGACACTGGGCCAGGCGATCCTGCGCCTGCTCGACTCCGAAGGCAGCATTCGCTTTCAGGGCGCGGCGCTGGACGGCCTGACGCAAAAGCAACTGCGGCCATGGCGCAAGAAAATGCAGGTGGTGTTCCAGGACCCTTTCGGCAGCCTCAGCCCACGGATGTCCGTGGCACAAATCATCAGTGAAGGCCTGGAAGTGCACAGCCAGTTGACGGCGGACGAATGCAAGGCCGAAGTGATTCGGGCCTTGCAGGAAGTCGGCCTCGACCCGCAAAGCCGCCATCGCTACCCCCACGAATTCTCCGGCGGCCAGCGCCAACGCATCGCCATCGCCAGGGCGCTGGTGCTGAAGCCCGCGCTGATCCTGCTGGACGAACCGACCTCGGCGCTGGACCGCACCGTGCAGAAACAAGTGGTCGCACTGCTGCGCCAGCTTCAGGAAAAACACGGCCTGACGTATCTGTTTATCAGCCACGACCTGGCGGTGGTGCGCGCCCTGGCCCACGACATGATCGTGATCAAGGACGGCAAAGTGGTGGAAAGCGGCGCCAGCCACGACGTGTTTGATTCACCGCAGCATCCGTACACCAAAGAGCTGTTGGCGGCGGCGCATCTGCAGCAGGCATAAAATCGCGTCGCTGCCTTCGCGGGCAAGCCTCGCTCCTACAGGTGAACGCGATCCCCTGTAGGAGCGAGGCTTGCCCGCGAAGAGGCCGGACCAAGCAATACACAATCAGGATCTGCACTATGAACACCACCGAAAGCCTCAAGGATTACCAGCGCGTTCGTCTGTTGGCGATCCGTTCGCTGTTCGAGATCATCGAGCAGTCCAGTGAAGGCACGGTGATTGTCGATCGCGACGCGAACATCGTCTGGATGAACGAACGTTATGCCCGACGCTTCGGTCTGGATTCGGCGCAAGTGGCCATCGGCAAGGCCTGCGAAAGTGTGATCCCCGGCAGCCTGCTGCGGGAAGTGGTGCGCACCGGCCGACCGATTCTGCTCGACATGCAGGACACCCCCAAAGAACCGTTGGTGGTGATGCGCCTGCCGATCCACGACGACGCCGGCGTGGTGATCGGCGCCATCGGTTTTGCGTTGTTCGATGAGTTGCGCAGCCTGTCCCCGATGCTCAAACGCTACATGAGCATGCAGGAAGAACTGGCCTCCACCCGCTCGCTGCTGCGGGCGCGGCAGACCAAGTACAACTTCGCGCATTTTATCGGCACCAGCGCGGCCAGCCTCGAAGTCAAACGCCGCGCCCGACGCAGTGCCAGTGCTGATTCCCCCGTTTTGCTGCTCGGCGAAACCGGCACCGGCAAAGAACTGCTGGCGCAGGCGATTCATGGCGCATCACCCCGTGCGCACAAGGCTTTCGTCAGCATCAACAGCGCAGCGATTCCCGAGGCGCTGCTTGAGGCCGAATTTTTCGGCACCGCCCCCGGCGCGTTTACCGGCGCCGATCGCAAGGGTCGCGTCGGCAAGTTGCAGATTGCTCAGGGCGGTACGCTGTTTCTCGATGAAATCGGCGACATGCCGCTGCCGCTGCAAAGCAAGCTGCTGCGGGTGTTGCAGGAAAAGGAATTCGAACCGGTCGGGTCCAACGAAGTGATTCAGAGCGATGTGCGGGTGATCGCCGCGACCTCCACCGACCTTGAAGCGGCGATCAAACGCGGCGAGTTTCGCGCCGATTTGTATTACCGCCTCAATGTGCTGCCGATCCAGGTGCCGCCGCTGCGTGATCGTCTCGATGATTTGCCGGCCTTGAGCGAGGCCATTCTTGAAGAACTGCGCAGTCAGCACGAGCTGAACCGCGAAGCGCTGGAGTTGCTGGCCCGACACGCCTGGCCAGGGAACATTCGCGAGTTGCGCAACGTGCTGGAACGGGCGGCATTGCTCAGTGACGATCTGATGCTGAACGCGACCGATATCCGCGCGGCGATTGGTACGTTTACACCGGTGGAGCGTGTGGCGCCTTTAAAGGTTGAGTCGGTGGCACACGAGACGTTCAGTGAGGCACGTGAACGGTTTGACCGGCAGTTGATTGAATCGGCCCTCGCGCAATGCGGTGGAAAAGTGATTGAGGCGGCGGCGCGGCTGGGGCTTGGGCGGTCGACGTTGTACAAGAAGATGGTGGCGTTGGGGATTGCAGAGTCTCAATAAAGAGACATGTATCTCCATTGTTAGACACTCCCTCGGAGCGCTGCGCGCTCATCGCCGGCAAGCCGGCTCCTACAGGAGATCGCATTCACAACACGCACCCTGTAGGAGCCGGCTTGCCGGCGATGAGGCCCTCGACATCACAAAAAATCTCAAAACAGAGACAAATACGCTCATCCGCCTCTGAAAAAACAATAAATATCCTTATATTTCAATATGTTGCCACCTTGGCACAAATCTCGCTAAAGCCCTCCCCCACACCGTTTCACCCCACAAAAATAACAATCCAGGAGACACACCATGAGTGTGATCATTGCCTTGGCAGCCCTCGCGCTGCTGATGCTCGCGGCCTACCGTGGCTACAGCGTTATCCTTTTTGCCCCGATTGCCGCCCTCGGCGCCGTCCTGCTCACCGACCCTTCCGCCGTCGCCCCTGCTTTCACCGGGGTGTTCATGGAGAAAATGGTCGGCTTCATCAAACTGTATTTCCCGGTGTTCCTGCTCGGCGCCGTGTTCGGCAAGCTGATTGAGCTGTCGGGTTTTTCGCGCTCCATCGTTGCGGCGGCGATTCGCCTGCTCGGCACCCGTCAGGCGATGCTGGTGATCGTGCTGGTTTGCGCCCTGCTCACTTACGGCGGCGTGTCGCTGTTTGTGGTGGTGTTTGCGGTCTACCCGTTCGCGGCCGAGATGTTCCGCCAGAGCAATATTCCCAAGCGCCTGATCCCGGCGACCATCGCCCTCGGCGCCTTCTCGTTCACCATGGACGCCCTGCCCGGCACCCCGCAAATCCAGAACATCATCCCCAGCACCTTCTTCAACACCACCGCGTGGGCGGCGCCGTGGCTGGGTTTGATCGGCGCAATCTTCGTGGTCTGCGCCGGCATGGCGTTTCTGCAGCGCCAGCGCAACAAGGCTCAGATTTCGGGCGAAGGCTACGGCACCGACCTGCGCAACGAGCCGGAAACCGCTGCCGATATCAAACTGCCGAATCCATGGATCGCGCTGTCGCCGCTGTTGGCCGTCGGCATCATGAACCTGTTGTTTACCCAGTGGATTCCCCAGTGGTACGGCAAGACCCACAGCCTCGCGCTGCCAGGCATGGCCGCACCGGTAACCACCGATGTCGCCAAACTCACGGCGATCTGGGCAGTTCAGGCTGCCTTGCTGGTCGGCATCATCATGGTGTTGGTGTTCGGCTTCCAGGCGATTCGCGGCAAGTTGGCTGAAGGCAGCAGAAGTGCAGTCAGCGGTTCATTGCTGGCAGCAATGAACACGGCGTCCGAATACGGTTTTGGTGCGGTAATCGCGTCCTTGCCAGGCTTTCTGGTGCTGGCCGACTGGCTCAAAAGCATTCCCAACCCGCTGGTCAACGAAGCGATCACCGTGACTTTGCTGGCCGGTATCACCGGCTCCGCATCGGGAGGCATGAGCATTGCGCTGGCGGCCATGGCCAATGACTTCATCGCTGCGGCCCATGCGGCCAACATTCCCCTGGAAGTGCTGCACCGCGTCGCCGCGATGGCCAGTGGCGGCATGGACACCCTGCCGCACAACGGCGCGGTCATCACCTTGCTGGCGGTGACCGGCCTGACCCACCGCGAAGCCTACAAAGACATTTTCTGTATTACGCTGATCAAGACCCTGGCGGTTTTTGTGGTGATCGGTACTTTCTACGCCACTGGCATTGTGTGAGGTATTCATGACGACTCTTTCAGGCAAGACCGCACTGGTCACCGGTTCCACCAGCGGCATCGGCCTGGGCATCGCCCTCAGCCTGGCCAAGGCTGGCGCCAACCTGATTCTCAACGGTTTCGGCGATGCCTCCACAGTGATTGCCGAGGTTGAACAGTTCGGCGGCAAGGTCGGTCATCACCCCGCCGATGTCAGCGACCCGGCGCAGATTGCCGACATGATCGCCTACGCCGAGCGCGAGTTCGGCGGCGTGGACATTCTGGTCAACAACGCCGGCATTCAGCACGTGGCGTCGGTGGAAGATTTTCCCGTGGAGCGTTGGGATTCGATCATTGCGATCAACCTGTCGTCGGTGTTTCACAGCACCCGTTTGAGCTTGCCGGGCATGCGCGCCAAGGGTTGGGGACGGGTTATCAATATCGCTTCGGTGCATGGCCAGGTCGGTTCGGTGGGCAAGGCGGCTTACGTCGCGGCCAAGCATGGGGTGATCGGTTTGACCAAGGTGGTCGGCCTGGAAACCGCCACGACCAACGTCACCTGCAACGCCATCTGTCCAGGCTGGGTATTGACGCCGTTGGTGCAGAAGCAGATTGACGACCGCATCGCCAAAGGGGTTGATCCGCAGCAGGCGCAGCACGATTTGCTGGCCGAGAAGCAGCCGTCGCTGGAGTTCGTTACGCCGCCTCAGCTGGGTGAACTGGTGCTGTTTTTGTGCAGTGAGGCCGGCAGCCAGGTGCGGGGCGCGGCGTGGAATATAGATGGTGGGTGGTTGGCGCAGTGATTGGGCGATAGACCGCGTTATCGTTCTTCGCGGGCAAGCCTCGCTCCTACAGGTCGTGCGTCGTTCATGAAAACACCGATAACCTGTAGGAGCCGGCTTGCCGGCGATTGGATCTCGAAATAGAAAAAGAAGAGGCAAAAAATGTCCGACATCCTCTGGCAACCTGACGCCAAACGCATCGCCAAGACCCGCATGGACGCCTTCCGGCGCTCCATCAATCAGCGCCACCACCTCGACATTGCCGACTACGCCGCCCTGCACCAATGGTCCATCGATCAACGGGTCGATTTCTGGCAAGCCATCGTCGACTTCTTCGACATCCGTTTCCATACGCAACCGGATGCCGTGCTGATCGAAGGCGATCACATGCCCAGCGCCCAGTGGTTTCCCGGCGCCACCCTGAACTTTGCCGAACACCTGCTGCGCCGTCGTGACGATGCCGTCGCCGTCATTGCGATCGGTGAAAACGGCCAGCGCGAACAATTGACTTGGGCCGAACTGGCCGAGCATGTCGCCGGTTTTCAAAACAGCTTGATCGCCGTCGGTGTCGGCCTTGGCGACCGCGTCGCCGCGTGCATGCCGAACACCTGGCAAACCCTGGTCGCCATGCTCGCCACCACCAGCCTCGGGGCGATCTGGTCCTGTTCGTCGCCGGACTTCGGCACCCAGGGCGTCATCGACCGCTTCGGCCAGATCGAACCGAAAGTGCTGATCACCTGCGCCGGTTACCGTTATGCCGGCAAAGACATCGACCAAAGCGCCAAGGTCAACGAAATCCTTGAACGCCTGCCGTCGCTGCAACAGCTGATCGTGGTGCCTTACGCACGACCCCAGACGCACATCAAAGACTTCCGCACCCACGCAGGCGTGACGCTTTGGGATGCGTTCTACGAACCGGGCGGCGAGCCGGATTTTGTTGCCGTGCCTTTCGCCCATCCGCTGTACATCCTCTATTCCAGCGGCACCACCGGCGTGCCCAAATGCATCATCCACAGCACCGGCGGCGTGCTGTTGCAGCACGTCAAGGAACACGGCCTGCATTGCGACCTCGGGCCCGGCGACCGCTTGTTTTACTACACCACTTGCGGCTGGATGATGTGGAACTGGCTGGTGTCGGCCCTGGCCGTCGGCAGCGCCGTGGTGCTGTACGACGGCTCGCCATTTCATCCCGGCCCGGAGCGCTTGATCGACCTGATCGACGACGAGCGCATCAGCGTGTTCGGCACCAGTCCCAAGTACCTCGCGACCCTGGAAAGCAACGGCGTGAAGCCTCGGCAAAGCCATGATCTCGGCACGCTGAAAACCTTGTTGTGCACCGGTTCTGCGCTATCGCCGCAAAGCTACGACTACGTCTACCGTGACCTCAAGGCCGACCTGTGCCTGGCGTCGATGTCCGGCGGTACCGATATCGTTTCGTGCTTCGTGAATGGCAATCCGCTGCTGGCGGTGCGTCGCGGCGAAATCCAGGGCAAGAGCCTGGGGATGGCGGTCGAAGTCTGGAACGATGCCGGCCGCGCGGTGATTGGCGAAAAAGGTGAACTGGTCTGCACCCGACACTTTCCGGCCATGCCCGTCGGCCTGTGGAACGACCCGACCGGGGAAAAACTGCGCGCGTCTTATTTCAGCCTGTTCCCCGGCGTCTGGGCCCAGGGCGACTACGCCGAACAATTGGCTCACGGCGCGATGATGATTCATGGGCGCTCGGACGCGGTGCTCAACCCCGGCGGCGTGCGCATCGGCACGGCGGAAATTTACCGTCAGGTGGAGAAAGTCCCGCAAGTCACCGACAGCGTGGCCATCGGTCAGCAATGGCAAGACGACGTGCGAGTCGTGCTGTTCGTGCGACTGGTCGAGGGCGTCGAACTGGACGAGGCGCTGCAACAGCAGATCCGCCAGGTCATCCGCGCCAACACCACGCCACGTCACGTACCGGCGAAGATTGTCGCGGTGACGGACATTCCGCGCACCATCAGCGGCAAAGTGGTCGAGTTGGCGGTGAGGAATGTGGTGCATGGCCAGCCGGTGAAAAACACCGACGCGCTGGCCAATCCCGAAGCGCTGGAGCAATTTCGGGATCGACCGGAACTCAACACTTGAAACACACCCCGTTGTAGGAGCCGGCTTGCTGGCGATGGGGCCCTTGGATTTGCATCGATCATGCGGACGTCATCGCCGGCAAGCCGGCTCCTACAGTGGATCGGTGTGAACGTTGAAACTGGCGTTCA